>DASTUL010000059.1:0-6801 GCA_035759645.1 Lysobacteraceae bacterium | reverse complement strand
TTCCTCGCCGCGGATGGCGTAGGTGACGAAGCGCTGGCCGTTGTTGACGTTGTAGATGTGCACCTGCTCGTACTCGCGGATGCCGGAGATGTCGAGCAGGCGGCCGTCGATCGCGCACGAGCCCTCGTAGTGGAGCTCGGCGTGGGTCACGGTGGCGCGGTGGATCTTGGCCTTGAGGACGTTCAGATTCATGGCTGCAATTCTATCAAGGCGCCCTGAATTCGAGGTTGTCGATGAGGCGCGTGGCGCCGAGCCGCGCGGCCACCAGGGCCACCCAGGGGCCGCCCGGGGCCGGCTCGGCGAGACCGGGGCTGCTCACCACGGCGTAGTCCACCTCGAACCCCGCACCGGCCAGTCGTGCCTTGGCACCCGCTTCCACCGCGACCACGGGGTCTCCCGCGAGCACGCGCTCGCGCATCGCCTGCAGCGTGCGGTGGATCTCCGGCGCGCGTGTGCGCGCCGCCGCGTCCAGGTACTGGTTGCGCGAGCTCATCGCCAGGCCGTCCGGGTCGCGCAGCGTGGGCGCGGCCAGCAGATCCACCGGGAACGCGAGGTCCGCCACCAGGTGCCGGATGACGGCGAGCTGCTGGTAGTCCTTGCGGCCGAACACGGCAACGTCCGGTTGCACCTGGTTGAACAGCCGCGCCACCACCGTGGCCACGCCGTCGAAATGGCCCGGCCGGTGCGCGCCCTCCAGCACGTCGGTCACGCCGGGCACGCGCATGCTCACCGCGTTGTCGATGCCGAGCGGGTACATGGTCTCGACCGAGGGCAGCCAGGCCAGGTCGCACCCGGCAGCGTCGAGGCCCGCGACGTCGGCATCGGGCGTGCGCGGGTAGCGCGCGAAGTCCTCGCCCGGGCCGAACTGCGTCGGGTTCACGAAGACGCTGGCGACCACCCGATCCGCGCGTTCGCGCGCCAGCGCCACCAGCGACCGGTGTCCCGCGTGCAGGTTGCCCATCGTCGGCACGAACCCGACGCGCAGCCCCTCGCGCCGCCACCCGGCTACCCGCGCGCGCAACACCGACAGGTCAGACACCGCCTCGATCATGGGTCAGGCGTAAGCGTGTGCGGCGTCGGGAAACGTGCCGGCGCGGACGGCGTCGGCGTAGGCGCGGACGGCGCCTTCCACCGAGCCGCCTTCGGCGAGGAAATCCTTGACGAACTTCGGGCGGCGGTGGCCGCTGTCCAGGCCGAGCAGGTCGTGCAGCACCAGCACCTGGCCGTCGCACTGCGGGCCGGCGCCGATGCCGATCGTGGGGATCGCCAGGTCGCCGGTGATCGCAGCGGCCAGCGGCGACGGCACGCATTCAAGCACGAGCAGCGATGCGCCGGCCTGCGCGACGGCGCGTGCATCGTCACGCAGCTTCGCCGCGGCCGCTTCCTCGCGGCCCTGGACCTTGAACCCCCCCAGGCGCAGCACCGACTGCGGCGTCAGCCCCAGGTGCGCGCACACCGGGATCTCGCGTTCGACGAGGTGCCGGATCACTTCGAGCTTGTGGCCCGCGCCTTCCAGCTTGACCATCCCCGCGCCCCCCTGCAGGCAGCGCACCGACGCATCGAGCGCGGATTGCGGCGAGGCGTCGGCCTGGAACGGCAGGTCGGAGACCAGCAACGCATTGGACAACCCGCGCGCGACACAGGCCGTGTGGTACGCGATGTCGTCGACCGTCACCGGCAGCGTGCTGTCTCGCCCCTGCACCACCATGCCCAGCGAGTCACCGACCAGCACCAGGTCGACGCCCGCGGCGTCGAGCGTGCGCGCGAACCCGGCGTCGTAACAGGTGAGCATCACCAGCCGGCGGCCGTCGCGCTTGGCGTCGGCGAGCATCGGCACGGTCCAGCGGCGGCGGCCGTTGTCGGTTGTCGGGCTGGCGTGGATGGACATGCCCCTAGCCTACGACTTCGATATCGCCACTCGCCATCACATCGGGCGAAAGCGCACGCAAGGCATCGCGGGCCAGGCCGATGCCGGGAATCACCGCGTCCGGGGCCACGTCCACCAGCGGCAACAGCGCGAAGGCGCGCTCGTGCAGGTGCGGGTGCGGGACGCGCAGTCCCGGCTCGTCGATGACAACGCTCCCGTAGAGCAGCAAGTCCAGGTCCAGGCGCCGCGGACCCCAGCGGTCGCTGCCGTCGGCCGCGCGGATGCGGCCGAAGGCTCGTTCGACGGACAGCAGCCTGTCCAGCAGGTCCCGCGCGGCGAGCGAGGTTTCGAGCGCCGCCGCCGCATTGATGAAGTCCGGCTGCTCCACGTTGCCCCAGGCCGGGGTGCGGTACAGCCGCGACGCGCTGAGCAGGCGTGTCTCCGGCAACAGGTCGAGCCCGACCAGTGCCGCCCGGAGGATGGCGATGCTGTCGCCCTCGTTGCCGCCCAGCCCGACGATCGCGGTGACCGACGCCACCGGCGGGATCACTCGCCGGCCGGTGCGGGCGCGCCGGTGCGGCGGCGCCTGCGACGCCGCCGGCGCGGTGCGCCGTCCTCGTCCGTCGGCTCGCCTTCCTGGCCGTCACGGGCTGCCGCCTGCAGGGCTTCCTCGATCTCGCCGGGATGCGTCTGCAGCTCGCGCCAGAACTCGACGTCGGCGGCATGTTCGTTGGATGCCGCCAGGCGCAGCACCAGGAAGTCGTAGGCCGCGCGGAACCGCGGGTGCGCGAGCAACCGGTGCACGCGCTTGCGCTGGCGCAGCGCAAAGCGTGGCTGCAGCAGCCAGATTTCCTGCATCGGCACGGAGAAGCGGCGCGGCAGGGCGACCACGGACAACTGGTGGACCATCACCCGGTCGGCGGCGCGCCGTTGTGCTTCGACCGTATGCACGCCCTGCGCCTGCAATGCCATCAGCGCACGGCAGTACGCCGGCCAGAGCAGCAGCGCGAACAGGAACGCAGGCGACACGGGCTCGTCGTGGGCGACGCGTTCGTCGGTGCCGCGCAGCCCCTCGAGCAGCATCCGGCGCAACGCACCGCTGCGGTTGGCCGCGAGCGCGGCCGCGGTTTCGGGCAGCAGCGCCGGCAACAGGCCGTGCCGCTCGAGCTCGATGAAGCTGGCGACGGCATGGCCGGACAGGAACAGCTTCAGGCATTCCTCGAACAACCGTGCTGGAGCGGATTCACGCAACAGCGGCGCCAGCCTGGGGATCGGTTCGGCAGTCCCGGGCTCGATGTCGAAGCCGAGCTTCGCGGCGAGCCGCGCGGCGCGCAGCATCCGCACCGGGTCCTCGCGGTAGCGCGTGTCCGGGTCGCCAATCAGGCGCATCACCCGGTTGCGCACGTCCTCGAAGCCGCCGGTGTAGTCGCGAACCGAGAAGTCCTCGATGGCGTAGTACAGGGCGTTGGCGGTGAAGTCGCGACGGACCGCGTCCTCCTCGATGTTGCCGTACACGTTGTCGCGCAGCAGCCGGCCGCCCTCGTGCAGTTCGCGGTCGCCGCTGCCGTCGTCGATGTTGGCGCGGAACGTGGCGACCTCGATGATCTCGCGGCCGAACACCACGTGGGCCAGGCGGAACCGGCGACCGATGAGGCGGCAGTTGCGGAACAACTGGCGGACCTGTTCCGGCGTCGCGTCGGTGGCGACGTCGAAGTCCTTCGGATGGCCGCCGACCAGCAGGTCGCGCACGGCGCCGCCGACCAGGTAGCCGGCAAAGCCTGCGTCGCGCAACTTGTAAAGCACGCGCAGCGCGTTCGGACTGATGTCCTTGCGCGAAATCGGATGCTGGTCGCGCGGCACGAGCCGGAGTTCGGCGTGCAGCGGGCGTGGCGGGTTGGGCTGTTCGCCCGGGGGTGTCAGTAGGCTGGTTGGCATTCGGGCGGCGTCGCCGCTGGGAGGTGGGACCGAGGGTCCGGTGGTCTGGCCGGGACGGGCGTTGCCGTTGCTCCCCGCAAGGGCGCCCACTATACTAGCAGGCTCGCCCGCGGCCCTTGGCCAATGGCGGTCCGGCGTCCACCGGAAGTTCCCCAGCTCCCTTCGTCTAGAGGCCTAGGACGTGGCCCTCTCAAGGCTAAAACACGAGTTCGAATCTCGTAGGGAGCGCCATTCATGCAGGTCCCTCTGCAAGAGCCCGCACATCCATGTGCGGACTTCTCAAGAAAACCCGGCTTCGGCCGGGTTTTCTTGTTCTCGGGGTCCTCGCCTTACAATTGCGCTGGTCCATCGTCGCGGAACGGGAAATGCCCTTCGTCGTCACCGAGAACTGCATCAAGTGCAAGTACACCGACTGCGTCGAGGTGTGCCCGGTCGACTGTTTCCACGAAGGCCCGAACTTCCTGGTGATCGACCCTGACGAGTGCATTGATTGCACGCTGTGCGAGCCGGAGTGCCCGATCAACGCGATCTACCCGGAGGACGACGTGCCCGCCGGGCAGGAACCCTTCATCGCGCTGAACGCGGAGCTGGCGAAGGACTGGCCGGTGATCACCGCGCGCAAGGACGCCCCGCCGGACGCGAAGGAATGGGAGGGGCACCCGGACAAGCTGCCCCTCCTCGAACGCTGACGTCGCTTCAACGGCCGCCGAGCGTCGCCTTCAGCGATGCCATCAGCGTGTCCGGACCCTCGCCCCCGGCAGGCAGGCCGCGCGGATCGACCGCGGACACGTAGGTCCCGGCCTCGACCGCGACGACCCGCACCAGGAAGTTGCTGCCCATGTAGCTGACGTCGTAGGCGCCCAGCAGTTCGGCGCGCGTCGCGATGACGAGGCCGTCGACCGCCTCGAGTGCTTCACCCACCCGGTCGAACGCCTGGTCCCTGGGCAGCGCGATGTTGAAGCCGGTGCCCGCCGGCGTCGGACCCGCCGCCGCATTGGCGCTCGATCCCGTTTCGGAGCGCAAGGCCGACTGCGTCCCCGCGGGCGCGAGCACCGCGGCCGAGGTGTCGGGCAGGTCGAGGTCGGGCGGCACTTCGAGCGGGCGCGCTTCCTCGCTCATGGCGTACGGGCCGGAATCCTTGCGGAACCAGCTGCAACCGGACGCGGCGATGACGGCGACGGCCAACGCGGACAGCAGCGCGATGCGCGCGGCCGGACGCAGGGAAGTGGTGGCGGGATGGCGCATGCGGGAATCTCCAGTGGTCAGGTGTGTACGGTGGATGCGGGCGTTGGCGGTGGTCATGCGCGTGCGCGCTGGCAAGCATGTTCGAGTGCGTCCGCGGTGGCGACGATGTGCAGGGCTGCGTCGCGGTGGCCTGCCGTGAGCGGCAGCAGCGGCAGCCGCAGGCCGTGGCCGACGCCCCGCAATTCAAGGATGGCCTTGACCGGGATCGGGTTGGGCTCGACGCCGAGGAACTCGAAGACGGGTTGCATCCGCGCGTCCAGTTCGCGGGCGTCGTCGTCGCCGTCCCGCGCGAGGTCGCACAACATGCGGAAGGCAGACGGAACGATGTTGGAGGCGACCGACACCACGCCATCGGCACCGGCGAGCAGCGCGCGGCATGCGGTGGGGTCATCGCCGCTGAGCACAGCGAACCCGGCATCGGCCAGCGGCAGCAACGCCGCCATGCGTTCCGGCTCGTTGCGCGCCTCCTTGACCGCGATGATCCGCGGATGGCCGGCCAGCACGGCGACGGTGTCGGGCAGCAGGTCGCACCCGGTGCGCCCGGGCACGTTGTAGAGCACGATCGGCAGCGCGCCGTCGTTGGCGACGGTGCGGAAATGGGCGACCAGCCCGTCCTGGGTCGGACGGACGTACGGCGGCGTGACCACGAGCGCGGCGTCCGCACCGAGCACCGCGGCGCGGCGCGTCTGCTCGATCGTCTTGACGGTGTTGGACAAGCCGGTCCCGGCAAGCACCGGGACGCGCCCGGCCACCTGCTGGACCGCGGTGCGCAGCAGCACGTCGAACTCGGCGTCGAACAGCGCAGCGGCCTCGCCCGTGGAACCGGCCACCACCAGCGCCTGGGTCCCCGCCTCGAGCTGCGCGTCGATGAGCCGGCGCCAGGCGTCGAGGTCGAGTTCGCCGTCCGTCGTGAACGGCGTGGCGAGCGCGGTGATGCTGCCGGTCAGTCGCAAGTCTTCATCCTTGGGGCCGGCCAGGGGCCGTGGCGGACCGATGATGATACGCCCGGCGCATGGTGCCGATGACGCGGTTTTAACGGCCGCGATTCAACCGGTATGTTCGCTTGCGGCGCCGAAGCACGGCCAAGTATGCTGGCCTCGGTCCCGGCGCCTGCCGGGTCGCCCCCCGCTGCGGAAGCCGCCTTGACCGACAACGCTCCACGGCCGCCGTCGCCGACCGAAAACCACCTGCTGATCAACGCGTACACAACGCATCCGCAGTCCCCCCTGCTGGCGGTGACCCGCCGCATCGCGGACAGCGGCTGCAACCTGGTCGACACCCGCCTGAGCACCGTCGGCCGCGACGTCTCGGTGTCCGCGCTGGCCACGGGCTCGTGGGACGCGGTGGCCAAGCTCGAGGCGATGCTCACCCGGCTGGAGCGCGAGGAAGGCCTGAAGCTGGTCTGGTACCGCACCGGCCCCAAGCCCGTGCAGTCCAACCTCCTGCCGTACGTGGTCGAGGTCGTGGCCGCCGACAAGCCCGGCATCCTGTTCCAGCTGGCCGATTTCTTCGACCGCCAGGGCATCACCATCGAGAGCCTGCACTGCTCGCGCTACCGCGCCATGCAGACCGGTGCCGACATGTTCTCGGCGCAGGTGACGGTCGGGATCCCCTCGGACATGCACATCGCCGCGCTGCGCGACGACTTCCTGGAGTTCTGCGACCACCTGAACCTCGACGCGATCATGGATCCGATGAAGTTCTGAAGATGACCGAAGCAGGCAAGCAGCTCCCGAAGTCCACGCTCGCCCTGC
>DASTUL010000058.1:0-12434 GCA_035759645.1 Lysobacteraceae bacterium | reverse complement strand
CCGCTTCAACGACGCGGTGCTGCGCCACCTGGTCATGAAGCGCGACGACGTGGTCACCGAGCAGTCGCTGATCATGAAGAACAAGGACGACAAGGGCGACAAGCCCGAGCGTTCCGAGCGTCGCCGCCGCGACGACGACGGTGACGGCGAGGGCAGGCCTGCCCCGGCCGACAACGCCGACGACACCGCCGAAGCCGCCTGACGCCGGATCGCCTTTCTAGGAGCACAAGCCTCATGTCCAAGTTTTTCCGCCGCCGCAAGTTCTGCAAGTTCACGGCCGAGGGCGTCAAGGAGATCGACTACAAGGATCTCAACACGCTGCGCCAGTACCTGACCGAGACCGGCAAGATCGTCCCCAGCCGGATCACCGGCACCAAGTCGAAGTACCAGCGCCAGCTGGCGACCGCCGTCAAGCGTTCGCGGTTCCTCGCGCTGATCCCGTACACCGACAACCACAACGCCTGAGGAGGACCAGACCATGCAACTGATCCTCCTCCAGAAGGTGGTGAACCTCGGCAACCTCGGCGACAAGGTCGACGTCAAGCCGGGCTTCGGCCGCAACTTCCTCGTGCCGCAGGGCAAGGCCGTGCCGGCCACCGAGGCCAACCTGGCCCAGTTCGAGGCGCGCCGCGCCGAGTACGAAGCCAAGGCCAGCGCCGCGCTGTCGGACGCCGAGAGCCGTCGCGCGAAGCTCGAGGGCGCCAGTGTCACGATCTATGCCAACGCATCGACCGAAGGGAAGCTGTACGGCTCGATCGGCCCGCGCGACATCGCCGAGGCACTGACCAAGGCTGGCAACCAGGTCGGCAAGTCGGAAGTGGTGATGGGCGAGGGCGCGCTCCGCCGGACCGGCGAGTTCGAGGTCATCGTCCACCTGCATGCCGACGTCGAGACGCCGGTCAAGGTGGTGGTGGAGCCGGAACCGGCGTAAGCCCTCCAGCATCCACTGTTTTAGCGAACGGGCGCCCACGAGGCGCCCGTTTCTTTTTACGCGTCCGAATCCGTGAGACGACGAAAAGGCAAAAGAAAAGACGGTTATCCACAGGTTGCTCCGTCGCGCGTCCACAAGGAGAACTCCTACGATGGCTATCGAGCTGCATCACGCGGGCCGCGACGACGGGCCCGGCAGGGGAGTCACTGATCTGATGAGCGCACGACAGGGGTTCCGTGCCGACGGAACGGCCTTCAGCCGTCCCGACCACCGCGTCGAGCAATTGCGCGTGCCGCCCCAGTCGGTCGAGGCCGAGCAGGCGGTGCTCGGCGGCCTGATGCTGGCGCCTGAGTCCTTCGACCGCGTCGGCGACCTGCTGGTCGACCAGGACTTCTACCGCCGCGACCACCAGCTGATCTACCGCGCGATCCGCGAGCTGGCCGAGCGCAACCGGCCTTTCGACGCAGTGACCCTGGGCGAATGGTTCGAATCGCAGGGCCTGGCCGAGCAGGTCGCCGGCGGCGCCTACCTGGTGGAACTCGCCAGCACCACGCCGTCGGCCGCCAACATCCGCGCCTATGCGGAGATCGTGCGCGACAAGGCGATCCTGCGTCAGTTGATCGAGGTCGGTACCGGCATCGTCAACGACGGCTTCCAGCCGGAAGGGCGCGAGAGCAACGAGCTGCTGGCCAAGGCCGAGCAGGACGTGTTCGCGATCGCGGAAGCCGGTACGCGTGGGCGCCGCGACTTCGTGGCCGTCAACGACGCGCTGATCGAGGCGTTCGACGTCCTGCAGACCCGCCACGCCAGCGGCGGCAGCATCACCGGCCTGCCGACCGGCTACACCGAGTTCGACGAGATGACCGCCGGGCTGCAGCCGACGGACCTGATCATCCTCGCGGCCAGGCCGGCGATGGGCAAGACGACGCTCGCGCTGAACATGGCCGAATACGCCGCCATCCGCAGCAAGAAGGCGGTCGCGGTGTTCTCGATGGAAATGTCGGCCAGCCAGTTGGCGCTGCGCCTCATCTCGTCGAACGGGCGGGTCAATGCCACGCGACTGCGCACGGGCCAGCTCGAGGACGAGGACTGGAGCCGCGTCACCAGCGCGATCCGCATGCTCCGGGAGGCACGGATCTTCATCGACGATACGCCGGCGTTGTCGCCGGAAGTCCTGCGTTCGAAGGCGCGCCGGCTCAAGCGCGAGCACGACCTCGGCCTGATCGTGATCGACTACCTGCAGCTCATGGCGGTGCCTGGAAACCAGGAGAACCGCGCGACCGAGATCTCCGAGATCTCGCGCTCGCTCAAGGCGCTGGCCAAGGAACTCAACGTGCCGGTCGTCGCGCTGTCCCAGCTCAACCGCTCGCTGGAAACCCGGACGGACAAGCGCCCGGTGATGGCCGACCTGCGCGAGTCCGGCGCCATCGAGCAGGACGCGGACGTCATCGTCTTCATCTACCGCGACGAGTACTACAACAAGGAAAATTCGCCGGACAAGGGACTGGCCGAGGTGATCATCGGCAAGCAGCGAAACGGTCCCACGGGTTCGCTCAAGCTGAAGTTCTTCGGCGAGTACACGCGGTTCGACAACTTGTCGCACGATTCGGTCGGCAGCTTCGAGTAGCGCCCCGGGGCCGGGCCGCCTCTAGCATCCGTCCTCTAGAATCCGCGGATGCCGCGCCCCACGACCGCCACGCTCCACGCCGACGCACTGCGCCACAACCTGGGCGAGCTGCGCAGGCGCACGCCGGGTAGCCGGCTGATGGCCGTGGTCAAGGCCGATGGGTACGGCCACGGCCTCGAACGCGTTGCGCATGCCCTGGCCGATGCCGATGCCTTCGGCGTGGCGATGCTCGAGGACGCCAGGCGGCTGCGGGCCCTCGGCCTTACCCAACCGATCCTGCTGTTGGCCGGCTTCAACGCCGCCGAGGACCTGGCGGAAGTCCGCGGCCTCGGCCTGGATGTCACGGTGCACCACTCCAGCCAGCTGGAGATCCTGGAGCAGGCCGGGACCGGCACGCCGATCCGCTGCTGGCTCAAGGTCGACAGCGGCATGCACCGCCTCGGCTTCGCGCCCGACCGCGTGCGCGACGTACACGCGCGGCTGTCCGCGGTGCCGGGCGTGGCGGCCGACATCGTGCTGATGAACCACTTCGCCAGCTCCGACGACTTCGGCGGCGCGCAGACCCGCGAGCAGCTGCGGGTGTTCCATGACTGCACGGCGGGACTGCCCGGCCTGCGCTCGCTAGCCAACTCCGCGGCGGTGCTCGGGTGGCCGGAATCGCACGGCGACTGGGTGCGGCCGGGTGGGGCGCTGTACGGGATGTCGGTCGTCGCAGGCCGTACCGGCGCAGACTTCGGGTTGCGCCCGGCGATGACGTTCGCGACCGGGCTGCTCGCAGTCAACCAGGTGTGCCGCGGGGAGCCCGTGGGCTACTCCGCCACCTGGACCTGCCCCGAAGACATGCCGATCGGCATCGCCGCGGCGGGCTATGGCGACGGCTATCCACGGCATGCCCCTTCCGGAACGCCCGTGCTGGTGTCCGGCCGACCGGCCCGGACCGTAGGGCGGGTCTCGATGGACCTGATGGCGGTCGACCTGCGGGGGCATCCCGAGGCCCGCCCGGGCGATCCGGTCGTGCTGTGGGGGGAGGGCCTGCCGGTGGAAACCGTTGCGGACGCCGCCGGGACCATCGGGTACGAACTCACCTGTTCCATCACGCGCCGAGTCCGGCAAGTCGAAGCCTGAACGCGACGGACCGTCCCCCGGACGGTGCCGCACGGTTGCATCGCAACATGACCTTTGGCAGGGGTCCCCGTACTCTCCAAACGCCAGCTGAACGCCGGCACTTGCCCGGGCTTGACGGAAGCCCGGATTTTCCTTTCTTCGGGAGTGCACCTGTCCATGAATCGAAACATCCTCAGCGGCGCCTTGATGGCCGCCCTCGCGATGACGCTCGGCGCAAGCGCCATGGCTGCCGGCGGCAGCGACAAGGAGCGCGTCTGGATCAAGTTCAAGCCGGGCACGATGGCGCAAGTCGAACGCACGGTGCGGGCCAATGGCGGACAGATCCACCACAGCTTCGACGGGCTCAACGCGGTGGCGGTCAGCTTGCCCGTGCAGGCGCTCAACGGCATCCGCAACAATCCGAACGTGGAGTACGTCGAAGCCGATGTCATCCGTCGGCCGATGGGACAGGAACAGCCCTACGGCATCGGCATGGTGCAGGCACCGGAGACCTGGGCCACGGGCACGACCGGCGACGGGATCACCGTCTGCGTGATCGACTCGGGCATCCACTCGTCGCATGAGGATTTCCAGGGCGTCAACCTCGTGGGCGGCTATCCGTCCAGCTGGGGAAGCGACACCTGCGGACACGGCTCGCACGTGGCGGGCACCATCGCCGCCAAGGACAACACCTCCGGCGTCGTCGGCGTGAACACGGGCGGCATCTCGCTCTTCGTGGTCAAGGTTTTCGACGGCGAGGCCTGCGGCTGGAGCTACAGCTCCGACCTGGTCGACGCCGCCAACCGTTGCGGCAATGCCGGCGCCAGGGTGATCAACATGAGCCTGGGCGGCGACTTCGCGAGCACCACCGAGAACAACGCGTTCCAGAACCTGTACAACGCCGGGGTGCTCAGCATCGCCGCGGCCGGCAACGACGGCAACACGAGGCATAGCTACCC
This sequence comes from Lysobacteraceae bacterium, assembly GCA_035759645.1. GTDB lineage: Bacteria > Pseudomonadota > Gammaproteobacteria > Xanthomonadales > Xanthomonadaceae > CAMPJU01. Next base: position 7,813 of record DASTUL010000058.1, on the reverse strand, counting down.
GGCGTCCTACGACAGCGTGGTTTCCGTGGCTGCCGTCGACAGCACCAAGACCGTTGCTGCGTTCTCGCAGCAGACCGACCAGGTCGAACTCGCGGCGCCCGGCGTGGGCGTCCTCAGCACCGTGCCGCAGGTTTCCGCCACCGCGTCGGTCGACGGCGCCTCCTACATGGCCTCGGCGCTGGAATTCACCCACGAAGGCAATGCGAGCGGCGCACTCGTCAATGGCGGTCTCTGCGAAAGCTCCGGCAGCTGGGGCGGCCGGACCGTGCTGTGCGAGCGCGGCAACATCAGTTTCGCCGACAAGGTCAACAATGCTTATGCGGGCGGGGCCGCGGCGGTCATCGTCTACAACAATGCCGCGGGTGGGTTCAGTGGCACGCTCGGTACCGCGGGTCCGGCGATCCCCGCCGTCAGCATGAGCCAGGCGGACGGCCAGTTCCTCGTCGCCAACAAGCTCGGCGCCACCGCGAGCGTGAGCACCGTGCCGGACACCCAGGGCAACGGCTACGCGTATTACGACGGCACATCCATGGCGACCCCGCATGTGGCAGGTGTCGCCGCACTGGTCTGGAGCGCCAATCCCGCGTGGAGCAACGCCCAGGTCCGCCAGGCCCTCGCAGTGACGGCACAGGATCTCGGCGCGGGCGGACGCGACAATGCCTACGGATGGGGCCTGGTCCAGGCCAAGGCGGCGCTCGACGAACTGCAGGGTGGGGGTTCGGAACCGCCGCCGACCGGTGATGTCGCCCCCAGCGACCTGACGGCCAGCGCCATCAGGTCGAAGGGCAAGACGTCGGGCGTGAGCTTGTCCTGGACCGAAGGCACCGCCACGGACGTCGACGTCTATCGCGACGGCAGCCTGGTGGGGACCGTGGCCAATGACGGCAGCCACACCGACGGGTATGCCGGACCGAAGCGTTCGACTGCGAACTACCAGGTCTGCGTGACCGGCAGCACCAGCGCCTGCAGCAACACGGCCAGCGTGCGGTTCTGACCTAGCCGCTTTCCGTGTGGTAACGGGGCCCGGCGCAAGCCGGGCCCTTTTTTTCGTGCGATCGCCGGGGGGCAACATCACCTGAATGGGAACCTCCGGCGTCACCCGTTGCCGACGGGAAGACGCCTACGATCCCAGCGCATTCACCTTCCAACCCCCGCAGGAGCTCTCATGAACCAGATGCGCAAGCTCACCACGCTGTCGGTCGCGCTCGCCGCGACCCTGACCCTCGCCGGCTGTGCCACCTACACGGGGCAGACCACCGACCCCAACGATCCCAATCGTACCCAGCGCGGCGCGCTGATCGGCGCCGGCATCGGCGCGGTCGCGGGCCTGTTGAGCGGCGACGACGCCACCGAACGTCGCCAGCGCGCGCTCGTCGGTGCCGGCGTCGGCGCGCTCGCCGGCGGTGCCGTTGGTGCGTACCAGGACCGCCAGGAAGCCGCGCTGCGCTCGCAGCTGGCCGGCACCGGCGTGGACGTCATCCGCGACGGCGACAACATCACGCTCAGCATGCCGGGCGCGATCACCTTCGGTTTCGACTCCTCGGCGCTGCAGCCGCAGTTCCGCCCGGTGCTCGACGACCTGGCCATGACGCTCAACGAGTACAACCAGACGATCATCGAGGTCGCCGGCCACACCGACAGCGTCGGCGACGCCGCCTACAACCAGAACCTGTCCGAGCAGCGTGCAGCGACGGTCGCCAGCTACCTGGCCACCCGCGGCGTGATGCGCGACCGGATGATCACGATCGGCGCGGGTGAGACGCGTCCGATCGCCAGCAACGACACCGAGGCGGGCCGTGCCCAGAACCGCCGCGTGGAAATCACCCTGGTGCCGCTGCAGGGTTGACCGCGTCGAAGTCGGGACAGCGAAAGGGCCGCAAACGCGGCCCTTTCCTTTTGCATGATGCTGCGTCCTTCAGGCCCGCCGTCGCGGCGGTTCCAACACGCTCGCCTTCGAGTGATCGCCCCCCTTGCGCACCATGGCCACCAGCAGCGCATCGATGCGGCGACTGACATAGGGCGCGAAGATGCCCGAGTGGGCCTCCACGTCCGCGGTCTCCCTGCGCACGGCGGCGGAGAAGGCACGCGGGTCGTCGTGCTCCGCCACCAGCCGGGGCAGTGCGTCCTCGAGCCGCAACAGCGCTCGCTCGATTTCCAGCGGGGTCCAGTCCATGGCGCGATGCTGACTGGGCGGCGGTCGAAGCCCGATGAAACGGGATCACGGCCCACGGGGTCCATTCAGGCAAGAAAAAAGCCGCTTGCGCGGCCTGATTCTTTTCACGGCTCGTGAATGGTGGAGGTGGCGGGAATCGAACCCGCGTCCGAAGGAACTCCATCTCCGGCACTACATGCTTAGCCCGTTGTTCGATCTCGGATGGCGGCAACACAACGTGCGAAGCACACCGTCATCCACACCCGCTTTGATTTCGGAACCGGTTGACGGGTCGCCGCCGGTACCTATCCCTTGATGATGACCCTACATCCACGAGCAAAGGCACAAGTGGGTTCGGGGCTTACGCCTTAAGCGGCGAGAGCGTAGACGTCGTCGTTGGCGTCTGGGTTTTTGCAGCTGGATTTACGAGGAAAGCTACCCCCTCGGCATGCGCCAGACGATTTCGCAACCCCCGTCGAAGCCAGTGCACCCCCGGGTGTGTCGTATCGCCGACGCAGCCAGTATAGGTCGCCGTCGCCTGCGCCGATAGCGCGCTCGCGGCCCCGCGAGGCGTCCGTTCACGCAGGGGCCGGTCGCGCCGCGGGTATTCTGGCCGTGATGACGCCCCCCCGCGTTCCAGACGACCCGCTCGCCCCGGACGACGCCGCAGAGCGCGGGACAGGCAACCACCGGCGCCTGCCGCGGGGCTACCTGCTGGCCGCTGCGGTGCTGGCCGCCTCGCTCGTGCTGCTCGCGCTGTTCTGGCAACACGCGCGGGGCCGGGAATTGCGTGCCGCCCAGGTCGAGTTCCTGGCCGAGTCGGACGAGGCACTCGACCGCCTGCACGAACGGATGCTCCAGCACGAACTGGTGCTGCGTGGCGGCGTGGCGCTGTTCGGTACCGTGGCCATGCCCAGCCGGCAGCAGTGGAAGGCCTATGTCGATGCGATCGGGATCGGCGACCGGTTCCCGGCGCTCGTCGGACTCGGCTACGCGCCCCACGTCACCCCGTCGCAACTCGAGGACCTGCAGCGACGCGAGCGCCTGGCGGGGATGGGCCTGTTCTCCATCCGGCCCCGCGGCGTGCGTGGGGCCTACGGGCCGATCCTCTACCTGGAGCCCAGGACGCCGGAGAACGTCGAGGCGATCGGCTACGACATGTTCTCCGACCCGGTGCGCGGGGAGGCGATGGTCGCCGCCCGGGACAGTGGCGAGGCAGCGCTGACCGGTCCGGTGCAACTGGTGCAGGACGACGAGTCCAGCGTTCCCGTCCGCAGCGTCGTGATGTACGCGCCGGTCTACCGGGTGGGCGACACGCCGCGCGGACCCGCGGCGCGACGCCTGTCGATGCAGGGTTGGGTCTACGCGCCGGTGCGGATCGACCGGATGGTGGAGGCTGCGCTCGAACCGCGGCGCGGCGACCTGCGCCTTGCGATCCTCGACGTGACCGGCGGCAGCGAGGTGGCGCTCTACGCCGACCCCGTTCGCCCCGGCGCGGATCCGCCGCAGTTCCGCCGCAGCCGGGTGGTGCAGGCCTATGGCCGGGACTGGCGCATCGACTTCCGGTCTGGCCCGACCGCGCTGGCCGTTCCGCGCCTGGCGTCCGTTCGCAACAACATGGCGCTCGGCGGGCTGGTCGCACTGCTGCTGTTCGGCCTGGCGTTGCTGCTGGCGCGCACCGAGTCGCGGGCCACGCGCATGGCCGAGCGCATGACCGAGAACTACCGGCGCAGCGAGCAGCGGTTCCGCAACGCGATGCGCTATTCGGCGATCGGCAAGGCGCTGCTGGACGGCGAAGGCCGTATCGTCGAGGCGAACCCGGCGCTCGGGGACATCCTGGGCCGCGATCCGTCCGCGCTCGCCGGCAAGCCATTCCATGGATTCTTCCTGGAATCGGACGGCCAGGGCCGCACGGAGGACGTCGCCGACGGCGTGGTGCGCACCACGCGGCAGTTGCTGCACGAGGATGGCCAAGTGCGGCATGCCCAGCTGACGTTCGCGCCCGTGCCGGGGAAGATCGGCCAGGACGTGGCGCGCCTGGTGCAGGTGGAGGACGTGACCGAGCGCCTGCGCGCGGAAGCGCGGGTGCATGCGCTCAACCGCACGCTGGAATCGCGCGTGGCGTTGCGCACGCGCGAGCTGAGCGGCGCCAACCGCGAACTGGAAGCCTTCGCCTACAGCGTCTCGCACGACCTGCGCGCACCGCTGCGCACCATCGAGGGCTTCAGCAGGCTGCTGCTCGAGCGGCACGCGTCGCAGCTCGATGCCGCCGGGCGCGATTACCTGGCCCGCGTGCGCAACGCCACCTCGCGGATGGGCGAGCTGATCGACTCGATGCTCAAGATGTCGCGCCTGAGCCGCAGCGAATTGCGGATGGCGCCGGTGGACATCGGCCTGCTTGCAAGTGAACTGGTGCGCGACCTGCAGGCAAACGAGCCGGGGCGCACCGTGACGGTCGACATCGCGCCGGGCCTCGAGGCCTTCGGCGACCCGGCGCTGGTGCGCAGCCTGTTGCAGAACCTGCTCGACAACGCCTGGAAGTTCACGCGCGGGCGCACCGATGCATGGATCGAGGTCGGGGCAGGGGAGCCGCGCCAGGACGGCGCGCGCGAGTTCTTCGTGCGCGACAACGGCGCGGGCTTCCCGCCCGAGTACATCGACAAGCTGTTCCGCCCGTTCCAGCGCCTGCACAGCCAGGACAACTTCGCCGGCCACGGGGTCGGGCTGGCATCGGCCAAGCGCATCGTGGACCGCCACGGCGGCGAACTTCGCGCGGAAGGTCGCGAAGGCGAGGGCGCGACGTTCTGGTTCACCCTGCCGGGCTCGATGCCCGATCGCTGACGACGCGCGACCGTGCGCGCTGGCCTATGCGTTCTTGTTGTGCCGCCGCAGCGTGCGCTGCTTCTCGCGGTTCCAGTCGCGCTCGCGTTCCGTGTCGCGCTTGTCGTGCGTCTGCTTGCCGCGCGCAAGCGCGAGCTCGGCCTTGATCCGGTTGCCCTTCCAGTACAGGGCCGTCGGCACCAGGGTGTAGCCCTCGCGCTCGACCTTGCCGACCAGCTGGTCGATCTCCCGCCGATGCAGCAGCAGCTTGCGCGTGCGGCGCTCGTCGGCGACCACGTGCGTGGACGCCTGGATGAGCGGCGTGATCTGCGCGCCGAACAGGAACAGCTCGCCACCCCGCACGACCGCGTAGCTCTCGCCGATGTTCGCGCGGCCCGCGCGGATGGACTTGATCTCCCAGCCCTGCAGCGCCAGGCCCGCCTCGAAGCGTTGCTCGAGGTGGTATTCGTGGCGCGCGCGCTTGTTGAGCGCGATGGTCTTGCCCACCGCGCCCTTGCTGCCCTTGGCCGGCGTGCTTCCCTTATCCTTGGACGACTTTTCACCCATCCGCCCATTCTCGCCGAAGCGGTCCACCGGCGATACCGAACCGATGCCCGAGATCCGCCGCTCAGCCCTCGTCGGGCACGCCGCAGCGCGCATGTTCGCGCTGGTCAACGACGTCCGCGCCTATCCGCGGCGCTTCGCCTGGTGCGACGGCGCCCGGGTGCTGGAGGAAGGGCCCAACCGGATGGTGGCGCGCCTGGATCTCCGGTTGGGCGCATTGCGCACGTGGTTCACCACCGAGAACACGCTGGCGCCGCCGCACCACATCGACCTGCGGCTGGTCGACGGGCCGTTCCGCGCGCTGTCGGGCCGCTGGGAATTCCATGCGCTGGACGAATCAGCCTGCAAGGTGACGCTCACGCTCGTGTTCGAGCCGCTGTCGCGGCTGCTGGCGCCGGCGATGGCGCTCGGTTTCCAGGCACTCGCGGACCGCATGGTCGACGATTTCGTTCGCGTGGCCGACCGTGATCCGGGTTGAGGTGGTGCTGGCCTGGCCGCGGCAACACGATTCGCGGCGCGTGGACCTGCTGGTGGGCGCGACGGTGGAGCAGGCGTTGGCGGCTTCGGGTTTCGACCAGGCCACGCTGGCGCGCGTGACGGGCATGGCCATCCATGGAGAGCGCGTCAGCGCGGAGACACCGGTGCGCGATGGCGACCGGGTCGAGTTGCTGCGCCCGCTGCAGGCGGATCCGAAGGAGGCGCGCCGCAAGCGCGCCGAACTGCAACGCCAGCGACGCTAGCGCTTAACGCTCGTCCTTGTCACGGGCGAGGTTGGGGCCGAACTGGCGACGCGCCGCGTCGGCCAGCGCCTCGTCCTGTTCCGGGAAGTGCTCGCCGTCCCAGCGCGCCAGCTGGCCGCCCTCGAACCACAGCGTGAAGTTGCGCACCTCGACGTCGCCGCGGCGGCCCGTGCGCTGCGTCGCGACGTAGTCCCAGCGATCCTCGTGGAACGGATCGGTGATGGACGGCGACCCGAGCAGCGTCTGCACCTGTTGCTTGCTCATGCCGACCTGCAGCTGTTCGACCGCCGCCGGATCGAGCAGGTTGCCCTGGTAGATCGGCTGCTTGTAGAGCAGCCCGCACCCGGCGCAGAGCAGGGTGGCGAGGAGCATGGCGACGAGTGACTGGGGCAGGCTGCGCATTCGGATTCGAGGTCGGCTGGAAGCGACCCCGATGATACACTGGCGCCGGTCCCCGGCCCGCTGGCCGGACAGGAGTGGAGATGGAATCCCAGGACCTGCGCAAGGCCGGATTGAAGGTCACCCATCCGCGGATGCGCATCCTCGAACTGCTCGAGCGCACCCGCCCCCGGCACATGACCGCCGAGGACATCTACCGCCAGTTGCTCGAGCACGGCGACGAGATCGGCCTGGCGACCGTGTACCGCGTACTGACCCAGTTCGAGGCCGCCGGCCTGGTGCTCAAGCACAACTTCGAGGGCGGCCACGCCGTCTACGAGCTGGACCGCGGCGAGCACCACGACCACATGGTCGACATCGAGACCGGCAAGGTCATCGAGTTCTCGAGCGAGGCGATCGAGAAGCTGCAGGCCGAGATCGCGGCACAGCACGGTTACGAGATCGAGGAGCACGCGCTGGTGCTCTACGTGCGCCGCAAGCGGCAGCCGTAGTCGCCGCCTGGTCGCGGCCTAGTTCGCGTCCGCCAACAGCCTGCGCGCCGCAGCGCGTGCCTCGCGTCCCACTTCCACGCCGCCGAGCATCCGCGCCAGTTCCTCCTCGCGCGCCTTCGGGTCCAGTCGCTCGGCCGTGCTGCGGGTGACATCGCCGGGCGCGGACTTGCTGACGCGGTAGTGCGCATGGCCCTGGGCGGCAACCTGGGGCAGGTGGGTCACGCAGAGCACCTGGCGGCTCGCGCCCAGCGCACGCAGCTTGCGACCCACGATGTCGGCGACGGCGCCGCCGATGCCGGAATCGACCTCGTCGAACACCATCGTCGGCACGGCGTCCAGGCCCAGCGCGGCGACCTCGATCGCCAGCGAGATCCGCGACAGTTCCCCGCCGGAAGCGACCTTGCGGAGCGGGCGCGGCGGCTGCCCCGGATTGGCCGCGACCAGGAACTCGACACGCTCCGCGCCCTGCGGATCCGGTCGCTCGTCGCCCATGGGCTCGATCGCCACCTCGAAGCGCCCGCCACCCATGCCGAGTTCGCCGAGCAATGCCGACGTCGCCTTGCCCAGCCCCGCGGCGGCTTTCTTCCGGGTCGCACCGAGCGTCGAGGCTGCGGTTCGCCACGCGGCGCAGGCTCCCGCGATGTCGG
>DASTUL010000057.1:0-9755 GCA_035759645.1 Lysobacteraceae bacterium | reverse complement strand
ATGCTGGCCTGCGGCGTGCTGGCGCTGCAACAGCTCGACGACCTGCTGGACACCGCGGACCTCGCGGCGGCGATGACCATCGACGCGTTTGCCGGCCGGCTGGGCGCGTTCGCCGAGGAGGTCCATGAACTGCGTCCGCATCCCGGCCAGGTGCAGGTCGCCGGACACCTGCGCACGCTGCTGGACGGATCGACGCGGGCCGGCATCGCGTACCACCTGGTGCCACGCTTCCGGCAGTGGGAACCGGGCTGCTGGGACGATCCGGCGCAGCGCAACCTGACCTTCGACATCGGCTGGGACTGGGTGCCCGCGAAGCAGCGCCACGGCCGCAACAAGTTCTACGAGCGCGTGCGCCCGTTCAAGGGCGGCAAGAAGCACCAGCCGCAGGACAGCTATTCGCTGCGCTGCGTGCCGCAGGTGCATGGCGCGGTGCGCGACGCGGTGGCGCAGGCGATGCGCGTGTTCGACATCGAGCTGAACTCGGTCACCGACAACCCACTGGTGTTTCCGGACGCGCACGCGGGCGGCGAGGCGGCGCAGGTGGAGGATCGCGTGATTTCGGCGGGCCACTTCCACGGCATGCCGCTCGCGCTGGCGATGAGCTACGTCAAGGCATCGATCCCGGTGCTGGCGTCGATCTCCGAGCGGCGGCTCAACAAGCTGGTCGACCCGGCCACAAGCGACGGCCTGCCGCCGTTCCTGATCGGCAACGAGGACGGCACCGAGTCGGGCCACATGATCGTGCAGTACACCGCCGCGGCGATCGTCAACGACCTGGCCAGCCGCGCGATGCCGGCTTCGGTCTATTCGATTCCGACGTCCGCCAACGCCGAGGACCACGTGTCGATGGGCGCCAACGAGGCGCGGCACGTGCTGGCGATGGCGTCGGACCTGGGCAAGGTGCTGGCGCTGGAGCTGTACACCGCCGCGCAGGCGCTGGACCTGCGGCGCGACATGATCAACGCCGCGCGCGACCTGGCGCGCAGCACGGATGCAGAAGGCTTCGCCGCGAAGATCTCGGGCCAGCCGCGCGGCGGCCAGTCCCTCGAAACCTTCCTGGACGAGGTCGAAGGCCTGCGCGCGGAACTCGCGTCTGCCGAGCCGTTCGCACCGGGCAAGGTCGTCGCAGCGGCGCACGCCGCATTGCGCGATCGGATCCCGTTCCTGGATCGCGACCGCGCCCTGGATGGCGAAGTCGCGACCGCGGTGCGGCTCGTCGCCGAGGGAACGCTGCTGGAAGCCGCCCGCGCCGCGGTCTAGTCGACGACGGCATCCGCCAGGGTCACCCGGTCGCGGCCCTCCTGCTTGGCGCGATACATCGCCGCGTCGGCGGCGCGGATCACGTCCTCGGGCACCGGTCGCTCGCCGGGGGCGACCACGTGGACGCCGATGCTGATCGTGAGCGGCACCGGCGGGCCATCATCTTTCCCGCTCGCCGCCTGGATCCGCACGCGTACCGCATCAGCCGCCCGCAACGCGGCATCAGCGTCCAGCCCCGGCAACAGCGCCACGAATTCCTCACCGCCGAAGCGAGCCACCAGGCCGCCATGCTTCGACAACTCCTCGTCGAACAGTTGCGCGGCGGCGCGCAGGCACGCGTCGCCCACCAGGTGCCCGTGCCCGTCGTTGACCTGCTTGAAGTTGTCCAGGTCCGCGATCAGCAGCGCGAGTGGCTCGTGCAGGTGGCGAGGATCGTGCAACTGCTGCTCGAACGCGTCGCGGAAGTGGCGCCGGTTGTAGACGCCGGTCAGCGGGTCGCGGCGGCTGTACTCGCGCAGTTGCGTGTTGGCTTCGCCCAGTTGCGCCAGCGCGCGTCGCAGTTCCTGCGTCCGCACCGATACGTTGCGCTCCAACTCCTCGTTGGCGCTGCGCACGATTCGCTCGTTCTCGTTGCGCAGGCTGGCGTAGCGGTGGCCGAGCGCGACCGACAGCAGCAGCATCTCGATGGCCGAGCCGAACTGCAGGCCGTACTCGGTGTAGAACGTCTTTGGCAGCAACCCGAACGCGACTGCCGAGAATGCGGCGATGCCGAGCAGGAACAGCGCCCAGGCCACCAGGAACAAGCGCGCTGGCCGGTAACCGCGGCGCACCATCTCCACCGACACGCCGACGATGAAGCCGATGCCCGGGAACACCGCGGCAGCCGCGACCGGCACGCTGTCCCGATAGGGCAGGAACAGCGACGCCACGCCCCACGCGGCGAAGAACGCGATCATGCCGAGCGCGATCCAGTTGCCGATCGGCATCTGCCGCTTGAGTTCCATGAAGTGGCGCGTGAACTGCAGCATCGCCATCAGGGCGATGCAGATCGACAACGGCACGCTCCAGTCCTGCAGCAGCGGCGACCGCGGCCACAGGTACTCGTAGGCCAGGCCGTTGAGGCTGAAAAGCACCAGCCCGAAGCCGGCGACGTGGAACAGGTACCAGAAGTAGCCCTGGTCGCGCAGCAGCAGCCACAACACCAGGTTGTAGACCAGCAGGGCGATGAGGATGCCGTAGTACAGACCCATGCCGAACTGCGCATCGCGGGCCAGTTCGGCGAAGGCGGTCGGCGTGTACAGGCCCAGCGGCACCTGCATCGAGCTTTCGCTTTGCACGCGGACCAGCAACTCGACCGGCTCGCCGGCGGGCAGGCGCACCCGGAAGTTGGGATGGCGGTAGCGCACGGCGCGCGCGGCGAATGGCTCCATGTCGCCGGCGACCTGGTGCTCGACGCGCCCATCGGGGTACCGCAAGTAAACGTCCACGTGGTCGCTCAGCGCGTACTGCTGCACCAGCAGCCAGCGCGGCTCGCCGGGGTCGTGGTTGAGCAGGCGCGCGTGGAACCACCAGGCGCCGTCCTGGAACCCGAAGGTCGCGCCGCCGTCGGGCAGCGGCTCGAAGCCGCCCTGGTTGGCGCGCGCGAACATCGCCGCGGGCACCGCGGTGGCGTCCGCATCGTGGTGGTAGGCCATGTAGGGCGTGAGGTCGAGCGTCTCCGCGCCCCGGCCCAGGTCGGCGACCGCGCGTGCGTCAGCGTTGCCGGCCCAGAGCAGCAGCCAGCCGAGCACGCCCAGCAGGAATCCCTTCGCTGTCACATCCATCCCCCCTGCGGCTGACGATACCCTGTGCGGCATGCGCGTCCAAGCTGCCTTTGCCGTCCTGTCCTTCAGCCTGTTCATGCCGGCTTCCCTGGCCGGGGAGCGGGTGCCGGAAACCCTGCGCATCGTGGTGCTCGCGGACCCGCAGGTGAAGTCGACGGCCGACATCGATTACCTGCGACGCGATGTCATGGCGACCCTCAGCCAGGGTGATGCACCCGCCCTGGGGATCGTCCTCGGCGATGTCGTGGACGACGTGCCAGCGCTTTACCCGGGGGTGCTGGAAGCGCTGGGCGACGACTGGCCCTGGCTATTCGCCCCGGGCAACCACGACGTCGACCCCGGTGCCCCCTCGGATCAGGGCTCGTTGTCGCAATTTCGGAAGGCGATCGGGGAAGAACCTCGAACCTGGCGCGGAGAGGCCGCCACGATCGTGCTGCTCGACGACGTGATCGTGCGTCCCGACCCCGATACCCCCTACATCGGTGGCTTCCGCGCGGACCAGTTCGCGTTCCTCGAGGACTACCTGCCCACGGCGCCGCGCGAGCGCCTGCTGGTGGTGGGCGTGCACATCCCGCTGTTCGAGGCCCCGGGGCGCGACACGTTCCGGGATGCCGATCGCGAGCGCCTGTTCGCGCTGCTGGACGACTTCCCGAACGTGCTGCTGCTCAGCGGGCACAGCCACACGCAGCGCCACCACTTCCACGATGCGTCGACGGGCTGGCATGGCGCGCAGCCGTTGCACGAGTACAACGTCGGCGCGGCGAGTGGTGCGTTCTGGTCCGGCGTCGAGGACGCTGCGGGCATTCCCGACGCGACCATGGCCGACGGGACGCCCAACGGCCACGCGATGCTGAGGGTGAAAGGGAAAGGGCAGTACACCCTCGACTGGCGCCCGGCGCGGATTGCCGACGACGCCCCGGGGATCAATACGGCCATGGCGCTGCACGCGCCGAAGGTCCTGCGCCAGGGCAGCTGGCCGGGGCAGGCGGTCCACGCCAACGTCTACATGGGCATGGACGACACGCGGGTGGAGTACCGGATCGATGGCGGCGACTGGAAGCCGATGCAGCGCGTGTTGGCACCGGATCCGCGGGCGGTCGCGGAGAACGTGCGCGACGACGCCGCCGAAACATTGCGCGCCTACGACCGCGCCCCGCAGGCCGCGCCCTCGACCCACCTGTGGCGCGGCACGCTGCCCACGGACCTGCCGGTGGGCGAGCACCACATCGAGGTGCGCGCGTTCGATCGCTGGCAGGGCGAGCGCCGGGCGCACACGAGCTACGAGCTGACGCTGTGGGAGCCGCTATAGCGGCGAGCTCTTCGCGGACAGCTCGCCGCTATAGCGGCTCCCACATGGTGGGCTTCGGTCAGACGCCGATTTCGCTGAAGCGTTCTACTCGGGGGTGGCCATTGGTGGCTTCGCCCGTCCGCGGCTGGGGGTAGTCCTCGCGGCGGTCGACCAGGGTGGTCGCCAGGCCGGCGTCGCGCGCGGCATCCAGTTCCTCCACGACGTCCGAGAGGAACAGGATGTCGACCGGTGCCTGGTGCATGGCGATCGAGATGCGCCCGTAACTCTCGGCATCGCGCTTGCCGCCGATCTCGGTGTCGAACCAGCCCGAGAACAGTCCCGTCAGGTCCCCCGCATCGCTGTGCCCGAAGAACAGCTTCTGCGCGGCCACGCTGCCCGACGAGTACACGTACAGCGGGATGCCCGCCGCACGCCACGCCAGCAAGGCTTGTACCGCGTCCGGATACAGGTGCGCGGTGAAGTCGGCATTGCCGTACCCGGCCGCCCATACCTGGCCCTGCAGCGCCTTCAACGCGGTGTGCTTGCGGTCGGCGTCGATCCACCCCTGCAGGATCTCCACGATCGTGTCGTCGCTGCACACCGCGCCGTGCTCCACCGCGACCGCATCCAGCCAGCGCCGCACCTCCGGCTCGTCCCCATGTTCCCGCACGAACCCCGGCAGCGCCCGCCGCGCATAGGGAAACAGCACGTCCTTCACGAACGAGATCGAGCTCGTCGTTCCTTCGATGTCGGTCAGGATCGCCTTGAACGGCATGTCAGCCCAGCCGCGGGAATCGCTGCGCGATGTCCGTCCCGGTGAAGTGGCCGACCCAGCCCTCGGGCTCCTTGAAGAACCGGATCGCCACGAAGCTCGGCTCCGGGCCCATGTCGAACCAGTGCTTCGTCGAATCCGGCACCGAGATCAGGTCGCCTGTCTCGCACAGGACCTCGTAGACCCTGTCGTCCACGTGCAGGGTGAAGAGTCCGGAACCGGCGACGAAGAACCGGACCTCGTCCTCCTTGTGGAAGTGCTCATCGAGGAACTTCCTGCGCATCTCCTCGCGGTTCGGGTTGTCGGGCGCGATGCTGGCCACGTCCACGGTGCGGAAGCCGCGCTCGGCGACAAGGCGATCGATGTCGGCGCGATAGGCCGCCATCACCACCTCGGACGGATCACCCGGCTTGACCGGCCCGGTCGCTTCCCACTGCTCGAAGTCGACGCCGATGCGGCCCAGCTCGCGCGCCATGGCGGCGTGCTCGCTCGTCTCCAGCACGGGGCGGTCCGGATGTTCTTCCTCGAAGATGCGCAGGCGGCTCATCGGTGCAGTTTCCTCGTCTCCAGGTCGCAGGCCAGCAGGAATTCGAACGCGTCCAGGTGCCGGCGCGCCATCGCCATGTCCGCGCCCCAGGCGTAGAGCCCGTGGCCGTCGATCAGGTAGCCCCACATGCACTGCCGGTCGAGCAGCGCGTCGACCTGCGCGGCCAGCACCTTCATGTCCTGGCTGTTGGGGAGCACCGGCAGTTCGATCGCATCGTCGTGTGTCGTGTTGCCCTCGAAGGCCTTGAGCAGCTCGTAGCCTTCCAGGTGGACGTGGCCCGCGCCGGAGTGGACGCGCGAGGCGACGGTCTGCACCACCGAATGGGTGTGCAGCACGCAGCCGATTTCCGGAAAGCGGCGGTAGAGCTGCGTGTGCAGCAGGGTCTCCGCCGACGGCCGATGGTCGCTGCCCACTGCATGACCGCCGAAGTCGACGACCATGACGTCGGCGTCGGACAGGCGGCCCTTGTCGCGGCCGGACACGGTGATCGCCGCATGCCGGTCGTCCAGGCGCATCGAGAAGTTGCTGCTGGTGGCCGGCGTCATGCCGGCGGCCGCCAGCTCGCGGGTCGCGGTGACGATTTCGCCGGCCAGCGCGCGCAGGCGCGTGGCGTCGTAGGGGAGGGGGGCGCTCATGCCCCCCGATTCTAAGCCAGCCCGACGCTAAGCCCGGCGGTTTCCGAACACCCGGAACAGGATCCACGCGACCAGCATGGCGATCGCCGAACCGAGCAGCACCTGCCAGCTGGCGGTGGCCAGCAGCAGGACGCAGGCGAACAGCGCGCCGACACCCAGCAAGCGGTCGCTGGTGGACGGGCGATGCGCCTTGGTGCCGACCACCAGGCTCAGCCCGGCGGCGGCGTACGCCAGCACGACCAGGTTCACCACCATGCCGATGATCAGGCCGAACTGGCTGGACACGCTCGCCGACAGGGTCAGGAACGCGATCGCGCTCATCGCGATGGCGATGATCAGCAAGCCGGGGGCGGCGGCGCCACGTGAATTGAGCCGGCCGAAGATCGCCGGCAGGTAGCCGTGTTGCGCGGCGCGCGCGCCGGTCTCGCCGGTGACCAGCATCCAGCCGCCCAGCGTGCCGGTGGCCTTCAGCGCCGCGGCCGCCGCGATGGCGATCGCCGCCCACGGACCCAGGATCTCCGCGGCCACCAACGCGAACGGCGCGCTCGAGGCCGCCAGTTCCGCCGCCGGCACGATGCCCATCACCAGCACGGACGACGTGACGTACACGACGCCGGCGATCAGGATGCCGCCGAGCGTGGCGATCGGCACGTCGCGGTCGGGATTCTTCACCAGCCCGGCGATCATCGCGCCTGTCTCCAGGCCCACGAACGCCCAGAACACCGCGCCCAGCGAACCGAAGACGACGGACGCGTCCGACTCGCCGGTGACGTTCCAGGCCGCTTCGTAGGTCGCGCCGTCGAAGTGTCCCCAGCCGAACAGCAACACCACCGCCACCGGCAGCAGCCCCAGCACGACGCACCAGGACTGGAACTTCGCCACCGGCTTGGGGCCCATCAGGTTGATCGCGAACATCAGCCAGATCAGCGCGACCTGGCCACCCACCTGGACCATCGGATTGCCGCTGTCCAGGGGCAGCAACACGACCAGGTAGCCGAAGGCGGCCACCGCGATCGCGTTGTTGCCGATCCACGACGAGGCCCAGTACAGCGACGAGGCCAGGAAGCTGGCGTCACGCCCCAGCGAGGGGCGGACGTAGTCGTCGGAGGACTGCAGGCACGGGTACTGGCGTGCCAGCCGGGCGAACGCGCCCCCCAGCATCAAGGCGAGCGCGGTGCCGACCACCCAGCTGAAGACCGTGACCGAGCCCGATGTCGCCAGGCTCGCCGGGAGCAGGAAGAACCCGGACCCGATCATGTTGTTGGCCACGACGAACGTGGCCAGCACCGGGCCGATCTTGCGAGGCTGCATCGCGCGCTCCCGTGTCTAGCGGGCGGCCTGGCCGGCGGCCTGCCGCGCGGCGATGCGCAGCTTGCTGTGGCGGTAGCCGTAGAGCGCGTAGACGAGCGCGCCGATGATGATCCAGCTCACCAGCAGGTACCAGTAGTCCACGAACGCCAGCCAGAACAGGTACATGCAGGAGACCGCGCCGAGCGGGCAGATGATGATCGCGCCTGGCACGCGGAACGGCCGGTGCAGGTCGGGGCGGGTGTAGCGCAGCACGAGCACGCCGACGCAGACGGTCGCGAAGGCGAGCAGGGTGCCCATCGAGACGATGTCGCCCAGGATGCCGATCGGCAGCAGGCCGGCCAGGATCGCGGCGATGACGCCGACGATGACCGTGCCCACGTGCGGGGTCCGGTACTTCGGGTGCACCTTGCCGAACAGCTTCGGCATCAGGCCGTCGTGCGCCATGCTGTAGAAGATGCGCGGCTGCGCCATCAGCATCACCAGGATCACCGACGACAGGCCGGCGATCGCCGCCAGCTCGACCAGCGTCTGCAGCCAGCCCAGGCTCGGGTAGTTGATCAGCGCGGTGGACACCGGCTCGGCGGTGCCCAGCAGGTTGTACGGCATCATGCCGGTCAGCACGGCGCACATCGCGATGTACAGCACGGTGCAGATCGCCAACGACCCCAGGATGCCCATCGGCATGTCCTTCTGCGGGTTCTTTGCCTCGCCGGCCGACGTCGAGACCGCGTCGAAGCCGATGTAGGCGAAGAACACGACCGTGGATGCGCGCAACACGCCCTCCATGCCGTAGCGGTCGCCGCCCTCGTTGGCGGGGATGAAGGGCTGCCAGTTCGCCGGGTCGACGTACTGGATGCCGAAGGCGATGAACAGCAGGATCACCGTGACCTTGACGGTGACGATGATCGAGTTGACGAACGCCGACTGGCTGATGCCGATGTAGCCGACCGCAGCGACCGCGGCCACGATCAGGGCCGCGGGCAGGTTGATGATGCCGCCGGGCACGCGCACGAAGTTGCCCGCGTCATACACCAGTGGTGCGCTGGCCAATGCCTGGGGTAGCGCCAGGTCGAAGTTGGACAGGAACGCATTGAGGTAGCCCGACCAGCCGACCGCCACGGTGGATGCGGCGAACAGGTACTCGAGGATCAGGCACCAGCCGATGAACCAGGCCACCGACTCGCCGAGCGTGGCGTACGAGTAGGAGTAGGCGCTGCCCGAGACCGGCAGCATCGCTGCGAACTCGGCGTAGCACAGGCCCGCGAAGGCGCAGGCAATGCCGGCGAAGATGAAGCTGAGCATCACCGCAGGACCGGCGTACTCGGCGGCCGCCTGGCCGGTCAGCACGAAGATCCCCGCGCCGATGACCGCGCCCACCCCGAGCAGCATCAACTGCCGGCCGGTCAGCGTGCGGCGGAGCGTCGGTTCGCCGGTCAGGCTGCCTTCGAACGGCTCGCCCGCGTCGACGTGCCCCGCCGGCTCCACCGGCTTGGTGATGAAGAGGTTGTTGAACATCGGGTTCCCCAAGGCCGAATGGCGGGCCACCTTAACCTGCGCCTGAAACAGGCCGCAAGGGATAATCGGCGCCCACCCATTCACCGAGCCGGCGATGGAAATGCCCCGCGGCCTGCACGCCGAACTCGATGCCTACGCCGCGCGCTGGCCGGCCGAGGCTGGGACGGTCGCGCACTTCCGCAAGTTGCTGGAGGAGGGCGGCCATGCCTTCCTGCGCGAGCGGCTGGACGGGCATTTCACCGCGTCGACCTGGCTGGTGGCCGCGGACGGGACGCGTGCGTTGCTGACGCATCACCGGAAGCTCGGGTTGTGGCTGCAGCTGGGCGGGCATGCGGACGGCGACATGGACCTCGCACGCGCCGCGTTGCGCGAGGCGGAGGAGGAGTCCGGGCTGCGCGACCTGGTGCTGGAGCCGGGGATCTTCGACCTGGACCGGCACCGCATCCCGGCGTGGCGCGACGTACCGGAACATTGGCATTACGACGTGCGCTACGTCGTGCACGCGACCGGCAGCGAGGCGTTCACCGTCGGCGACGAATCGCACGACCTGGCATGGCGGGACATCGGTGCGCTGGCCGACGATCCGGCGGCGGATGCCTCGGTG
>DASTUL010000056.1:0-23584 GCA_035759645.1 Lysobacteraceae bacterium | reverse complement strand
CGGCCATTGCCAGAGGTCATGGTGACTCTCGCCATCCAGCGTTTGCGCTGCCGGCTATACTGTTGCGATTGCTTCCTGATCGCGGAAAACCGACTGATGCGACCGTTGCCGATCGCCGCCTGCCTCGCCCTCGCCACGGCCACGATGGTGGCTTTTGCCCAGGATCCGGCGACGCCGGACACCAACACGGAGGCGGCAGTATCGTCGGCTCCCGCTGAACAGGCGCCCGCCGCCGGCGACGCGGAGCGCGGCCGCGCGCTGACCTATACGTGCCAGGGCTGCCACGGCGTGCCGGGTTACGAAAACGCCTATCCCACCTACCGCGTGCCGATGATCGGCGGCCAGTCGGAGGTGTACCTGGTCAACGCCTTGACGGCGTATCGCAACGGCGAGCGCCAGCACCCGACCATGCAGGCGCAGGCGGAGAGCTTCTCGGAAGCCGACATCGCCGACATCGCCGCGTTCCTTTCCAGCCTGCAGCCGTGAGCCGACGCAACATGACCCACGCCATCCGCCCACTCCGCCTCGCCCTCGCCTGCGTGCTCGCCGCGGGGCTGTCCGCCTGCGGTCCCGAGCCCGACGACGACGCCACCGGCGAAGGCGACGCGCACGCCGAGCAGCAGTCGTCGTCGGCCGGCCTGCCGGAAGGCCGCATCGCCGCGGGCGAACAACTCGCCACCACCAAGGGCGCCGCCACCGGCCAGTCGTGCATCGATTGCCATGGCGCCAACGGCAACGCGCCGATCGACCCGAGCTATCCCAAGCTGGGCGGGCAGTACGCCGACTACCTGGCGCATGCATTGCAGGGGTACCGCAACGGCGACCGCGAGAACGCGTTGATGTCCAGCCAGGCCCGCGCGCTCAGCGACCAGCAGATCGCAGACCTGGCGGCGTACTTCGGATCGCGCCCGACCGAACTGACCGGCATCGCCGGCGTCCACGACGACTGAGCCCCATCAGCTTCCTGGCGGTCGCGCCAGGCTGTCCTGGTCTTCCTGCAGTTCCGGCTTGAACGGCACGTCCGGTGCGGCGCGCCCGCTCGACGGCTGGTCGTTGATGTTCGGGTCGCTGAGCATGCAGCCGCCGCCGAGCTGCAGGATCGAGACGACGCAGACGATTTCCTTCGATGTACCGGGAATCGGGATCGACATCTGCTTGATCCCGCGCCGCACCCATTCCTCGAGCAGGCTGCCGGTCGGGATCCAGAATCGGTCGAAGCGCGTCGGCTCGTAATCGTAGGGCGGCCGGCGCAGCCAGGTGCCGCCCTTGGCCAGGTCGATCGCCTCACGCGCTTCGGAACCCGGCGGCGCGCCACCCGGCGGGCCGTTGTCGCCGGTGCCGGCCAGGACCGGGCGACCGGTCGCGTCGAACACCCCGTCGCCGGCCTGGCCGCCGGGACGGTCGGTCAATGCATCGTCCCAGTCGTCGCCCCGGTTGGGCGAAGGCCAGCCGCCTGGCGCGGCGGAGTCCCGGCCCGCGCCTGCGACCGTCGCCGATGACTGCGCGCCAGGCGAAGCCTCGGCAGTGCCGGTGTCCGATGCGGCGCCCGCCACCTGATCGCCGGTCGTCGATTGGCCCGCGTCGGTTGCAGCGGTGTCCGCGGCGCCTGCATCCGCCGCAACGACCGGCGCGGACACCGTGCGTGCCGGCAGGCGCGCGACCTCGGCCGCTTCCGGCGCGGGGATGTCCCGTTGCGGCAGCGCCAGCACCGGGCGCGTTGCGTCCGGGACTTCCACCGCAACCGACGGCGACCGCGACGGCAGTTCGGCCTCGAGCGCCTCCACGACTTCGGGCGCAGGCACGTCGCGTGTCGGCACGGCGAGCTCGGGTCGGCGCACCGGCGCGACCTGTGTGGTGGTCGGCGGCAGGACGAAGTCGATGTCGGGTTGCGCGACCTCGGTGACCTGCAATGGTTGCGCGGTCACCGGCAACGTGGGCGTCGGGATCTCTCGCTGCGGCAAGGGCGGCGCCGTTGCGGCCACTGCAGGCGCAGCGACCTCGACCGGGAGATCCGGCAAGGCCGGCGCCGGAACGGCTTCGGCCTGCGCCGAAGATGGCACCACCGACAGCGCCGCGGGTGCTGGAGATGCGTCTTGCGCCGGCGTGTCGGCGGCTTCGGGCGGCACTTCCCCGCCGCCCACGTCCTCGGGCGTGCCGGTCCCGATGTATTCGACCTGCACGACCTGCGCTTCGCCCGTCGCCGCCGGCATCATCAGCATCAGGAAATGCAGGTACATCAGCCACGCCAGCAGCACGGCCAGGCACACATGCAGCGTGACGCTGGTCGCCGTCGCGAAGATGCGCAGGCCGCGGTCCTCGCGTCCCACGGGATGCCACCCCTGGCGCCACAGCGCGCCGAAGGCCTGCCAACGCGTGAGCGCCGCTGCGCGACGCGGCGGCGCCCGCAGCGGCCGTTGCAGGAACAGGTCCAGGTATTGGGCAGGCGGCGCACCCTTCACCGCGCCGCTGCGCGCGGGCATCGACGCCAGCCAGTGTTCCCACCCGGGTGGAAGGCGGCCGGGCGCCTCGGGCCTGATCGACTTGAGGGTGCGCCGGCGGCGCAGGGCTTCGAGCAGGTCGGCGGCCGAGAACACTCGTGCCGGGTCGGGTCAGGCCGCGTCGCGCGGCATGTAGGGCGCGTCGCCTGTCGCGTGGTCCGTGGCGTCGCGCACGGCGGTCACGCCGGGCACCTTCTCCAGCAAGGTCTTCTCGATGCCCTGCTTGAGGGTGACGTCCGCCATCCCGCACCCATGGCAACCCCCGCCGAAGCGCAGCACGACGACGCCCTCGGCCGTCACCTCCTGCACCGCGACGTTGCCGCCGTGCTGGGCGAGTTGCGGGTTGATCTCGTGTTCGACCAGCCAGCGCACGCGTTCGACCAGCGACGCGTCGCCGCCGGGCACCACGCCCTTGATCTTCGGCGCGCGGATCTGCAACTGGCCGCCGGTGGGCGACTGCGCGTAGTCGATCTCGGCGCCATCGAGGAACTGGACGCTCGCGGCATCTAGCCAGAGCGTGAAGCCTTCACAGTCGATCGCCCATTCGTCGCCCTGCAATTCGGTGGGCTCGGCAAACTCCAGGCGCACATCGGCCTTCGCCGTGCCCGGATGCATCGCGGACAGCCGCACGCCCAGGCCGGGCACCGACTCGCGGTCGATGAGCCTGCGGAAATGCGACTGCGCGGTCTCGGAAATCTGGATCATGGGCGTTCGTGGCTGGGCTGCGGCTATTCTAGCGGGACGCGTGCAGCCGACCCGCCGCGCGCGCACCATACGACCACCGGCGAGAGGGTTTGGTTCACACGACCGTCATCGCCGAGCCCGGGAGCCCGCCGTGTCCGATCTCGTCCCCCTCGTCCAGGCCCATTGCATTCCGCGCCGCGGCAGCGAACACAAGCTGTCGGAAGCGCGCATCCGCGAACTGCTGCCCGAGATCCCGGGCTGGGAGCTGGCCGAAAACGGCCATGCCCTGTGCAGGACCTTCACCTTCGACGACTACCATCGAACGATGGCGTTCGTGAACGCGCTGGCGTTCGTCGCGCACCGCGAGGACCATCATCCGGACCTCGGCGTGCACTACGACCGCTGCGTGGTGCGGTATTCCACGCACGACGTCGGTGGCCTCAGCGAGAACGACTTCATCTGTGCGGCGAAGGCCGCCGCCCTGGTGGATTGAACTGGTGGACTGACATGCGCATCCGACATTCGACTCTTGCGAAGACCACCCTCGCGGCGCTGCTCGCGACCGCCCTGCTGGCCGCCTGCGACGCGCCGCCCGCGCCGCAATCGGTCCCTTCGACGGAGGTCAAGGCGGTCGACACGCCGCCGCCCGAATATCCGATGGCACTGGCCTGCGACGGCATTGGCGGCAAGGTCGTGCTGGGATTGACGATCGGCACCGACGGCTCGGTGACCGGCGTGGAGACGCGCGCGAGCAGCGGCCAGCCGGCATTCGATGCGGCCGCGCTGGAAGCCGTGCGCACCTGGCGTTTTCGGGCCGCGACCCACAACGGCCAGCCGGTGGAAAAGTTCATCCTGGTGCCGATGACCTTCAACGCGCCGCCGATGGAACCGGAAGGCTGCTACTTCCTGGATGACGGCACCCCCGACGACGGCAGCCTTGAAGAAGGCAGCCCCGCGCCCGCGACGTCCTAGCGCAGGCGGTCCAGGACGTCCGACAGCTCGGGCGCCAGCGGCGCGGCGAGCACGTAGGGCGAACGCCCGTCGTCGAGCGCGAATTCCAGGGAGGTGGCGTGCAGGAACAGGCGCCGCAGCCCCGCCTGTTCGCGCAGCCGCTTGTTGGCGTCCGGATCCCCGTACTTGTCGTCGCCTGCGACGGGATGCCCGATGTGGCGCGCGTGCGCGCGGATCTGGTGCGTACGGCCGGTCTCGATCCGCACTTCGCAGTAGGACTGCCCGCCGCGCCGCTCGAGCACGCGGAAGTGGCTGAGCGAAGGCTTGCCCGCCTCGTTGACCTGCACGTGGCGCTCGCCGCCCTGGCGCAGGCCGACATGCAGCGGCGCGTCGACCGACATCGTGCCGTCCGGCATCCGCCCGGCGAGCAATGCCAGGTAGCGCTTGGCGATGCCCCCCTCTCCTCGCATCAGCGCCTGGAGCTCGGACAGGGCCGCGCGCTTCTTTGCCACCACCAGCACCCCCGACGTGTCCCGGTCCAGCCGGTGCACCAGTTCCAGGGACTGGTTCGGCCGCAGCGCCCGCAGCGTCTCGATCACCCCGAACGACACTCCGCTGCCCCCGTGGCTGGCGACCCCGGACGGCTTGTCCACGGCCAGCAGCCGGTCGTCCTCGAAGACGATCGCCGCGTCCATCGCGTCCATCAGGCCCTTGGCCGGGGTCCCGCGCTCGCCCGGTTCCGGCAGCCGCAGCGGGGGGATCCGGACCTCGTCGCCACCCTCCAGCTTGCGGTCGGCCTTCGCCCGGCCGCCGTTCACGCGGACCTGCCCGGAGCGCACCAGCTTGTAGACCAGCGAGCGCGGGGCGCCCTTCAGCTGCCCCAGCAGGAAGTTGTCGAGGCGCTGGCCGGCGCGGTCGTCGGGGACCCGGACCAGCCGCGCGCCTGCGCCCGCACGTGCGGGAGTATCTGAATGGGTGGGCATGCCGTCCTGGGAGGATTGATCTGATACACTCGCCGAGCGAGATAAGGGTTTGATTTCGCAGGGAGTCCGGCCGAAAGCCAAGCCCCCGCGAATCCAGGCGCAGCACGCGGTCCGCGCCCCGAAAGGGCAACCAGCGGCCATGTTAGCGGCTCGTCGACGAACCCCGCCATCGCCCGGTGGCTGCATGCCACCGCGCTGGACATGACCCGGCGGCAAGACGGCCCAGCCCGATCGCCACCGGCCCCGAAACGATTCTTGCAACACCAAAGCGCTCCCGCGGCCCGCCGTGGTGTCGAAGCGCTGGAAACCGAAGCCGCAGGGCGCGCGCGACGCGACCGGCGGCTTGCAGCATCCAGAGGCGAACGCCACGGCGTCGTCGCGCGGTAGAGCGCGCGAGGACGCAACAATGAAACGCATGCTCATCAATGCGACGCAGGCAGAAGAACTGCGCGTCGCGATCGTCGACGGCCAGACCCTGTACGACATCGACATCGAACAGCCGTCGAAGGAACAGAAGAAGTCCAACATCTACAAGGGCCGGATCACGCGGCTCGAGCCTTCGCTGGAAGCGGCCTTCGTCGAGTACGGCGGCGAGCGCCACGGTTTCCTGCCGCTCAAGGAAATCTCCCGCGACTACTTCCAGGCGGGCGTCGACCCCAACAAGGCCGGCCTCAAGGAACTCCTGCGCGAAGGCCAGGAAGTCGTCGTGCAGGTGGACAAGGAAGAGCGCGGCAACAAGGGCGCCGCCCTCACCACGTTCATCTCGCTGGCCGGCCGCTACATGGTGCTGATGCCGAACTCGCCGACCGCCGGTGGCGTGTCGCGCCGCATCGAGGGCGACGACCGCGCCGAACTGAAGAAGGCGCTCGACGCGCTGCAGATCCCCGACGACATGGGCGTGATCATCCGCACCGCCGGCGTGGGCCGCGACGCGGAGGAACTGCAGTGGGACCTGGACTACCTGCTGCAGGTCTGGAAAGCCGTCGCCGAGGCCGCGCTGTCCAAGCCGTCGCCGTTCCTGATCTACCAGGAGTCGCGCCTGATCATCCGCGCGCTGCGCGACTACATGCGCCCGGACATCGGCGAGATCCTGGTCGACACCGACGAGATGCATGCCGAGGCCCAGGAGTTCGTGCAGCAAGTCATGCCGCACAACCTGCGCAAGCTCAAGCACTACACCGACGACACGCCGCTGTTCAACCGCTTCCAGATCGAGTCGCAGATCGAGAACGCCTACGAGCGCACCGTGCGCCTGCCCTCCGGCGGCGCGCTGGTGATCGACCAGACCGAGGCGCTGACCGCGATCGACGTCAACTCCGCGCGCGCCACCAAGGGCAGCGACATCGAGGAGACCGCGTTCCACACCAACCTGGAGGCGGCCGAGGAAGTCGCGCGCCAGATGCGCCTGCGCGACCTGGGCGGCCTGGTGGTGATCGACTTCATCGACATGTCGTCCAACAAGCACCAGCGGGACGTCGAGAACAAGCTGCAGAACGCGCTGCGCCACGACCGCGCCCGCGTGCAGATCGGGCGCATCTCGCGCTTCGGCCTGCTGGAGATGTCGCGCCAGCGCCTGCGCCCGAGCCTGGGCGAGTCCAGCCAGCTGGTATGCCCGCGCTGCGAGGGCCACGGCCGCATGCGCTCGATCGAGTCGCTGTCGCTGTCGATCCTGCGCGTGGCGGAAGAGCACGCGATGAAGGAGAACACCGGGCAGGTGCTGGTCCAGGCCCCGGTGGAAATCGCCAACTTCCTGCTCAACGAGAAGCGCAGCGCGCTGAAGGAGATCGAGGCGCGGCACGATGCGCCGATCGTGATCGTCGCCGACGACCAGCTCGAGACGCCGCATTACGAGGTCACCCGCCTGCGCGAGAACGAGCTGGGCGAGGAATCGGCGCGCCCGAGCTACCAGCGCGGCACGCCGCGCAAGCTGGCGACGCATTCGCTGACCAAGGCGCACCTCAACATCCCGGCGCTGCCGGCGGTGCGCAACGTGCAGCCCGCGCAGCCCGCGCCGCTGCGCGAACCGCGCGAGCAGGAGCAGGAATCGGCACCGGCGCCCGCAGCGGTTGCTGCACCTGCGTCGCGCCAGCCCGGGCTGCTTGCCCGTCTCTTCGGCGGGTTGTTCGGCGGCGGCGAGCCGCGCCAGGAAACGACGCGCAGCGATCGCGAGCCCCGGCAGCGTGACGGACGCGGCGAGCGCGACGGACGCGGCGAGCGCCAGCGCGACGGTCGTGGCGGGTCGCGCGGCGAAGGGCGTTCGGACCGCGGCGGTCGCCAGGGCCGCGACGGGCGTCGCGACGAACAGCGCCGCCAGAAGCATCGGCAGGACCGGCCAGAGAAGGGCGACAAGGCGGAGAAGACCGAGGTCGCGGAGAAGCAGCCACAGCAGCAGGCCCAGCCCCAAAAGCAGCCGAAGCAGAAACAGCCCCGCGGCGAAGGCGGGCAGCGCGGGCGCGGCCAGCGCAATCCAGCGTCGCTCGCCGATGAGCAACTGAAGCAATCCGGCGATCAGCCAACGGGCAACACGGCGATCCCCGCGATCCCGGCGGCCGAGGCCGCATCCGCAGCGTCGGGCGACTGGCGCACGCTGCCGCCGCCGGTCGAGCCGTCGGAAGTCGATGCGCAGGCGCAGGTCGATGCAAACGCTGGTGAGGCCGCCGATGGTGCGGACGCCGGGAAGGAAAGCGCCGAGGGCGGTCGCCGCCGTCGCGGTCGTCGTGGTGGCCGTCGCCGCCGTCGTGGCGCCGACGCAGCCGCGTCGGGCCAGGACGGTGCCGACGGCGCCAATGCGGAAGCCGGTGCAAACGAGGAGTCTTCCGACGACCTTGCCGCGCCGCAGCGCTCACAGCCCGAGTTCGATTTCGACGACGGCATGCAGGCGACGCCTGCCGAGGCAGCCGCTTCGGCCGTCGCCGGCGTGGCGACGATCGATGCCGGCGCGCGGGACGAAGCGGAAACGCAGGCACCGGTGATCGAACCGGCCGCAAATGCGCCCGCGGCGGCCGTCGAACCGGCAGCCTCACCCGCGCAGGCGATGCCCTCGGCCGTCGAGCCAGCCGTCGAAGCCGGCGGTAGCGAAACGGTCGGCGACATCGAGCAGGCGACCGTGCCGACGGCCGAAACGGCCATCGAGCCCGATGCCGCGCCCGTCGCGGACAGCGACGCGATCGAACGCCAGGCGACGCCCGGCTTGTTCGATGCGTTGCCGCCGGCTTCGCCCGCCGACGTCGCCGCAGCCGCGGTGGCCGGCAGCGAGGCGAGCGACGACGATGCAGGTACCGATGCCGGCTCGGAAGACGCCACGCCGAAGGCAGCCGCCAACGGCAGCTGATCGGTCGCTCCAGGCAATGCCCGCCGCGGCCCGTGCGTTCATTCACACGGGCCGCGGCTTTTTTCAGGCCACGCGGGTCACAGCGCGTTCGCCGGATCCACCAGCCCGTAACGGCTGGCGAGACGCGCGAGCGCGATGCCGTCGCGGATCGCCAGCTTCTCGAACAGCCGCGTCTTGTGCGTGTTGATGGTCTTGGCGCTGAGGCACAGGCGTCGCGCGATCTGTTCCTGGCGCATGCCCTGGTTGAGCAGCAGCGCGACCTCCAGCTCGCGTGGCGACAGCGCGTCGAACGGCGACGCGCCCTCGGCGATGCCCGACAGCGCCAGGCTGCGCGCGATGCCGCCGGCCAGGTAGCGCGAACCGCGCGCGGCCTCGCGGACGGCGCGCACCAGTTCCCCGGCATCGCCGCCCTTGCCCACGTACGCCGAAGCACCCGCCTCCAGCAGCTTGCGTGGCAGCGGCCCGTCCTCCATCACCGAAACGATCACCACGCGAATGCCATGCGCGCCGCGCACGATCCGTTCGGTGACCTCCAGCCCGCTGATGCCGGGCAGGTGCAGGTCGCACAGCACGACATCCGGCTTGAGCCGCCGGATTTCCGGCAACGCGACCTCGCCGCTGCCGGCCTCGCCCACCACCCCGATGTCGGCCTGCCCGGCCAGGATCATGCGCATTCCCGCGCGCACGAGTGCATGGTCGTCGACCATGTAGACGCGAATGTCCATTTCGTTCGATCTCCCTGTCGTCATGGTCCATCCATGACGCAGGGATCGTAAGCGCCCGGCTATCGGGGATTGCCGCCGGCGCGCCGCGAATCGCACGCAGCCCGGGACCGCGTGGGCTTAGAATCCCCGGGCGCGCCGACACCACCGGAGGGGTGGCCGAGCGGTTTAAGGCACCGGTCTTGAAAACCGGCGTGGCAGCGATGCCACCGTGGGTTCGAATCCCACCCCCTCCGCCAATGCCTCAGTAGCTGATCTGCGACTCGAACTCCGTCAGCATCGCGGACCACATCTGGGCATAGCGCGCCACCTGGGCATCGCTGCTGCCGGTCAGGTCCAGGTCGAGTTCGATGAAGGGATCCGCCACGTCGTCGAGCCAGACCTTGCCGTAGCGCATCGCGGTGTTCCACTCGTTCACGGCGTCCGTCGACATCCCTTCGTCCAGGTCGTATCCGCTCCGGAACTGGATGGAGGCGCAGCGGTCGTCGTCGCCGCAGCCGTACATGAGCACCTGGAACTGCGTCGTGTCGAGCATGGCGACGACGATCGGGTCGCCGGCGGAATCCCGCGACATCACGATGTCGGTGGCGCCGATGCCCTCGAGGACGGTCGCGACCTCCTGCTGGCTGATCGAGTTGCGCGTCGCCGCGCCCGCCGCCGGCATGGCCAGGAGGCCCGCGGCAAGCACAAGAACCATGGACTTCTGCATTGCGAATTCCCCCTCAGTGGTTGGTGGTGGATCCCGATGGCTTGACGCCAATCCCCGGCCGGGGAGGACAGCCGGCACAGTCCAGCCGCGATGCCTCCAGCAGCGGTGGCAGGCGCTCGGCCAGGTAGTCGATGAACACGCGCACCGCCGGCAACATGCCGCGGCGCGAGGCGAACACGGCGTGGCAGATGCCCTGCGGCAGGCGCCACCCTGGCAGCACCACTTCCAGCTCGCCGGCGCGCACCGCCGCCGAGCACAGGGACTCTGGCAGCATCGTGATGCCCACGCCCTGCCTGGCCAGCGCCATCAGCATCGGGAAGTCGAACCCCGCCACGCGGGGCTTGAGGTCGACGCGCACCGTCCGGCCATCCTCGGCCTGCAGTTCCCAGCGCTGGCGCGCCTCGTCCTCGCCCATCGCCATGGTCACGTGGTCGTCCAGCTGCGACGGCTCCGTGGGTCGGCCCATGCCGTCGAGGTACTTCGGGCTGGCGACCAGCAGTTCCTGGATCATGCCGAAGCTGCGCATCACCAGGCTGCCGTCGTCGTCGAGCTTGTTGCGCACGCGGATCGCGACGTCGAAGCCCTCATTGATCACGTCGACGCGCCGGTTGCTCACGTGCAACTGCACGCGGACCTGCGGGTGCAACGCCAGGAAATCGGGAAGCAGTGCGGGCATCTGCTGCTGCGCAAGGGACACCGGGACGCTCACGCGGACGACGCCACGTGGTTCGGCGCTCAGGCGTTCCACCACTTCCTGCGCGGCCTGCGCCTCCTCGAGCATCGACTGCGCGTGGCGGTACACGCTGGTGCCGACATCGGTGACCGCGAAACGCCGTGTGGAGCGCTGCAGCAGGCGCACGCCCATGTCGGCCTCCAGCTGGGTGATGCGCCGGCTGAGCCGGGACTTGGGAATGCCGAGCGCGCGTTCCGCCGCGGCGAATCCGCCGTGCTCGACCACCATCGCGAAGTAGTACAGGTCGTTGAGGTCCTGCATCGTCGGTCTACCGGCATGTTCCACCAACGGAACGATGCGTTGGATCAAACCATGTTTATCTCGTTACCGCAACGACCTAGGGTGGATCCCGACGCGGCGATGCCGCAAACCCGGATACCCCAGATGAAACTCCTCCACCTCGATGCCAGCGCCCTGGGCGCCGGCTCCGTGACCCGCGAACTGTCGTCCGCCGTCGTCGCCCGCTGGCGGGCCGCCCTGCCCGCGCTCGAGGTCGCCTACCGCGACCTGGACGCGGAGCCCATGCCGCACCTGACCGGCCCCGTGCTGGCCGGGGCGGACCCCGCGGCGGCGGCCGACGCCGCGCGCGTGCTCGACCAGTTCCTGGCCGCCGACACGGTGGTCATCGGGGCGCCGATGTACAACTTCGGCATCCCGTCCACGCTCAAGGCCTGGATCGACCGCATCGCGGTGGCGGGCAAGACGTTCCGCTACACCGAGGCCGGACCGCAGGGGCTGGCTGGCGGCAAGCAGGTCGTGGTGGCGAGCGGCCGCGGCAGCGCGCTCGGCGACGGCCATCCGGCCGACTTCCAGGAGGCCTACCTGCGCCAGGTGTTCGGCTTCCTCGGCATCGACGACATCACCTTCGTCCGCGCCGAAGGCGTCGCCCTCTCCCCCGAACACCGCACCAACGCCCTCGCCGCCGCCCACGCCGCGATCCCCGAACCCCTTCGCGCCGCTGCGTGACGGCTCAAGCGATGCGGTCGAGGCCGCCCATGTAGGGGCGCAGGGCTTCGGGGACGCGGATGCTGCCGTCGGCGTCCTGGTTGTTTTCCATGACGGCGATCAGGGCGCGGCCGACGGCGACGCCGGAGCCGTTGAGGGTGTGCACGAGTTCGGGTTTGCCGGTCTCCGGGTTGCGCCAGCGCGCCTGCATGCGGCGGGCCTGGAAGTCGCCGCAGTTCGAGCACGAGGAGATCTCGCGGTAGGCCTGCTGCGACGGCAGCCATACCTCCAGGTCGTAGGTCTTGCGCGCGGCGAAGCCCATGTCGCCGCTGCACAGCAGCATGCGGCGGAACGGCAGGCCCAGCTTGTCCAGCACCGTTTCCGCGCAACGCACCATGCGCTCCAGTTCCTCGTCGCTGTCGGCCGGACGCACGATGGAGACCAGCTCCACCTTTTCGAACTGGTGCTGCCGGATCATGCCGCGCGTGTCGCGGCCGTGGCTGCCGGCCTCGGCGCGGAAGCACGGCGAGTGCGCCGTCATGCGCAGCGGCAGCGCATCGGCATCGACGATCCCGTCGCGCACGAGGTTGGTGAGCGGTACTTCCGAAGTCGGGATGAGGTAGCGCTTGTCAGGAGCCGGCTTCGACGCCGCCTCACCCTCCCCCACCATCGTCGCGAACAGGTCGTCCTCGAACTTCGGCAACTGGCCCGTTCCCAGCAGCGCGTCGGCGCCGACCAGCAGCGGCACGTTGGTTTCCTGGTAGCCGTGTTCCCCGGTGTGCAAGTCGAGCATGAACTGTGCGAGTGCACGGTGCAGCCGCGCGATCGGACCGCGCAGCACGGTGAACCGTGCGCCGCTGAGCTTCGCCGCGGCGTCGCCGTCGAGCCAGCCGCCGCGCGCGCCGAGCTCGACGTGGTCCTTGACCTCGAAATCGAACTCGCGCGGCGTGCCCGACCTGTGCTGCTCGACGTTGGCCGATTCGTCGGAACCCGGTGGCACCGAGGGGTCGGGCAAGTTCGGGATCCCTAGTGCCACCGCCTCGATATCCGCGCGCAAGGCATCCAGCCGCGCCTCGCTCGCCTTGAGTTCGTCGCCGAAGCCGGCCACCTCGGCCAGCAGCGCCGACACGTCACCACCCTGCGCCTTGGCCTGGCCGATGGCCTTGCTGCGCGTGTTGCGCAGGTTCTGCAGCTCCTGCGTCCGGACCTGGATGCGCTTGCGCTCGGCCTCCAGCGACTCCAGCGCGCCGACATCCAGTGCGAACCCGCGGCTCTCGCGCAGGCGCTCGGCGACGGCGGCGGGGTCGTTGCGAAGCAGGGCGGGATCGAGCATGGGGACACCGAAGGGCAGCGAAGCGACGATTATCGCGTGGCGGCGCACGCGAGGCGACCGCGCCGTGACCTCGGCCCCACGCGGCCCCGTGGCAGAATGCCGTGCAATCGCACCACGGTCCCGCCGATGTCGTCGATGCCACCCGCTTCCAGCGACCTGCCCCCGCCCTCGCGCCGCCACGACTGGCTCCCGTCGCGCCGGGGCCTGCTGTTCACGGCGCTCGCGTTCGTGGCCGGGCTGGTGCTGTTCGCCGTGGTCTGGCGCACGCAGAGCCGGAGCGATTTCTACACGGTCGAGCCGGTGGCCGGGCCTTCGGCGGCGCAGGAATTCGATCCGTTGCCCACGCCGTTGCCGGCCAACCGCGATCGCGGCGCGAGTGGCATGGGTGAGCGCGACCGCGAAGCAGGCGACCCCGACGAGCGCACGGCGGACGAGCCGACACGACGGCCGCCCGAGCCCGTCGCGCCTATCGAGCTACCCCCCGCGCCATTGCCGCCGCCGGCCCCGGTGGCAGCCACCCAACCCCCGGAACCGATCCCGGGGCAGACGCCGCCGCCGAACTATCCGCGGCGCGCGTTGCGCCGTGGCATCGAAGGCACGGTCCTGGTGCGGGTGGACGTCGGCCCCGACGGCGTTCCGACGTCGGTCGGCATCTCGCAGAGCAGCCGCTCGCGCGAGCTCGACCGCGCCGCCATCGAGGCGGTGGAGCGCTGGCGCTTCCGGCCGGCGATGGCAGACGGACAGCCGACCGTGGGCACCGTCGTGGTGCCGATCGACTTCAACGCGCGGCGCTGAGCCCGAAGCCGGTTCGCCGGGCCAGCTCGTCGAAGTCCGGGAACGAGGTCGCGACATTCGCGACATCGTCGATGCGCACTTCGCCCGCCGCGCGCTGGCCGGCGACCGCGAACGCCATTGCCACGCGGTGGTCACCATGGCTGTCGACGCGGCCACCCCGCAGCGCGCCGCCATGGATGGTCGCGCCATCCGGCGTTTCGTCCACTTCGATGCCGAGCGCGCGCAATCCTTCAGCCATCGTGGCGATGCGGTCCGATTCCTTGACGCGCAATTCGGCCGCGCCGCGCACGACGGTGCGTCCCTCGGCGCACGCCGCAGCCACGAACAGCACCGGGAACTCGTCGATCATGTCGGCGACGTCCGCCTCGGGCACCTCGATGCCGTGCAGCGGCGCATGGCGCACGTGCAGGTCCGCGACGACCAGGCCGCCGCGCGCGCCACGCGGCACCTCGGCGATGTCCGCGCCCATCGCCCGCAACACGCGCAGCAAGCCGGTGCGACGCGGATCGACGCCGATGCCCGGCAGCACGAGCGACGAGCCGGGCACCAGGGTCGCCGCCACCAGCAGGAATGCCGCTGACGAGAAATCCGCGGGCACCACGATGTCGGTCGCCCGCAGTGCCGGATTGCCATGGATGGTCGCCTCCCCCGGCCCGAAACGGATGTCGACCCCGAAGGCCGCGAGCATCCGTTCCGTGTAATCCCGCGTCGGCCGCGGCTCGCGGACGCGCGTCGTGCCCTCCGCATACAGGCCTGCCAACAGGACCGCGGACTTCACCTGGGCGCTGGCGACTTCGCTTTCGAAATCAATTCCCTGCAAATGATTGTTCCCGCGAATCCTCAGCGGCGGCACGCCGCCCTCGGCGGCCTCGATCCGTGCGCCCATGCGCGCCAGCGGCGCCACCACCCGCCCCATCGGACGCCGCGACAGGGACGCGTCACCCACCAGCGCGCTGTCGAAGCGCTGGCCGGCCAGCAATCCCGCCAGCAGGCGCATCGCCGTGCCCGCGTTGCCGCAGTCCAGCGGACCCTCCGCAGGTTGCAACCCGTGCAAGCCGACCCCGTGGACGATGCGCACGCCCGGCGCGGGCACCTCGATGCGCACACCCATGCGCTCGAACGCGGTGCAGGTCGCACGCGCGTCCGCGCCCTCCAGGAACCCGTCGATGCGAGACGTGCCCTCGGCGATCGACGCCAGCATCACCGCGCGATGCGAGACCGACTTGTCCCCGGGCACGACCGGCGCGCCGTGCAACGCCGTGCCGGGGGACGCGATCCAACCGATGGCGGCATCGCCACCTTCGCGCTCAGCCATGGCGCTGCCGGAAGTCACCCATGAAGTCCACCAGCGCGCGCACGCCCGCTTCGGGCATCGCGTTGTAGAGCGATGCGCGCATGCCGCCCAGCGCGCGATGCCCCTTGAGCGAGATCAGCCCGGACGCCTTCGCCTCGTCCAGGAACGCCTTGTCCAGCGCCGCGTCGTGCAGGAAGAACGGCACGTTCATGCGCGAGCGCACCGCCGGCGCCACCTCGTTGCGGTAGAAGCCGCCGGACCCGTCGATCGTCGCGTACAGCAGCGCCGACTTGCGTGCGTTGCGGCGCGCGAATTCCTCCACGCCGCCTTCGTCCAGCATCCACTTCACCGTCAGGCCCAGCAGGTACCAGTTCCAGGTCGGCGGCGTGTTGAGCATCGACTCCGCCTTCGCGTGCGAGCGGAAGTCGAAGATGTCGGCGCGTGGCTGGCCGTCGCGCTCGAGCAGGTCTCGGCGGATGATGGCGACGCCGATGCCGACCGGTCCCAGGTTCTTCTGCGCACCGGCATAGACGATGCCGAAACGCGCGATGTCCAGCGGCTCCGACGCGATGGAAGAACTGAAGTCGGCGACCAGCGGCACGTCGCTGCCCTCCCCGCTCCCGAACAGTTGTTCCTCGCGGAACTCGACGCCGTGGATCGTCTCGTTCGCGGTGACGTGCAGGTAGGCCGCGTCGGCCGCCACCCGCCAGGTGTCGCGCGCGGGGATGTCGCGGAACCCGCCGTCCTCGCCGCTGGCCGCGATGTGGGTGGCGACATACGGCTTCGCCTGCTTCAGCGCCGTCTTGCCCCAGTGCCCGGTGACCACGTAGTCGGCGGGCTGGCCGGGTGCGGCGAAGTTGAGCGGGATCAGGGCCTGCTGCGTGGTCGCGCCGCCCGCGATGAACAGCACCGCGTAGTCGCCTGGCACCGACAACAGCCTGCGCAGGTCGGCCTCGGCCTCCGCGGCGACCTGCATGAATTCCGGGCCGCGGTGGCTCAACTCGACGATCGAGGCGCCCGCGCCGCCCCATTCGAGCATCTCCCCGGCCGCGCGCTGCAACACGGATTCGGGCAGCGTCGCGGGGCCGGCGCTGAAGTTGTGGGCGCGGGGCATGTGGGACTCCTGGGGGCTTTGCGCGGCGTGGACGCGGGTCGAGGCTAGTATGCAGCGATGGCCTTGCGCGACGACATCCGGGCGGCACTGCGGATCCCGGCGACGGAGATCACCGACGAGACGGTGTACCGCGACCGGCGCCGGCTGCTCGCGGCGTTCGCGGCCACGCCGGCGCTCGCGCTGGCCGGGTGCGCCGAGGCCGAACCGCCACCCGCGTCGCGCACCGCTGTGTCGCCCGCACTGGCGCGCGTCGGCTTCGATACCGACGAGACCCTGACCACCTGGCAGGACGCCACCAGCTACAACAACTTCTACGAGTTCGGCACCGGCAAGCTCGATCCCTCCGAGGCACCGAAGACCCTGGAAACGCGCGGGTGGGCGGTCGCCGTCGGCGGCCATTGCGCGAAGCCCGCGACCCTCCCGCTCGAGGACCTGTTGGCCGGACTGGCGCCGGAGGAACGCACCTACCGGCTGCGCTGCGTCGAAGGCTGGTCGATGGTGATCCCGTGGCTCGGCGTGCCGCTGGCCGAAGTGCTGCGCAAGTTCGAACCGACCTCCCGCGCGAAGTACGTCGCGTTCCGCACGCTGGCCGATCCACAAAAGATGCCGGGCGTGCGCTATCCGGTGCTCGACTGGCCCTACCGCGAGGGCCTGCGCATCGACGAAGCGATGCATCCGCTGTCTTTCCTGGCCACCGGCATGTACGGCAAGGCGCTGCCGCAGCAGAACGGCCTGCCGCTGCGGCTGGTCGTGCCCTGGAAGTACGGTTTCAAGTCGATCAAGTC
This sequence comes from Lysobacteraceae bacterium, assembly GCA_035759645.1. GTDB lineage: Bacteria > Pseudomonadota > Gammaproteobacteria > Xanthomonadales > Xanthomonadaceae > CAMPJU01. The sequence continues at coordinate 6,707 of DASTUL010000056.1, read as the reverse complement.
GATCGTCGCGATCGACTTCGTCGAAGACATGCCGCCGACGGCCTGGAACATGTCGCAACCGTCCGAATACGGCTTCTATTCGAACGTGAACCCGCTGGTCGACCATCCGCGCTGGAGCCAGGCGACCGAGCGCCGGATCAGCGGCACCGCGAGCAAGCTGTTCGCCGATCGCGTGCCGACGAAGCTGTTCAACGGCTACGCATTGCAGGTGGCCGACCTGTACCAGGGCATGGACCTGCGCAAGTGGTTCTGAGCCGGCTGGCGCTCGCCAAGACGGTCGTCCACCTCGCCGCGCTCACGCCGATGGCGATCCTGGCGTGGCAGGTATTCGACGTGGCGCGAACCGGCAGCAATGCGCTCGGCGCCGACCCGGTGGCGGAGATCGAACACCGGCTGGGGCTGTGGGCGTTGCGGCTGCTGATGGCGACCCTGGCGGTGACGCCGTTGCGCCAGCTCACCGGGCAACCGGTGCTGGTGCGCTTCCGCCGGATGCTGGGCCTGTACACGTTCGCGTACGCCACCCTGCACTTCAGCGCCTACCTGGTGCTCGACCTGCGCGGCTACTGGGAAATCATCCTGGAGGACATCGCGAAGCGGCCGTACATCACCGTCGGCTTCACCGCGTGGCTGCTGCTGTTGCCGCTGGCGATCACCTCGACCAAGGGCTGGATCCGCCGACTGGGGCGCAACTGGCCGCGGCTGCACAAGCTGGTGTATGTCGTCGGCGTGCTGGCGGTGCTGCACTTCTGGTGGCTGGTGAAGAGCGACATCCGCGAACCGCTGCTGTACGCGACGATCCTGGCGGTACTGCTGGGCTGGCGGGCGTGGAAATACTTCGCGGCGAAGCGGACCGCCGCGAACCGCATCGCGCGCTAGACGGCGCCGAACAAGAGCAGCGCAGCCAACCCCGCGGCGAGCAACAGCGCCGCCAGCAGCAACCACGGCATGCGCCGCGCATTCCCCGGGACGGGCATGGCGCCGGGCGCGTCGCGTGGCTCCAGTTCACCCGGCCCGGCATCGCGCGGCGGCGGCCGGCCGGGCGCTTCCACCACGAACCGGTGGTGTGCGTCGAACACGACCTGGTCGCCCGGTCCGAGCATCGCGTCCCGCACCGCCTCGCCGTTGACCACGCTGGTGTCGTCGGGCGCCAGCGCGCGCAGGGCGACGGCATTCCCATGCGGTTCCAGTCGCGCATGCCGGTCCGCGAATGCAGGCGCATCGATCCGGATGTCGCTGTCCTCCAGCCGCCCCACGACGCGGGGACGACCCAGGTCGAAGCAGCGCCCGTGGTGCTGGCCGCCGACGCCGCGCAGGACCAGGCGCGGTTCGCCGGCGCCGGTCGTCCTGGCTTCGGCGGCCCTCGCCTCGGGAATGCGCCGCGACACGTCATTGGCGGCCAGCAGTTGCACCAGCATGCCGTCGAGGTGGATCGCATCGCCCACGCGCAGCATCGCCAGGCGCCGCACGGGACGGCCGTTGACGTGCACCGCGTGCGCGTCCTGCTCGAGCGTCATCCACACGCCGCGCCGGTCGACGCACAGCTTCACGGGCGCGTCCGCGCCGGCGTCGGCGACGATGGCATCGCCACGCCGCGCCAGCCCGTGGATGCCGGCGCCGAGGGCCAGGTCGGCCTGGTCGTGCTGCGGGAACCGCAATCGAAGTTCGTTCACGAGCGGAGTGTATAACTGCGCCGATGGCCACCATCGACATCCACCACGCCCACACGCTCCCGGACGCCGCCGCGCGCAAGGCCGTCGAGGACGTGGCGGTGAAGCTGGGCCGCAAGTTCGGCCTCGACTACCGGTGGGAAGGCGATGCCCTGCACTTCGTGCGGCCCGGCGTCGACGGGCACATCGCGATCCTGCCCGGCCAGCTGCGGGTGACCGCGAAGCTGGGCCTGATGATGTCGGCGATGAAGGGCACCATCGAGGAGAAGCTGCGCCGGTACCTCGACGAGGAGTTCGGCCAGGACTGACCGGTCCCGGGGCCGCGACACCACGCGCCGTTCATCGGCGCGGGGGCAGCATGGCGGCGACACCCCACCGGACGAGGTAAGCGCCATGGCGACCAACGACCAGGGCAATCGCCGTTTCGACGATGGCACCCGCGACGCCGGCGACCGCTCGGCAGGCGGCACGAACCAGTGGGGCGAATCCGCCCGCCAGGTCTGGCTGGCCGGGATCGGCGCCTGGAGCCGCGCGCAGGCGGAGGGCAGCAAGCTGTTCGACGGCCTGGTCCGCGATGGGATGGAAGCCGAACGCGAGAGCACGCGGACCCACGGCGCAGGCACGGCCTCGCGTGGCACGGCCGACGTGCGCGGCTTCGCCAGCGGCACCTGGGACCGCATGGGCCAGTTCGTCGAGGACGCCGTGCAGCGCTCGCTGCTGCGCCTGGGCGTGCCGCGGCGAGAGGACATGGAAGCGCTGGGCCGGCGCATCGATGCACTGGGCGAGGAACTGCGCGAAACGCGTGCGGCGGCCGCCCCCGCGTCGACGAAGCCGGCGAAGAAGACCGCACGTACCACGGGCGAAGGCGCCGCCACCCGCAAGCCGCCCGCCTGAGCCTAGAATCCGTCGATTGGCCGGCGCAGTTCGCCGGCCGCGGTCTTTGCAGAGGGGAAGCTGGATGCCGTTCCACTGGTTGTTGGCGGTCCTGGTGACCGTGGCGATCGGCGCTGCCGCGAGCGCCTGGTTGTGGCTGGCGCGTCGCCGCCGGGACGAAGCCGATGCAGGCCTGGCGGCACTGGCCGGCATGCGGTGGCGCGAGTTCTCGCGCTTCGTGCTCGATGCCATGCGCCACCGCGGCCACGAGGTCGATGCCGATCCGGTCGCGCTCGCCGGCGCACGCCAGACCGATTTCGTGATGCGCCGCGACGGCCGCAAGTGGTTGCTCGCCTGCCGCCATGGCGAGGACGCGATGGTGGATGGGCGCACGGTCCATGGGCTGGAAAACGCGCTGCTCGCCAATGGCGCGGTCGGCGGCATCCTGGTGACCACCGGCCACGTCGATCCGGACGTCCGCAAGTCGATCGCCGTGCAAGAGAAGCTCCAACTGCTGGACGGCCGCGCACTGTGGCGCGAGCTGTCGCCGATGCTGCCGGAGACGCTGCGCGACGAGGCGGTGGCCAAGGCCTCCGGATTGGCGCGCGGCCGGATCAGGCTCGCGTGGCTGGGCGCGGTCGCGGTCGGCGTGGTCGTGGTGATGGTGGCGGGCCGCGCGTATGCGCCGACGGAACCGACGCCGGAACCGATCGTCGCGACGGCGCCCGCGACGGATCCGGCCATGGCGGCACCGACGACAGTCCCATCGACTGTCGTCGACAACGCCCCTGCATCAGCGGACGCGGTCCCAACCGACCCGGTGCCCGTCGCATCGACACCCGAGGAGGAAGCGTTCGACCGCAGCCAGGTGGCTTTGGCGATCTCGGCGCTGCCAGGCATCGCCGACGCGGCCTGGGTCACCGACTCGACCCTGCTGGTCGACCTGCGCAGCGACGCCGACGAGCGCCTGGTGGACATCTGCCGGATCCTCGAGGAGTACGAGACCCTTCGCACCTCGCGCCTGCAACTGCAGCCGGCGCCGGGCAGCACCCAGCCGGTTCGGTTCAGGCAGTGCCAGGTGTTCTGAACCGCCACGTGCTTGCCGCGCCCGCGCCCGGACCGTAGAATTCCGCGGCTCGGGCGGTTAGCTCAGCGGTAGAGCATTGCCTTCACACGGCAAGGGTCGCAGGTTCGATCCCTGCACCGCCCACCAGGCTTGGAGTTCCATGTCGCGCCCCACGACGAGCCTGTATCACAACACCCGGTGTTCGAAGTCCCGCAGCGCGCTGGAATTGCTGCGCGAACGCGGCGTCGAGCCGGAACTGGTGTACTACCTCGAGACGCCGCCGGATGCCGCGCAGTTGCGCGAACTCCTGACCATGCTCGATTTGCCCGCGCGCTCCCTGCTGCGTACCGGCGAACCCGAATACACGCAGCTGGGACTCGACGATCCCGCGGTGTCCGACGAGCAGGTCATCGCGGCGATGGCGGAGCATCCTCGCCTCATCGAACGCCCCGTCTTCGTGCACGGCGGTCGCGCCGTCATCGGGCGCCCGCCGGAACGCGTGCTCGAACTGCTCTAGCCGGCTTCGATCAGCGCGTCCCCCGCATCGCCACGACCTTCGGCGGCGGCTTGAAGCTGTCGCTGCGCGACTCGCGCCAGAAGTGCTGGAACAACGCGTGCTTCGGCACGCCGCCTTCCAGCAGTTCGCCCGGTTGCAGCCACGCATACAACGCCTCCAGCGAACGCACTTCCGCCGGACCGACGCGGCGCAGGATGTGCTCGGGCCCGAGTTCGTCCGGTCCCTTCAGTCCCGCCGCGCACAGCAGGTCGCGCAACGCGTGCAACGTGTTCTGGTGGAAGGCCGCCACGCGCCCGGTCTTGTCGGCGACGTCCAGGTGCTTCCAGCGCCGCGGATCCTGCGTGGCGACGCCGGTCGGGCAATGGTCGGTGTGGCAGGTCTGCGCCTGGATGCAGCCGACGGCGAACATGTAGCCGCGCGCCGCGTTGCACCAGTCCGCGCCCATTGCCATGGTGCGCGCGATGTCGAACGCGCTGACGATCTTGCCCGCGGCCGCCAGCCGGATCCGGCCGCGCATCCCCAGCCCGACCAGCGTGTTGTGCACCAGCATCAAGCCCTCGTGCATCGGCACGCCGACGTGCTCCATGAACTCCGCGGGCGCGGCGCCGGTGCCACCCTCGGCGCCATCGACCACGATGAAGTCCGGCACGATCCCGCTCTCGTGCATGGCCTTGGCGATCCCGAACCATTCCCAGGGATGGCCGATCGCGAGCTTGATGCCGGTGGGCCGGTCGCCCGCCAGCTCGCGCAGCTTCGCGACGAACTCGAGCAGGCCGATCGGCGTGTCGAATGCCGCATGCTGCGCCGGCGAGATGCAATCCACGCCTTCGAGCACCCCGCGCGTCGCGGCGATCTCGGCACTGACCTTGGCGCCGGGCAACATGCCGCCGTGGCCGGGCTTGGCGCCCTGCGACAGCTTGACCTCGATCATCTTCACCTCGGGGCGGTCGGCATTCTTCGCGAACCGCGCGGGATCGAAATTGCCCTCCGCGTCGCGGCAGCCGAAGTAACCCGAGCCGATCTCCCAGACCAGGTCGCCGCCCGCCTCCAGGTGGTACGGCGAGATCGATCCCTCGCCCGTGTCGTGGTAGAAGCCACCGCGCTTCGCCCCGCCATTGAGCGCGCGGATCGCGTTGGCCGACAGCGAACCGAAGCTCATCGCCGAGATGTTGAACACGCTGGCCACGTACGGCTGCCGGCGTTCGGGGCCGACGACCAGGCGGAAGTCGTGCGACTCGATGAAGGTCGGCGCGAGCGAGTGGTTGATCCATTCGTAGTCCACCGCGTACGCATCGTGCTGGCTGCCGAACGGCCGGGTGTCGTTGACCGACTTCGACCGCTGGTACACGAGCGCGCGCTGCTGGCGCGAGAACGGTACCTCGGCAATGTCCGATTCGATGAAGTACTGGCGCATCTCCGGGCCGATGGATTCGAGGCCGTACCGGAAGTGCGCGAGGATCGGGTAGTTGCGGCGCAGCGTGCTGGTCTTCTGCAGCAGGTCGGCCGTGCCGAGCAGCAGCAGCGCGCCGAAGATGGCCAGGCCCCAACCCCAGGCATCGTGGCCGATGGCGACCATCGACAGGCTGAGCAGGGCGAGCGCGAGGCTCAGGAGATAGGGGGCGTACCGGAGCATCGCTGGATGGTACCCGGGGCGGGACTCGAACCCGCATGGCCTTGCGGCCGGCAGATTTTAAGTCTGCTGCGTCTAACCAGTTTCGCCACCCGGGCAGTGCCGGGACATTATGGAGGCCAGGGTCGGAATTGAACCGGCGTACGCGGCTTTGCAGGCCGCTGCATAACCACTCTGCCACCTGGCCGGCAGCTTAGAAACGCAAAACCCCGGTCGGACCGGGGTCGCTTGGAACCTGGAGCGGGAAACGAGACTCGAACTCGCGACCCCGACCTTGGCAAGGTCGTGCTCTACCAACTGAGCTATTCCCGCGGGGAGCCGAAATTCTAGCGACAGGCGCGGCCCTGTCAACTCCCGGGGCCCTGTTCTGCGCGCAGCGACGGCCACGCGGCACGGAGATATTCATATCCGGACCACAGGGTGAGCAGCGCGGCGGCGGCCAGCAGCCAGTCGCCGATGTGGAAAACCACCTCGCCCATCCACGGTTCGACATGCGCCACGGCGGCCTCGCCCGGCTCCGGCGTGATCGAGTACAGCAGGCAGGTCACCGCCACCATCTGCACCACGGTCTTGATCTTGCCGACCGTCGCCACCGACACCCGTGCGCGCTGGCCGATCTCGGCCATCCATTCGCGCAGCGCCGACACCGCGATCTCGCGGCCGACGATCACCGCCGCCCAGAACGCCATCCAGGCCGTCGGGTGTCCCTGCACGATCAGGAACAGCGCCGTGGACACCATCAACTTGTCGGCCACCGGGTCCAGGAACGCGCCGAACGCGGAGTGCATGTCGTAGCGGCGCGCGATCCAGCCGTCCAGCCAGTCGGTCACCGCCGCCAGCGCGAACACGAACGCCGAGGCGAAGTTGGTCCAGCCATGCGGCAGGTAGAACACCAGCACCAGCACCGGGATCAGCAGGATCCGCAGCAGGGTGAGCGCGGTGGGGAGAGTGAGC
>DASTUL010000055.1:0-6577 GCA_035759645.1 Lysobacteraceae bacterium | reverse complement strand
ACCGCCTTCATGCCCTCGCGGATCATCGCCTGCGCCAGAACGGTCGCGGTGGTGGTGCCGTCACCGGCGTTGTCGGAGGTCTTGGACGCGACTTCCTTCAGCATCTGCGCGCCCATGTTCTCGAACTTGTCGGCCAGCTCGATCTCCTTGGCGACGGACACGCCGTCCTTGGTGATCGTCGGCGCGCCGTAGCTCTTCTCGAGCACGACGTTGCGGCCCTTCGGGCCCAGGGTGGCCTTGACGGCATTGGCGAGCGTGTTGACGCCGCGCAGCATCTTGGCGCGCGCGTCCTCGCCGAAACGGATTTCCTTGGCAGCCATTTTTCGTTACCTCAAAAGTGTCGGGATTGCTGGGGAGGGGGTCGCGATCAACCGAGGATCGCGAAGATGTCGTCTTCCTTCACCACCAGGTAGTCGGAGCCGTCGAGCTTGACCTCGGTGCCGCTGTACTTGCCGAACAGCACCTTGTCGCCGGCCTTGACCTTCGGCGCGCGGACGCTGCCGTTGTCCAGGGCCTTGCCCTCGCCGACGGCGACGACTTCGCCCTTGATCGGCTTCTCGGTCGCGGAATCCGGGATGACGATGCCACCGGCGGACAGCTTTTCTTCTTCCATGCGCTTGATGACCACGCGGTCGTGCAGCGGCTTGATGTTCATTTGCAACCCTCGCAAGTGATTGAATGGGTGGGGAAAGGGCGGCGATGTTAGCAGTCGCCTCTGGGGACTGCCAACGACCGGCGCAAACGAAGGCCCGACTGCAGCCATGCAACTGCGCGGGACCGTCCACAGATGGGGGGCCGGTGGGCCGATTCAAGGGCATGGGCCAAGACAAAAAAAGCGCGCACCCAGGGGGGAATGCGCGCTCAGGTTCGACTGTCCCCCCCCGACGGCACGCGGATGCCCCGGGACTTCGGCGTTCCGTGTCGCCCACACCAGTTACGGTGCAGCGTCGACGTCCGTGTCGACGAGGCGAGGATGCATGCGCCGAACCCCAATGGAAATAGGCACTTGCGCGCGGGGATGCTAGTTCCACTAGCAGCTTCCGCGCCAAATGCCGGCAATGTGCGGATTTGATAGCCTTTTCGACGAAAGGCTATTGAAACTAGACAACATGGGGCTAGTATCGATCACCCCGTGAGCAGCGATAGCCACCTCGGAGGAGACCATCCCCATGAGCCAGGACAGCGTCCTGTCGGGCCACGCTACGGGCGCCGCGCACCGGATCCGGGTGGCGCGCCGCAGCGCCGGCCTGTCCCAGACCCAGCTGGCCGCGGAGCTGGGCCTGCAGCGCAGTGCGGTCAGCCACTGGGAGGCGCAGCGCGGCAAGCCCAGCATGACCCACCTGCGCCAGCTCGCCCTGCTCACCGGCGTGCATTTCGAATGGCTGGCGACCGGCCGCGGCGCCATGTCGCCGTCGGCCGAGGCGCAACTGGACGAAGTGGTCGCGGTGGATGCGGTGCTGGTCGACGACCCGATGGAGCGTCGCCTGCTCGCCGCCTTCCGCGATGCGCCCATGCAGGCCCGCGTGCCGCTGGTGGAACTGGCCGAGCAGCTGGCGGGCCAGCGCGGGCGTCCGCGTCATCGGCCCGGCGGCACCGGCGAGGAAACCTGAGGTGCGCGCGATAGGCTATGCATCGTGACCAACACTTCCGTCCTTGCGTGCTTCTGCACCTGCCCCGATGCCGATTCCGCCGCGCGCATCGCCGACGCGCTGGTCGAGGCGCGCCTGGCCGCCTGCGTGAACCAGGTGCCCGGCCTGCGCTCGGTGTACCGCTGGGAGGGCGCGATCGAGCGCGCCGACGAGGTGTTGCTGGTGGCCAAGACGACCGCCGACCGGCTGGATGCGCTGACCGCCCGCATCCGGGAGCTGCATCCCAATGAACTTCCCGAAGTGATCGCGTTCGAAGTGGCCGGCGGCCTGGCCGCGTACCTGGACTGGGTCGCCGAACAGACCCGCGACGGCTGACCCATGTCGACTTCTTCCTTCCTGCGCCGCTTGCGTGGCGGCGCGCTCGCCTTGTTCGCGCTGTGGCTGCCCACGACCGCCATGGCCGCGATCGATCCCGACGACCTGCTGCCGGTCGACCAGGCGTTCGTGCTGACCGCCACCGCGCCGGAACCGGGGCGCATCGTGTTGCGCTGGCGCATCGCCGACGGCTACTACCTGTACCGCCACCGCATGGATGCGGATGTCGTCGATGGCGACTTCAGCGCCGGTGCGCTGCAGCTGCCCGCGGGCGAGCGGCACGTCGACGAATTCTTCGGCGAAGTGGAAACCTATCGCGACGAGGTCGAAGCGGTGCTGCCCGGCAGCGGCGCCGGCACGGTGACCCTGCAGGTGAAGTACCAGGGGTGCGCGGACCTGGGCGTCTGCTACCCGCCGCAGCGGCGCGAAGTGACCGTCGCGGTGCCCACCGGTGCGGCGCCGGCCGCCGGCGGATTGCTGCAGCGCGCGGCGCGGCCGTCGCTGCTCGGTGCCGGCGACGAGCCGTTGCCCGAGGCGCAGGCGTTCGGGTTCGATGCCATCGCGCGCGACGCCGACACGTTGTTGCTGCGCTTCGCGCCGGCGCAGGGCTATTACCTGTATCGCGATCGCACGTCGATCGAGCTCACGGGTCGCGGCGCCGAGGCCACCGGCCTGTCCGCGGGCGCGTTGCAGTGGCCGCCGGGCACACCGCACGAGGACGAATTCTTCGGCAGCACCATCGTGTATTTCGAACCCGTCGAGGTCGCGTTGCCGCTGCACCGCCTGCGCGCCGGTGGCGGCGAACTGCTGGTCACCGCCAGCTTCCAGGGCTGCCAGGACGAAGGCATCTGCTACCCGCCGATGACGCGGACGGTGGCGGTGCGGTTGCCGGAAGGTGTGGCGGCTTCAGTTGCCACGCGCCGTGCATCGTCGTCGGGGACGCCTGTAGGAGCGACGTCAGACGCGACCGAAGGTTCTCAAGACGCCGCAGGCAACACCGCAAGCGACTCTCCAATCGCGGCTGACGCCGCTCCTACAGGTACAACCACGCCCACGCCGCAAGCGGAAGACCAACGCCTCGCCGCGCAACTAGCAGGCCAGGGTCGCGGCGTCGCGTTGCTGCTGTTCCTCGGCGCAGGCCTGCTGCTCGCGTTCACGCCTTGCGTGTTGCCGATGATCCCGATCCTGTCCGGCTTGATCGCCGGCGCGTCGGCGGCCCACGGCGGCCGGCTCGGCACCGGGCGCGCGCTCGCGCTGTCGTCCGTCTACGTGCTGGCGAACGCGCTGGTGTTCACCGCTGCGGGCGTGGTCGCTGGCCTCCTGGGCGCGAACCTGCAGGTGGCGTTCCAGCATCCCTGGGTCATCACCGCGTTCGCGGCGCTGTTCGTCGCGCTCGCCCTGTCGATGTTCGGGTTGTACGAACTGCAGTTGCCGCCAGCATTGCGCGCGCGCCTGGGCGAAGTGGCCGATCGCCAGCGCGGCGGTTCCTGGCCGGGCGTCGCGGCGATGGGTGCGTTGTCGGCGCTGATCGTCGGGCCGTGCGTGGCGCCGCCACTCGCCGCGGCAGTGTTGTACATCGGCCAGACGCGCGACCCGGTGTTCGGCGGCGCCGCGCTGTTCGCGCTGGCGATCGGCATGGGCCTGCCGCTGCTGGCGTTCGGCGTCGCCGCCGGCCGCGGATTGCCCACCTCAGGCCCGTGGATGACCGCGGTGCAACGCGTCTTCGGCTTCGTGTTCCTGGGGCTGGCGGTGTGGATGCTGTCGCGGATCCTGCCGGGCCCGGCGTCGCTCGCGCTGTGGGGCGTGCTCGCGCTCGGCGCCGCGGCATGGGCCTTCGGGCTGGCAAAACCGGACGCGCTCGCGCGGACCCGCCTGCTGGCGCGCTTCGCGGGCCTGGCGCTGCTCGTCGTGGGCGCCGCCCAGCTGGTCGGTGCGTGGACCGGTGGCAACGACCCCTTGCGCCCGCTGGCCGCCATCGCTGGCGAACCGGCGCGGAAGCTCGAGTTCCGCATGATCAAGTCGGTGGAGGACCTCGACCGCGAGGTCGCCGCCGCACGCGCCGCCGGCCAGCCGTTGCTGTTCGACTTCTATGCGGACTGGTGCGTGTCCTGCAAGGAAATGGAGAAGTACACCTTCACCGAGGCGCAGGTGCACGAGTCGCTCGCCGGCTTCGTGCTGCTCAAGGCCGACGTGACCGCGAACGACGCGATCGACCAGGCCCTGATGCGCCGTTTCGGGATCGTCGGGCCGCCTGCGACGCTGTTCTTCGTCGACGGCGTAGAGCGGCGGGACCTGCGCCTGTATGGGTTCGAGGATGCCGATGCCTTCAGTGCACGCGTCGGTCGCACCACGGCCGCCGAGTGATGCGAGGGACGACGCGCGTCCTGGTGGTCGCACTGGCGGCCGGCACCCTCGGGGTCATCGCCGCGCTGGCGGTCCGCGGCCCGGGTCCGTTGCTGGGCACGGAAATGGGCCAGCGCGCGGTGCAGGAGGTGTTGTCCGCGACCGCGCCCGAAGCGCCGGCCGGCGTCACCGTCGCGAAACGCGGCGACCTGGTGGCGCCGATGGTCCTGGAAAGCCTGGCGGGCGGCGATGCGACCGTTCCCATGCCGGGGTCCGACCGCCCCACCCTGGTCAACGTCTGGGCCAGCTGGTGTGGCCCCTGCATCGAGGAAATGCCGGAACTCGAGCGCTTCCACGCCGAACAGGCCGGCAACGGCGTGCAAGTCGTCGGCATCGCACTGGATGACCGCGCGGCGGTCGAGGCGTTCCTGCAACGCATCCCGGTGACCTACACGATCCTGCTGGATGCGCCCGGCCCGGCCGATGCGGGCGTCCGCCTGGGAAATCCGGCCGGCGTGCTGCCCTACACGGCCCTGCTGGACGCCGACGGGCGGCTGGTCCGCCAGAAGATCGGCCCGTTCGAGCCCGGCGAAATCGACGCCTGGGTCCGCGAACAAGTCGATCCCTGACTCAAACAAACGCTTAAATCCCGGCGAACGTCGGCAAAACGCCTGCCAACGGGGTCGTAACGAACTGGACACCCCGGAATCGTTCGCGCAGACTGCCGGTCCTTCCACGATGGCCGCACACGGATGGCGCAGCTGCTGGTCCTGCATGGTCCCAACCTCAACCTGCTCGGCAGTCGCGAGCCCGAAGTCTATGGGCACGCGACCCTGGCGGAGATCGATGCGGACCTGGCCAGGCGCGCCGCGGAACACGGGTTGGCGCTCACCACCTTCCAGTCCAACGCCGAACACGCCCTGGTCGAGCGCATCCAGGCCGCCAAGGGCGATGGCACCAGCTTCATCCTGATCAACCCCGCTGCCTTCACGCACACCTCGGTGGCGATCCGCGATGCCCTGGCCGCAGTCGCGATCCCCTTCATCGAAGTCCACCTGTCCAACCCGCACGCGCGCGAGCCGTTCCGCCATACCAGCTATTTCAGCGACCTGGCCGTGGGCGTGGTTGCGGGCTTCGGCCCGCTGAGCTATGGCCTGGCCCTCACCGGGGCGGCGCGACACTTGGGCGCCGTCTAGCACTGCGCCTTTTCCCTTTCCTTGCCGCTTCCGCGGCGCGATACCAGAGGCCCACATGGACCTGCGCAAGATCAAGAAACTCATCGACCTGCTGGAAGCGTCGAACCTTTCAGAAATCGAGATCAAGGAAGGCGAGGAATGCGTGCGCCTGGCACGCGCGCCGCGGGCGGGCGCGCCGGTGGCCGCACCGGTCCACGTCGTGCACGAGGCGCCCCGCGCCATGCCGATGCAGTCCCCGGTCGATGCCGCCACCGGCGGGGCGGGCGACGCCCCGGCCAGTGCGGCACTGCCCGACGGCGACGTCGTGCGCGCGCCGATGGTCGGCACCTTCTACACGTCGCCCTCCCCCGACAAGCCGCCGTTCGTCACCGTCGGCCAGCAGGTCAAGGCCGGCGACACGCTCGGGATCATCGAGGCCATGAAGATGTTCAACCCGATCGAGGCCGAGGTGTCGGGCACGGTGGTCAAGGTGATCGCCGAGAACGGCCAGCCCGTCGAATTCGACGAACCGCTGTTCGTGATCGCGTGACCCGTCCCATGCTCGATAAAGTCGTCATCGCCAACCGCGGCGAGATCGCGCTGCGCATCCTGCGCGCCTGCCACTCGCTCGGCATCCGCACCGTCGCGGTGCACTCCACCGTCGACCGCAACCTCAAGCACGTGGCGATGGCCGACGAATCCGTCTGCATCGGGCCCGCGCCGTCGAGCGGCAGCTACCTCAACATGCCGGCGATCATTGCCGCGGCCGAGGTCACCGATGCGCAGGCCATCCATCCCGGCTACGGGTTCCTCAGCGAGAACGCCGCCTTCGCGGAGCGCGTGGAGCAGTCCGGCTTCATCTTCATCGGGCCGAAGGCGGAAACCATCCGCCTGATGGGCGACAAGGTGGAGGCGATCCGCGCCATGAAGGAAGCCGGCGTGCCCTGCGTGCCGGGCAGCGGCGGGCCGCTGGGCGACGACGCGGAAACGAACGCGAAGATCGCCGGCGAGATCGGCTACCCGGTCATCGTCAAGGCCGCGGGCGGCGGCGGCGGGCGCGGCATGCGCGTGGTGCACACCGAGGCGCACCTGCAC
>DASTUL010000054.1:0-11380 GCA_035759645.1 Lysobacteraceae bacterium | reverse complement strand
GACCAGCCGGTGCTGTACCTGGAGCGGCACCACGTCACCGAGAGCGAGCCAACGGTCACCGTGGTGATCGATGCCGAGCCCTATGAGGCCGGGTTCGATCCTTACAACAAGCTGATCGACAGGGTGTCGGCGGACAACCGGAAGCGGGTCGACGTCGAAGGCTAGCTAGCGCAGCACCTGCACCCGGCGCATCCAGTCCTGCCGCAACGTCGGTGGAAGCCGCCGAAAGGCTTCGAGCCAGCGCTCCTCGTCCAGCGAGCGCGCGAAGCACTCCAGGCGCACTGCCGGGATTTCGGCGGGCTCCGGATCCATCGAGCCGCGACCGGTCATCAACCAGTCGTGGCTGACCTCCAGGATCTTGGCGAGCTGGATCACGTTCCGGGCGTTGGGCAGGTGCCCGCCGCCGCGCTCCCAGTGGGCGAAAGTACCCCGATGGACGCCAATGGCATTCGCTGCCTGCGTCTGTGAAAGGCGGGCACGACGCCGCGCCACGCGGATCCGATCCGCGACTGTCAATTCCATTTGTCGATCTATTCCTTTGCGGCTTCCCCAAGCCGGGCGGTACTTTGCCACAGATCTCCGGGAATTATTAGTCATGGCGAGTCTTTGCTGGATTGCCGTGGGTTTCGCAGCAATCAAGCATTTTCGGAATAGCCCTACGTCGTGGCTGTGACCGCGCAGGTAGGTTGCGAGCAACAGCTGAGTCTATCGCTCATCACACATGGAGGTGTGTCATGCGTACGTGCACCAGAAGAATTTTTGCAATCGCAGCCATTACCGTTCTTGCTCTGCCCGCCTCTGCGCAGGAAGTGACTGATTTCCCGAGAGTTGTCGTCACCGGTCAAACGATCACCGGTAGCAACGTGATATGCCGCGGCATGGACTGCGCGATAGTTCTGGAGTCACTTAACGGCTTGGGGATGGTCCAAAGCGAGCTGCTACTCGCTCCAACCGAGTCCGGGGGTTTCGACAAGGATCAGTTTTGCAAAGCGCTCGAAGCCCGGCGTCCGGCGGGTTGTGACGCCTCTGATCCACCTTCGACGCCTGGGCTTGATCCAGGATGGCAGCCCAACGGGTGCGGAACCGGCGGTGCCAGCAATCTCTTTCTGAACTCGGGGTTAGGCATTGCGTATACCGACAACTATTCCGGCGACTTCAATGCGCCATTTGCCGGTACCAGTTTCAAGTCAGCTTGTGACGCTCACGACGGATGCTGGGGAAGCGCTGGAAACCGCTCGACGTGCGACAGCAATTTTCACAATGCAATGAGAACGGCATGCACGTCTTGGGGCGAGCCGTCTCGAACAACATGCAATGGTTTTGCAGCCGCCTACTTTTCAGCCGTGGCCGCAACCGATATCGGTAACGAGAACTATCGCAATGCGGTCAATCAGCGTCGGTGCGCGTTGTGGGCCCATGACATGAAGGCGAACGGGTGCGGCGAATGAACAAGCGGCTAGCGAAACTGACCCTTGGCGTGATTCTAATGGTGTTGGCTACCGCCTGTAGCACCAAGGATGAGCAATTCGATTCCTCTACAACGGAGCGCTCAAGTTGGTCGGACACGACCGCGGTGCCACGACCCGCCAACCCGCCTACGAGCGCCGTCATCGGTAGTCATGCGACAGCGCTCAATGGAAGCGATTCTTGGGATGAGTTTCTCGCCCGGCAGGCTGGCCAAGAACGGGAATACTTGATCCAGCTTGATCGGCGATATTTCGGGGCCCTCTCTTTTTCATCGGTAGACGAGCGGAACTACATGATGCATGCAGGGTTCCCGACACCCGAGGAGTGGTTGGCTGCAATAGACCTGACTGACGCGCAGCTGAGGGAGAAAGCCGATGCCGGTGACGCAAAACTGGCCGGCATGTTTGCTGATCGCATGGCGGAACGTTTTCGATCGCTTCACGAGCTGTCCCAAGCCGGCGATTCGAGTGCAGCCGAGACTGACAGAGCATTAGTGGCGACCCTGGCTGTTTCATATGCTACCCAAGCCATGAGGGGAGATCGAGGTGCCTTTGGTGTGTACGTTGAAGGCATGGTGAAGTCATCGATCCTGGGCACGTGGGAGCCGATGTCAGCTGCCATGTTAGAAGCCGACAGGCTTGGAGATCCAAGGGTTCGGAAGTTGATTCTGGAAATGGCGACCCGTCATCCGAGACAGGACATCGGTACGATTTTTTCTTCGCTAGAGGGAATGCATCCGACGCGGCGCTGATCGCTTTTGATTTACCTTAAGCCTGACCCAGGCAAAGGCCGAGTATCCCAACGCGACCAAGATGGTCACCGAAGACAATGCGAACAGCACGCCGGGTACCGACCAGAAATCGGTGAACAAGAGTTGCAGGGCCAGCCCAATTAATCCTAAGAACCAGATCGGGAATGCGATCAAGCCTGCGAGGCCAGCGCGGAAAGCCATGTGGTGAGCTTTCGTGGTGCCGCATCGTCCTGATGTCACGGCCATCGCGAAGAAAAAATTCGTCAGCAACACTGCGATAGCAGCGACGAATGTCACGTCCATGTAGACCTCCTTGGTTGAACCTTATGTTGCCGTGATTACGATTCAAAGTCCCCGCTGCTTCCTCAACCGCCGCGCAATCCCCGCCTTCGCCATCAGCGCGAACACCACTCCGAACAGGAACCCCATCAGGTGCGCCACCCACGCCACCGCGCCGAACGCGGGGCCGATGAAGGTGAAGAGCACCTGCAGCACCGCCCAGATGCCGATCAGCAGCGGGGCGGGGGCGCGAACGAACTGCAGGAACAACCCCAGCGGCAGCACCACGCCCAGCTTGGCGTTCGGGAACAGCGCGAGATAGGCGCCGATCACCGCCGACACCGCGCCGCTGGCGCCGATGATGATCCGGTCGGGCGTGTCGACGCTGGCGACTGCCGCCAGGTTGGCTGCCGCACCGCCCAGCAGGAACAGCGCCAGGAAGCGCAGCGGACCCATCGCCCGCTCGGCGGGCAGGCCGAAGATCAGCAGGAACACCAGATTGCCCAGCAGGTGCGACCAATCCGAGTGCAGCAGCAGCGCGGTGACCAGCCGCAGCGCGGCGCCTTCGCTCCAGGCGGTGCGCCAGGCGTGCACGTCGACCAGGGCGCCCGAAAGGGCTCCCCATTCATTCAACAGGACGCGGTAGGCCTCGGCGTCCACCAGCGCCAGGGCGACGAACGCCGCCAGCAGCACGGTGAACAGGAGCGGCGTGGCCCAACGCCAGCCGGGCCGGGTCCGCGAGGGAATGGCGACGAACATGGCGGCTTTCCCCTCCGCTAGACTACATACGCCATCGTACGTCGCGTCCCGCGCTGCGATGCACCAATGGACCCCCGGCCTTGCCCCCGGCAGTGCCTTTCAGGAGATCGTCCCACATGCAGCTGTCCCGTTTTGTGTCCCTGTCCGCGCTTGCGCTCGGTGTCGCCGGCGCGCTGGCGCTCGGCAATGCCCAGGCCTCGGGCTTCCAGCTCAAGGAAAACAGCGTCAAGGCGACCGGCCGCGCAGATGCCGGTTCCGCCGCCGCGGAAGGCGACACCTCGGTGGTCGTCAACAACCCGGCCGCGATGACCACCTTCGAGGAGAACGCGGTGCAGGTGGACCTGCACGCGATCGACCTGAACTTCAGCTTCGACGGCGGCGGCGCCGATGCGTTCGGCCGGCCGCTGCAGGGCGGCGACGGCGGCGACCCGGGCGACATTGCCGCGGTGCCGGCGATGTCGGCGGTGTTCCCGCTGGGCGACACCGGCGTGACCGTCGGAGCGATGGTCAGTGCGCCGTTCGGCCTGGCCACCGACTACGAGGCCGGGTGGGTGGGCCGCTACCACGCGCTCGAGTCCGACGTGCGGATCATCGACCTCACCCTGTCGGCAGCGCTGGACATCAACGAACACGTGTCCATCGGCGGCGGTTTCATCTTCGAGCGCGCCGAGGTGACGCTGTCCAACGCGATCGACTTCGGCTCGTCCGTGTGCCGCCCGAGCGCGGCCACCGGCGGCCTGCCGCCGCCGTTCTGCCTGCCGCTGGGCGGCAACGTGTACGGTCCGCAGCAGAACGACGGCGCGGTGGAAGTGACTGGCGACGACACCGGCATCGGCTTCATCGCGGGCATCTACCTCAAGCCGACCGAACGCCTGTCGATCGGCCTGTCGCATCGCGCCGAGATCGACCACGAGCTGGAAGGCGAGGCCGACTTCACCGTGCCGCCGAATGTCGCGCCGATCCTCGCGGTCGGCGTGCCCGGGCAGTTCGTCGACACCGGTGTCACCGCCGACCTCACCACGCCGAGCATCACCACGCTCAGCGCGGTGTACCAGGCCACCGACCGCCTGGCGCTGATGGCCGATGCCTCGCGCACCGGCTGGGAGTCGCTGCGCACGATCGACATCGACTTCGACAACACCCAGCCGACCTCGTCCGAGGAGTACCTCTGGAGCAACTCGATGTTCCTTTCGGTCGGCGGCGAGTTCGCGGTCAGCGATCGACTGACGTTGCGCGCGGGGCTTGCCTACGACGAAACCCCGGTCTCCGACGAGCGCCGCACCCCGCGCCTGCCCGACGACGACCGCAAGTGGTTCTCGCTGGGCGCCACTTGGGCGATGAACGACGCGCTGGAATTCAGCGCCGCGTACACCCGCATCGAAGTGGGCGACGAGCCTGAAGTCGACACCGTGTCGTCCAGCGGCTCGCGCCTGGTCGGCACGTTCGAAGGCAACGCCAACATCTTCGGCGTGGCGGCGCAGTACACCTTCTGACCTGTCGATCCGCTGCTCCAATACCCGGATGACGCACCTCAAACGCGAGCTGGGTCTTCCGGGGGCGGTCCTCATGGGCCTCGGCGCGATGCTGGGCACCGGCGTCTTCGTCAGCATCGGCTTCGGTGCCGGCATCGCCGGGCCGGCTGTGGTCCTGGCCCTGCTGCTGGCCGCCGGCCTGGCCACCTGCAATGCGTTTTCCAGTGCACAACTCGCCGCCAGCCACCCGGTCAGCGGCGGCACCTACGAGTACGGGTACCGCTACCTGCGTCCCTGGCTGGGGTTTTCCGCCGGCTGGATGTTCCTGTGCGCGAAGACCGCCTCCGCCGCGACGGCGGCGCTGGGATTCGCGGCCTACCTGCTGCAGTTGCTCGGCTTCGGCGAAGGCGTGCACGCGCTGGTGGCCGGTGGCGCCGCGATCTCGATCACGCTGCTGGTGCTCGGCGGCATCCGGCGATCGAATGTCGCGAATGTGGCGATCGTGTCCGTCACGTTGGCGGCGCTCGTGGCATTCATCGTCGCCGGCCTGCCACCGGTGGTGGCCTCGGGCACCGATCGGTTCGTGCCGTTGTTCGGCGGGGCCGACGGGGGGACGTCCGCGCCTGCGTTCTTCCATGCGACCGCGCTGATGTTCGTCGCGTTCACCGGCTACGCGCGGATCGCGACGCTGGGCGAAGAGGTGCGCGCGCCACGGCGCACCATTCCGAGGGCGATCGCATGGACGCTGGCCGTATCCGCCATCGTCTACGTCGGCGTTGCGATAGTCGGCATCGGACTGCTCGGCGCCGACGGATTCGGCCGCGCGGCGGTGGGTGAGGCCGTACCGCTGGTCGTCGCGGCGCGCATGGTCGCTGCGGGCTGGCTCGCACCGCTGGTCGCGGTAGGGGCGGCGACAGCAATGCTGGGCGTGCTGCTCAACCTGGTGCTGGGCCTGTCGCGCGTCGCACTGGCGATGGGCCGGCAGGGCGACCTGCCGCCGCGTTTCGCGCGCGTGGACGCGCAACGCTCCACGCCATCGGCGGCGGTGGTCGGCGTGGGCATCGCGGTCACGGCGCTGGCGCTGACCGCGAGCATCGAGACCTCGTGGACCTTCAGTGCGTTCACGGTGCTGCTGTACTACGCGATCACCAACCTTGCGGCGCTGCAGCTGCCGGATGAGGACCGACTGTATCCACGCACGGTCGCGATAATCGGTCTCGCCGGTTGCCTGTTCCTGGCCTGGTGGGTGCCCGTGGGCATCTGGATGGCGGGCCTGGCGTTGCTCGGGCTCGGCCTGCTGTGGCACGTTGTCGTGGCGCGCCGATGGCGCCAGGCAAGCACAACAACAGGGCGCACAGGCTGATGCACCTGATCTCGGGGATCGCCATCTTCATCGGCGCGGGGCTTGGCGCGCTCGTGCGCTGGGGGCTCGGGCACTGGCTCAACGCCACCTTTCCGTTGCTGCCGCTCGGCACGCTCGCGGCCAATGTGCTGGGTGGCTTGTTGATGGGGCTCGTGCTCGGGGCACTCAGCCAGTTCGAAACGATGGCGCCGGCGGTGCGGCTGGCGCTGACCGTCGGCTTCCTGGGCGGCCTGACGACGTTTTCCGCGTTCTCTGGAGAATCGGCCACGCTCCTGTTACGCGCCGAGTTCAGATGGGCGCTGCTCCACGCGTTCGCGCATGTCGGCGCTTCGCTCCTGGCGACATTTGCCGGCATTGCCTGTGCGCAGTGGTTGTTGAGGCCCTAGGAAGCGCGGCCCTCACGACATGTGGCCGACGCCGGCCAGCGGCCCCCACTCGGCCAGCGCCATCCACACCGCCATGCCGATCATCATCAGGTTCTCGGTCAGTGACACGAAGCCCAGCGGCACGTTGCTCGACCCGCCGACGCACGCGCACTTCAACTCGCGCTTGTCGATGTAGACGGCCTTGAACACGGACACCGCCCCGATCGTTCCGATGAACAACGCGACCGGCACCGACAGCCACGTCGCCACGCCCGCGATCATCAGCACGCCCGCCAGGCCCTCCGCGAACGGGTAGATGTACGAGTACGGCACCCACCGCTTCGCGAGCAGGTCGTAGTTGAGGAACATGCTGGAGAACTTCTCCACGTCCTGCAGCTTCAGCAACGCCAGCACCGCCATGCTGAAGGCGATGAACCAGGCGAGCGCCTGGCCGGTGAACGGCGTGCCGTGGACGGCCACGCTGGTGGCAAGCGCCATCAGCAACGTCATCGCGAACAGCGCGAGGACCGGCCGGTAGCTGGTGGCGCCCGGTTCCGCGACGCGCTTGCCGAAATGCTTGCGCAGGTCGTCGTAGCCGCCGATGCGCTTACCGTCGATGAACACCTGCGGCGTGGTCTTGACGCCGTGCTCGGCCTTGAACGCGTCGGTGGCCTCGCGCGTGGTCAGCCAGCGGTCGTCGACCTCGTAGCCTTCCCGGCGCAGCAGGTGCTTCGCCTTCAGGCCGTAGGGGCAGGTGTGGTGTTCCATCACCATGCGATGGAGCGTGGCGGTACGGGGCTTGGTGGTCATGTCGGCTTGTGTCGTGGTGGGCATGGGCGCACTCTAAACCCCGTACCACGGTACGGAGTCAAGCGATGGAGCGGACGATCAAGCAATACGCCGAGGCCGGTGGCGTGGGCGTCGAGACGGTGCGCTTCTACCAGCGCAAGGGGCTGCTGGACACGCCGTCGCGGGCCGGCGGGATCCGGCGCTACGGCGACGAGGACGTGCGCAAGTTGCGGTTCATCCGCTCGGCGCAGCGCGCCGGGTTCACGCTCGAGGAAATCCGTGAGCTGCTGGCGCTGGACGCGGGGCACGACCACGCGCGTGCCCGCGAACTGGCGACCAGCCGGATCGCAAAGCTGGACGTGCACATCGCCGAGCTGGAACAGGCCCGCGACAGCCTGCGCCGACTCGCCAGGCGGTGTGCTTCCGCGAAAGGGCCGTGCCCGATCCTCGAATCCTTCGACAGCTGACTCAGTCGAAGTCGAACAGTTCGCCGAGCAGGCCTTTCTTCTTCTTGTGCGGGTAGCCCTGCTGCGGGTAGTGGTGCTTGCGGTCGTCCTGGTAACCGCGCTGCGGTGGCGGGTAGGCCTGTGCCATGGGCGCCGGTCGTTGCGCAGGCGGCGCTTCGAGCTGCGCGGCGCTTCGCTCGATCAGCTTGTCGAGCTCGCCGCGGTCCAGCCACACGCCGCGACACGACGGGCAGTAATCGATCTCGATGCCCTGGCGCTCGGTCATCACCAGGATTTCGGTCTTGCATGCGGGGCATTGCATTGGGGGCCTCCGGTGGGGTCGCGGCTTACGCCGCTCCTACATTACTCGCCGAGCGTCAGCAGGCTCGCGTTGCCACCGGCGGCCGTCGTGTTGATGGTGATCGTCTTCTCGGTGGCGAAGCGCGGCAGGTAGTGCGGGCCGCCCGCCTTGGGGCCGGTGCCCGACAGGTTCTGGCCGCCGAACGGCTGCACGCCGACCACCGCGCCGATCTGGTTGCGGTTGACGTAGCAGTTGCCGACCTTGATCCGCGTGGCGATCTTCTCGACCGTGGCGTCGATGCGCGAATGGATGCCGAGCGTCAGGCCGTAACCGGTGTCGTTGATGGCATCGATCACCGCGTCCAGCTGCCCGGCCTTCCAGCGCAGCACGTGCAGCACCGGGCCGAAGACTTCCTTCTCCAGCACGTCGAGGGACGCGATCTCGTAGGCGCGCGGGGCGAAAAAGCTGCCGTGCGCGGTGGTGTCGTCCATCGCGACCTCGTGGATCCGCTTCGCCTCGCGGTCCATGCGCGCAGCATGTTTCTGCAGGACCTCCAACGCATCGGCGTCGATCACCGGGCCGACGTCGGTCGACAGCAGGCCGGGGT
The DNA here is from genome assembly GCA_035759645.1 of Lysobacteraceae bacterium. Taxonomy (GTDB): domain Bacteria; phylum Pseudomonadota; class Gammaproteobacteria; order Xanthomonadales; family Xanthomonadaceae; genus CAMPJU01. The sequence goes on along the minus strand of DASTUL010000054.1, from coordinate 2,781 downwards.
CGCCCACCTTCAGCTCCGCCATCGCGCCAGCGAGCATCGTCACCACCTTGTCGGCGATGTCGTCCTGCACGAACAGCACGCGCGCGGCGGAGCAGCGCTGGCCGGCGGAGGTGAACGCGGAGGCGATCGCGTCCTTGACCAGTTGCTCCGGCAGCGCGGACGAATCGCCGATCAGCGCGTTCTGCCCGCCGGTCTCGGCGATCAGCACGCCGATGGCGGCGTCGCGCGCGGCCATCGCGCGGTTGATGGCGCGCGCGGTGTCGGTGGAGCCCGTGAACGCAACACCGGCGACGCGCACGTCGGAAGTGAGCCTCGCGCCGACCGTCGCGCCGTCGCCCGGCACGAACTGCAGCACGTCCTTCGGGATGCCGGCCTCGTGCAGGAGCTGCACGGCGTGGTAGCCGATCAGGTTGGTCTGCTCCGCAGGCTTGGCGATCACGCTGTTGCCCGCGGCCAGTCCGGCGGCGACCTGCCCGGCGAAGATCGCCAGCGGGAAATTCCAGGGGCTGATGCACACGAACACGCCGCGGCCCGAGAGCTGCAGCGTGTTGGACTCGCCGGTCGGGCCGGGCAGCGGCTCGGGCCTGAACTGCTCGCGGGCCTGCGCGGCGTAGTAGCGCAGGAAGTCCACCGCCTCGCGCACTTCGGCGACGCCATCGGGGATGGTCTTGCCGGCCTCGCGCGTGCACAGCGCGATGTACTGCGGCATGCGCGCCTCCAGCAGTTCGGCGGCGCGCTCCAGGATGGCGGCGCGACCGGCGGCGGGGGTCTCGTTCCAGCCGTCGTGCGCAGCGACCGCGTTGGTGAGCGCGCGTTCGACGGTGGCTTCGTCCGCCGGCTGCCACTTGCCGACGATGCGGCGGCGGTCGGACGGATCCGTGACGTCCAGCGATGCGGCGGACGACGTCGCTCCCGGCACCAGCGGCGTCGCGCGCCAGTCGTCGCGCGTTGCAGCCTCGACCTGGGAGGCGAGGGCGCGCAGGGCGTCGTCGTTGCTCAGGTTCACGCCCATGGAGTTGCTCCTCTCGATGCCTTGGCTGCGGTACAGGTCGACCGGCAGCGGAATGCGTGGATGCGGGATGCCGTCGAACGCGTCGACGGTCTCGACCGGGTCGCGCACCAGGTCCTCGACGGGGATGTCCTCGTCGGTGATGCGGTTGACGAAGCTGGAGTTGGCGCCGTTCTCCAGCAGGCGCCGCACCAGGTACGGCAGCAGGTCCTCGTGCGAGCCGACCGGTGCGTACACGCGGCAGGCGACGTCCAGGCGATCCGCGGGAATGACTTCGGCGTAGAGGTCGTCGCCCATGCCGTGCAGCTTCTGGAACTCGTAACCCTTCTGGTTGCCCGCCATGTGGTGGATCGCGGCGATGGTTTGCGCGTTGTGCGTGGCGAACATCGGGTAGAGCGCGTCGGTGGCCTCGAGCATGCGGCTTGCGCACGCGAGGTACGACACGTCGGTGTTCGGCTTGCGGGTGAACACCGGGTAGCCGGGCAGGCCGTCGACCTGCGCGCGCTTGACCTCGCTGTCCCAGTACGCGCCCTTGACCAGGCGCACGGGGATGCGGCGGCCGTGGCGGCGCGCCAGCGCGGCGATGTAGTCGATCACGTAGGGCGCGCGCTTCTGGTATGCCTGCACGGCCAGGCCGTAGCCTTCCCAACCATCCAGCGACGGGTCGGCATACGCGCCGGCGATCACGTCGAGCGACAGCTCCAGCCGGTCGGCTTCCTCGGCGTCGATGGTGAAGCCGATGCCCTGCGCCTTTGCCAGCTGCGCCAGTTCCAGTACGCGCGGCACGAGTTCGGCGAGTACGCGTTCGCGCTTGGCGTGTTCGTAGCGCGGGTGCAGCGCGGAGAGCTTCACCGAGATGCTGGGCGCACCGAACGTGTCTTCGAAACGCCCGCTGGCGCCGATCGCGCCGATGGCGTCGCGGTAGGCCTGCAGGTAGCGCTCGGCATCGTGCGCGGTCAGCGCGGCCTCGCCCAGCATGTCGAACGAGTAGCGGTACGCGGCGTTGGCACCCTTGCGCGAACGCGCCAGCGCCTCGCCGATCGTGCGGCCCATCACGAACTGGTGGCCCATGATCCGCATCGCCTGGCGCACGGCCAGCCGGATCACCGGCTCGCCCAGGCGGCCGACCAGGCGCTTGAAGGCGCCGTGCGCGTCGCGCCTGGTGTCGTCGGCCAGGTCGACCAGGTGCCCGGTCAGCATCAGGCCCCAGGTGGAGGCGTTGACCAGCACCGAGTCGGAGCGGCCCATGTGCCGCTTCCAGTCGGCCTCGCCCAGCTTGTCGCGGATCAGCTTGTCGGCGGTGCCTTCGTCCGGGATCCGCAGCAGGGCCTCGGCGACGCACATCAGCAGGACGCCTTCCTCGCTGCCGAGGTCGTACTGGCGCATGAAGGCCTCGATCGCACCCTGGTTTTCGGCGCGGGTCCGCACCCGGCGCACCAGCTCGGCGGCCGTGGCGTGCACGGCGCGGCGCTCGGCGTCGGGCCGGCGGGCGGCGGCGAGCAGTTCCGTGACGTGGGTCGCCTCGTCGCGCGCCCAGGCGGCCGTGATCGCCGCGCGCAACGGGTCGGTGGGGGGTGGCGGAGCGATCATCGGGGGCTGCCGGACAGGCGTTCGCGAGCCGCCTAGTGTAGCCGTCGCATGCGTTCCGGGCACGTGCGCGGCTTGCCGCAACGCGGGCCGGAAGCTAACATTCCACGGTTAACAATCCAGTCTTCTCAGACCCTTGGGGCGAGATGTGATGAATGCCGGTTTGAACCTGATGTCCCTCGCCC
>DASTUL010000053.1:0-35918 GCA_035759645.1 Lysobacteraceae bacterium | reverse complement strand
GGCGACCTGGATCCCGCAGTCGCGCGCCTTCGCCACCGCATCGGTCAATTGGTCGGGCGACATCAACAACAACCCGCGGTTGCCGGGGTCGTCGCTGTAGTCCTCCAGCAACGCCGCGCCGCGGCTGCCGAGCGCACCGTCTACATAGAGCTTCACCGCGCGCATCTGCAGGCGACCGCCCGGGTGGCGGTAGGGACCGTCCTGGCACAGCCAGGCCAGCGCCTCGCTGTCGCCGTCGGCCATCGCGTGGATACGCAGCGGCATCTCGCCGCGGTCCGCGAGATTGCGATAGGCCTGGAGTTGCAGCAGCGACACGCCGGCGTCGTGCACGCCCGTCAGCCCGTGCCGCACCGCTTCCTGCATCCCCAGCGCGAGCGCGCGTTCGGCGGCTGCGACGTCCATCGGCGGCAACACCGAATCGACCAGCGCCATGGCGGCGTCCACCAGCACGCCGGTGGCACGGCCCTGCGCGTCGCGGACGATGCGGCCGCCCGCGGGCTGCCAGTCGCCACGCGCGCCGCCGGCGTCGATATCCGCGTCGATTGCGCGCAGGGCGGCCGAATTCGCCCAGCCCGCGTGGCCGTCGATCCGCTCGAGCCAGACCGGTCGTTCCGGGAACGCGGCATCCAGGTCCGCCGCGGTCGGGAACACCTGCTCCGGCCAGTCGTTCTGGTCCCAGCCGCGGCCGAGCAGCCACTCGCCGGGCGGAAGCGTGGCTTCGAACTCGCGCAGCCGCGCAAGCACTTCCGCCTTGTCGCGGGTGCCTTCGAGTTCGACGCGCATGCGTGACAGGCCCAGTCCCGCGACGTGTCCGTGCGCATCGATCAGGCCCGGGATCACCGTGGCCTCGCCCAGGTCGAGCCGCCGTGCATCGGGCCATCTCCGGAACAACGCATCGGGCGCGCCAACCGCGAGGATCGCGCCGCCGTCGTCGAAGGCCATGGCACCGGCGACCGGCTGCGCCGGATCCATCGTGCGGATCGTCGCCGCGGTGAGCACCGTCACTTCGGCCATCGCCGGCGCCATGCACGCCGCCAGTGCAGCCGCCATCACGAATCGCATGCCACGCATCGGTAACGCTCCCCGGGAAGGTGCCCACTGCACTTTGCGAAAACCCGGTGCCCGGCGCAAGCTGGCACGCTCGACTGTCGCCTCCCCCGGAACATTGCATGGCCGCCGAGGAACGCTCCGAATTCGTGCTCGATCCCGCCGATCCCGAGCGACTGGCCAACCTGGCCGGTCCGTTCGACGCGCACCTGCGGCAGATGGAGCTGCGCCTGGGCGTGGAGATCGCCAACCGCGGCAACGTGTTCCGCCTCACCGGCCCGCCGGGAGCGGTGCAGCGCGCGGAGCGCTTCCTGCGGGCGCTGTGGCAGGAGACCGACGAACAGATCCTGGACCAGGCGGCGATCCACCTGCGCCTGGCCGAAACCGTGGCCGGGGACGGCAACGACGACATCGTTCCCCAGGAAGTCGCCGTCCGGGTCAAGCGCGGCACGGTCCGGGGCCGGGGACCCAACCAGGCGAAATACCTGCACGCCATCGCGACCCACGACATCAACTTCGGCATTGGCCCGGCGGGCACCGGCAAGACCTTCCTCGCGGTGGCGATGGCGGTGGAGGCACTCAACGAATCGCGCGTGCAGCGGCTGGTGCTGGTGCGGCCCGCCGTCGAGGCAGGCGAGAAATTGGGCTTCCTCCCCGGCGACCTGAGCCAGAAGGTCGATCCCTACCTGCGGCCGCTGTACGACGCGCTGTACGAAATGCTCGGCGTGGAGAAAGTCGCGAAGCTGCTGGAGAAGAGCGTCATCGAGGTTGCGCCGCTCGCATACATGCGCGGCCGCACGCTCAACGACGCGTTCGTGATCCTGGACGAGGCACAGAACACCACGATCGAGCAGATGAAGATGTTCCTGACCCGCATCGGTTTCGGGTCGACGGCGGTCGTGACCGGCGACATGACCCAGGTCGACCTGCCCAAGCACCAGAAGTCGGGACTGAAGGACGCGCTGGACGTACTGCGCGGCGTCGAGGGCATCAGCTTCACCTTCTTCGGCGCGCGCGACGTCGTGCGCCATCCGCTGGTGGCGCGGATCGTCGATGCCTACGAAGCGCGCACCGACGCCGAGGCGCCACCATGACCCGCGGGCCCAGCCGGCTGGACGTCGCCGTGAGTTATGCCTTGCCGCGCGCCGGGCTGCCCGCCGCGAACAGCTTTCGGAAGTGGGTGGCGGCGGCGCTGGATGGACGCATCCGCGAGGCGGATCTCGCCGTCCGGCTCGTGGATGCGCGCGAAGGCCGTGCGCTCAACCGGCATTACCGGGGAAAGGACTACGCGACCAACGTGCTGAGCTTCCCGGCGGAGTTGCCGGAGGGGCTGCCTGAAGGCGTGCGCATGCCGCTGCTGGGCGACCTCGTGCTTTGCGCACCGGTCGTCGCGCGGGAAGCCCGCGAGCAACGCAAGCCGCTGGGCGCTCACTACGCCCACCTCACGGTGCACGGCGTGCTGCACCTGCTCGGCTGGAACCACGACGATGAGCGCGAGGCCGAGTGCATGGAAGGGCTCGAGCGCGATATCCTGGCCGGCATCGGCATCGACGACCCCTACTAGCCGCCTGCGCTAGACTGCGCCCGACGCTCCACCCAACGGAGCCTGCCACCCCCAGATGCCCGAAGACGACAGTAGCCTCGCGCCCGAAGGCGCGGACAAACGCCGCAGCTGGATCGACCGGATCAGCGCCGCCCTCTCCGGCGAGCCCACCACCCGCGAAGACCTGGTCGAACTGCTGCGCGACGTGCAGGCCGACGGCCTGATCGCGGCCGACACCCTGAGCATGATGGAAGGCGCCCTGGCGGTGTCGGACCTGACGGTGGGCGACGTGATGGTGCCGCGCGCGCAGGTCGTGGCGCTCCCGGGCGCCGCGCCCCTCCATGACCTGATGGCGCAGGTCGTCGAGTCCGGCCACTCGCGGTTTCCGGTCCATGGCGAGGACAAGGACGAGATCCTCGGCGTCCTGCTGGCGAAGGACCTGCTGCGCGCCGTGGTGGCCGGCAACGGCAAGCTGGGCGTGCGCGAGTTGCTGCGGCCGGCCGTGCTGATCCCCGAATCCAAGCGCCTGAACGTGCTGCTGCGCGAGTTCCGCCAGTCGCGCAACCACATGGCGATCGTGATCGACGAGTACGGCGGCCTCGCGGGCCTGGTCACGATCGAGGACGTGCTTGAGCAGATCGTCGGCGAGATCGACGACGAGCACGACGAAGCCGACGACGCCTCCACGCTGATCGCAGCGCAGGCCGACGGCCAGTACGCGGTGGACGCGCTGACCCCCATCGGTGATTTCAACGAGCGCTTCGGCGCCGACTTCGACGACGACGAGTACGACACGATCGGTGGGCTGGTGACGGCGGCGATCGGGCACTTGCCGGAAGCCGGAGAGGAGCTCACGCTCGGGCGGTTCAGCTTCCGGGTCGCGCGCGCGGATGCGCGGCGGCTGCATGCGTTGCATGTGAGCGTGCATGGCGAGGTTTGAGGTCGAGTGAATCGTCCCGGATTCCGCTTCGCTGCATCCGGGCTACGGGGGGCGTTTGTTGCGCTGCTCCTGTTTGCTTTCGGGGCGGCGGCGCAGGTGCCGGCGGAACCTCAGCCGATCCGCATCGGCATTGCCACGATGCAACCGGGCGAAATTTTCTGGGAACGGTTCGGCCACAACGCGATCGTGGTCGACGACCCGGCGCGCGGCGTGCCGCTGTCGTACAACTTCGGCTTCTTCGACCTGACCGAACCAGGGTTCGTCGGTCGCTTCGTCCGTGGCGACATGCAGTACATGCTCGCCGTGCTGCCGTTCGAGCAGGACCTCGCGTACTACCGGGACACCGGCCGTGGGGTGTCGATCCAGTGGCTCGGCCTGCCGCCCGACCGCGCGCGGGCGCTGGCCGACGCGCTCGCGTTCAACGCGCTGCCGGAGAACGCGCGGTACTCGTACGACTACTTCTCCGACAACTGCTCGACGCGGGTGCGTGATGCGCTCGACGAAGCGCTTGGAGGCCTGTTGCGCGAACGCCTGGACACGCAGGCGACCGTCGGCGACAACACTTGGCGAAGCGAGGCCGTGCGCCTGGCTTCGCCCGCGGGCTGGATGTGGCTGGGCTTCGACCTCGGGCTCGGTCCGCGCGCGGACGTGCCGCTGACGGCATGGCAGGAAGCGTTCGTGCCGATGCACCTGGCCGACAGCCTGCGTGGCATTCGCCTGGACAACGGCCAGCCGCTGGTGCGCAGCGAACAGGTCCTGCTCCCGCACCGCGTGGCGCCGGAACCGGCCGTCATGGACCGTCCCTGGTGGCCTTATGGACTGGCGGGCCTGTTGCTCGCCGCCGGCATCTTCGGCGCGGGACGCTGGAGGCCGCGCGTGCTCGCCGCAGCGGCGCTGCCCTTCTGGACGCTGTGTGGCGCGCTCGGCCTGCTGATGCTGTTCCTGTGGTGCTGCACGGCGCACTGGTCGGGCTGGGAGAACCGGAACCTGCTGGTCTACGGGCCGTTGTGCCTCCTGGCGATCCCGGGCGGATGGCGCATCGCGCGGGGCCGCGCACCGGGGCGGTGGTTCGGGATCGTCCTTGCCGCGATCGCTGGCGCCGCGGTCGTTGCGCTGTTGCTGCACTTCATCGTCGGGGCGCAGGACAACCTGCGCTGGATCGTGCTGCTGCTCCCGGTGCACGTGACGTTCTGGGCGGCGCTGGGCCGCGGGCAACGGACCCGCCCGGCGGCGTAGGATTGCCGGCATGGAGATGCCAGCCACCGCGACGCCCTGGCCGCCCGGCGTCGTCAATTGCGCGGCGTACGACCGCAACGGCCAGCGGACCGACATCACGCTCGACGCGATCAGCGACGTGCTGGCCGCCGACGACGGTGCCTTCGTCTGGGTGGGCCTCTACGAGCCGCCGGTGGAACTGCTCGACAAGTTGCAGGAGGAATTCGGCCTGCACGACCTCGCGGTGGAGGACGCGCACCACGCGCACCAGCGCCCGAAGATCGAGAGCTACGGCGATTCGCTGTTCGTGGTGATGCAGACGGCGCAGGTCGTCGACGCGCGCATCCGCTTCGGCGAGACCCACGCGTTCCTCGGGCCGCGCTACCTGCTGACCGTGCGCCACGGATTTTCGCTGTCGTACGCACCGGTACGGGTGCGCTGCGAACGCGAACCGGACTTGTTGTCGCTGGGACCCGCGTACGGCCTTTACGCGGTGCTGGACCACGTGGTCGACAACTACCTGCCGATCGTCACCGAGTTCAGCGAAGCGCTGGACGCACTCGAGCACCAGGTGTTCGCCGAGGACTTCCAGCGCGACACCATCATCCGGCTGTACGAGTTCAAGCGCGAGCTGACGCAGCTGCGCCTCGCGGTCGCGCCGCTCCAGGACATCCTGGCGCAGCTCACGCGGATGCACGGGTCGCTGGTGCCGGACGAGGTGCGGTTGTACTTCCGCGACGTGCTGGACCATGCCGTGCGCGTCAACGAATCGACCGACACGTTGCGCGAGACGCTGACCGCGGCGATGACGGTCAACCTGTCGCTGGCCACGATCGCCCAGGGCGAGGTGGTCAAGCGGCTGGCGGGCTGGGCCGCGCTGCTGGCGGCCCCGACCCTGATCGCCAGCTGGTACGGCATGAACTTCGTGCACATGCCGGAGCTGGCGGGCCGCTGGAGCTACGCGATCCTCGTCGGCGCCGTCGCCGCGGTGACCGTCGGCCTGTACGCATACCTGAAGAAGGTGCGCTGGCTGTAGGTCACCCGCCTGCCATGCGCTGCAGCACCAGGCCGACGATGTACGCGCAATACGTCCCCAGCGCGTAACCCAGCACCGACAGCAGCACGCCCACCGGCGCCAGCGCTGGATGGAATGCGGTCGCCACCACGGGCGCCGACGCCGCGCCGCCGATGTTCGCCTGGGAGCCGACCGCCATGAAGAACAGCGGCGCGCGGATCAGCTTGGCGACCACCAGCATCAGGATCGCGTGCACGCTGATCCAGATCACGCCCAGCAGCAGCAACGCCGGCCGGTCGGTGAGCGTGCCCAGGTCCATCTGCATGCCGATCGTCGCGATCAGGATGTAGAGGAACACCGAACCGATCGCCGATGCGCCCGCGCCCTCCAGGCGGCGCGCCCGGGTGAAGCTGAGGACGACGCCGAACGTCGTCGCCAGCACCACGATCCAGAAGAAGCGCGAATCCAGGCTGTAGTCCTGCAGGCGCCATTCGGCCGGCATCGACTGGATCCACGGCACGATCAGGTCCGCGAAGAAGTGCGACAGGCCCGTCGCCCCGATGGCCAGCGCGAAGATGAGCATCAGGTCGGTCATCGACGCCACGCGGGCATGTTGGGCCTGGTAACCGGCGATGCGGTTCTTCAGGTCCTCGATGGCGGTGGTGTCCGCGCCCGTCCAGCGGTCGAACCGCGCGGCGCGGGGCGCCAGGAACAGCAGGATTGCCATCCAGAAGTAAGCGACGATCACGTCGACGGCGACGAACTGCCCGAACAGGTTCGCATCGACGTCGAACACTTCCTTCATCGCCGCCTGGTTGGCGCCGCCGCCGATCCAGCTGCCGGCGATGGTGGTCATGCCGCGCCAGGTCTCGCCCGCCACCGCCGGCGGATGGATCGCGTCCATCGCGACGAACGCGACGATCCCGCCGAGCATCACGCCCGCGGTGCCGACCAGGAACATGATCAGCGCCTTCGGGCCAAGACGGACGATGGCGCCGATGTCCATCGACACGCAGAACAGCACCAGCGCGCTCGGCAGCAAGTAGTCGCGGGCCATCGGGTACAGGCCGGACGCCGCGCCGTCGATCAAGCCGATGCTGTTGAGCACCGCCGGCAGCAGGTAGCACAGCAGGATGGCCGGGACGATCGCGTAGAACTTCGTCCAGAACCCACCCGGGCGTGACGCCGTCCAGAAAACGAACCCCAGGATCGCGGCCAGCAGGCCGAGGACCACCGCGTCGTTGGTGACCAGGGCGGTGTCGGCGACCGGCGTCACTTGGCGGTCGCCGGCGAGAGGTGGGCGCGCAGCCAGGCGTTGACCGTCTCGTGCCACAGCACGCTGTTGTGCGGCTTGAGCACCCAGTGGTTCTCGTCCGGGAAGTACAGGAACTTCGACTCGATGCCCCGTCGCTGCAGCGCGGTGAACGTCGCCAGGCCCTGCGACACCGGGATGCGGTAGTCCAGCGCACCGTGCACGACCAGCATCGGCACGCGCCATTCGTCGACGTGGTTGATGGGGTTGAATCGCTCGTAGTTCTCCGGCACGTCGAACGGCGTGCCGCCGTTTTCCCACTCCGTGAACCACAGCTCTTCGGTGGCGTATCCCATCATCCGGGTGTCGAGGATGCCGTCGTGGTTGACCAGGCACTTCCACTGCCCGGATTCGGGCGTGTGCCAGTTGCCGGCGATCCAGTTGACCATGTAGCCGCCGTAGCTGGCGCCCAGCGCGCAGGCGTTGGCGCCGTCGAGGAACGGATACCGGTCCTGCGCGGCGGCCCAGCCCTTCTGCAGGTCCTCCAGCGGTCGATCGCCCCAGTGCTGGCTGATCGCATCGGTGAACGCCTGGCCGTAGCCGACGGACCCGTGGAAATCGATCATCACCACCGCGTAGCCCTGCCCCGCATACGTCTGCGGGTTCCAGCGGTAGCTCCAGCCGTTGCCGAAGCTGCCCTGCGGGCCACCGTGGATCAGGAAGGCGACCGGGTATTCCTCGCCCTCGACGTAATTCCAGGGCTTGCCGACGTAACCGTGCACGGTCTCGCCGTTCCAGCCCTTGAAGGAGAACTGCTCGAAGCCGGCGAACTGCACGTCCGGCAGCATCTGGCCGGCGGTCGGCGTAATCGCGCGCAGCGGTTCGCCGTCGGCGTCCGAAACGTAGACCACGTCGCCGGTGGTGAAGCTGTTGCGCGTGAACGCGAGCGTGTCGACGGCCACCTCGACCGAGCCGACGTTGCCGTCGCCGACCAGTTCCGTGACGTTCCCGGTCGCGATATCGACGGCGAACAGCGGGTGCTCGCCGACGTCGGACGTCGTGGTGTAGAGCGTGCGGCCGTCAGCGGACAGGACGATGCCGCCGGCGGAGCGGTCCCAGTCCTCGGTCAGGACGCGGCGCGCGCCGCTGGCGACGTCCAGTTCCAAGATCCGGAAACGGTCCGCCTCGAAGCCCGGGCGCTGCATCGCCAGGTAATACAGCTTGCTGCCGTCGGCGTTGAAGGTGGCGCCGGTGTCCCAGGCCTCGTTGGCGGGCGTCAGGTTGACCGAAGGCGATGCGCCATGGGCGTCGACGCGGTAAAGGTCGAAGTCGGTGGACCAGGGCTCGCTACCGGTCGCCTCGCGCGCGCTCAGCACCAGCGACTGGCCATCCGGCGCCCACGTGTACTCGCTGCTGTCGCCGAATGGGCGCGACGGCACGTCGCCGACCACGTCGGTCGCGACCGCGGTGGCAACCTCGACGGGTGCATCCGAGGCCGGCAACCGTGCGACGAACACGCGGTTCAGCCGGCCATCGTTCCACGCGTCCCAGTGGCGCACGAACATGCGGTCGAACACGACACCGGTCGCCGGGTCTTCCTCGCGCGCGTCGAGCCTGGCCTTGCTGCAGGCCAGGTCGCTGCCGCAATCGAGGAACGCTTCGACATTGAACGCAACGCGCGCGCCGTCCGGGGAAACCTGGTAGCCGCCGACGTCCAGGTCCATCGCGGTCACCTGCCGCGGCTCGCCGCCGGCCGCCGGGATGGCGTAGAGCTGCGAGCTGCCGCTCTTCGCGCTCAGGAAATACACCGTGGCCCCGTCCGGCGAGAACGCCGGCGAATTCACGTTCCAGCCTTCCGGGGTCAACCGCACCGGCGGCGCCGCGTCGCGCGCCACCAGGTCCTCGATCCACAACGACGTCGTCGACTTGTTGGCGTCGAAGTCCACTTCGCGCTTCGCGAACACCAGCTTGCGTCCATCGGGCGACAGGACCGGCGACGAGTAACGGTCGAGGGTCGCCAGGTCCTGCGCGGTGAACGCGCGCTCGGCCAGGGCGGTCGACGGCAGCGCGGCGAGCAGCGCGGCGGCCAGGATCGAAGGGACGAAAGCGTTGCGGAACGTCATGCGGGAATCCTCGGGTACGACAGGAAGGCGTTGCTTGCCGGGAGCGTCCCGGCCTTACATCGGGCCGGGTTCGACGTCGCCGAGCGCGTTGGCCTTGGCCCCGGTGCGATAGAGCAGCCACCCGACCGCCGCGAGCACGACCAAGCCGACGAACTGGCCGAACTGCAGCCCTTCCGGCATCGCCAGCACATCGGGGCGACCGGCGACGACGATCGGCACCGCGATCGCGATGCCCATCAGCGCCTCGCCGGTGATCAGTCCGGCGGCGAACAGCGTGCCGGGGCGGTGGATCCGATCGCGGAGGGTTTCGTCGCCCGAAGGCAGCCGGTGCTTGCGCTCGACCAGGTACGACAGCAGGCCGCCGAGGAAAATCGGCACCATCAGTTCCAGCGGCAGGTAGATGCCGATGGCGGCGGCCAGCACCGGGACGCGGAAGTGCGACCGGCGCGACTTGAGGACCTCGTCCAGGCCGATGATCAGCGCACCGACGACGGCGCCCAGGGCGATCATGCCCCAGGGCAGTTCGCCGCCGAAGATGCCGCGCGCCACCGACGCCATCAGGGTGGCCTGCGGCGCGGCGAGCGAATTCGGCTGCTCTGCCGTCGGCGGACCGATGCCGTAGGCCGCCGCCAGCAGGTTCAGCACCGGCGCCATGATCAGTGCGCAGGAGAACGCGCCGATGCCCAGCATCAACTGCTGCTTCCACGGCGTCGCGCCGACGATGTAGCCGGCCTTGAGGTCCTGCAGGTTGTCGCCGCCGACGGCGGCGGCACAACACACGACGGCGCCGATCATGATCGCGGCCACCGCACCGATCGGTGAGTCCGCGCCCAGCAGCAGGACCAGCACCAGCGCCGCGAACAGGATCGTGGCAATGGTGATGCCCGACACCGGGTTGTTGGACGATCCGACAAGACCGGCGAGGTAAGCCGACACCGAGACGAACAGGAACCCGGCGACGATCATGATGATGGTCATCGGGATGCTGACGAACCACTCGCCAACGATCGCCTGGTATAGCGCCAGCAACGGCAGCACGAAGACCACCAGTGCCGCGAGCATCCACTTCATCGGCAGGTCGCGCTCGGTCTCGGCGATGTTGTCGCCGGCGCCCTTGCGGGCCGCCGCGATGCCGCTCCGGATGCCCGACACCAGCGACTTGCGCAGCGAGAACAGCGTCCACACGCCGCCGATCAGCATGGCACCGACGCCGAGGTAGCGGATCTTGGCGTCCCAGATCGCGAACGCTGTGGTGGCCGCGTCCTGTCCGGCGACCGCCGCGGCCAATGCCGCGTCACCGCCCAGGAAGAACGCCTCGTAGGCGGGGATCGCGATGTGCCAGGACAGGATGCTGCCGGAAACGACCACGATGCCGATGTTCAGCCCGACGATGTAGCCCACGCCCAGCAACGCAGGCGACAGGTTGGTGCCGATGTAGCCGAGATACCCGCCCAGGTAGCCGGAGCCCGCGGCGGTGTCGGGCATGACCCGCATGCCGCTGCCAGCCGCGAGCTTGACCAGCGCGCCGATGGCGGCGGCCAGGCCGAGGATCCTGAGGCCGGGACCCGGGTTTTCGCCGGCCTTCAGCACTTCGGCCGCGGCCTTGCCTTCCGGGAACGGCAGCGGGTCCTCGACGATCATCGTGCGCCGCAACGGCACCGAGAACAGCACGCCCAGAAGGCCGCCGAGGCCGGCGATCGCCAGCACCCACGAGTAGCGGAAGTCGTCCCAGTACCCCAGCAGCACCAGCGCCGGGATGGTGAAGATCACGCCGGCGGCGATCGACGAGCCGGCGGATGCGCCGGTCTGGACGATGTTGTTCTCGAGGATCGTGCCGCCGCCGAGCAGGCGCAGCACGCCCATCGAGACGACCGCCGCCGGAATGGCGGTGGCGATGGTCAGCCCCGCGAACAGCCCGAGGTAGGCGTTGGCCGCGGCCAGGATCATCGCGAGGATGATCGCCAGGACCACGGCGCGGATGGTCAATTGCGGGATGGCGCCGGGCATGGCGCCCGGCGTGGTGCGTGGCGTGCTCATCGACTCGTCCCCTGCAGGTCAGCGGCCGATGGTGGCACGAGACGAGGAGCCCGGAAAGTGCGCGCCCGCGTCAGGGCGCGGCGCCCGAGGCCCCCTCGACGGACGCTCCACCTTCGCGGCCCGGGCCGAGATGGCGCCCGAGGAACGCGAGCACCCGCTCGTTGAACTCGATGCGGTGCGCATCGACGTAGAAGCCGTGGCCTTCCGTGTCGTAGTACAGGGTTTCCACCGGCACGCCGGCCTTGCGCAACGCCCGTTCCATGCGGTGCGAGTGCTCGATCGGCGCGCGCTCGTCCTCGCCCCCCGCGGCGAGGAACACCGGGACCTCGATCCTGTCGGCCAGGTGGACCGGCGAGACCGACGCCAGCGCATCGCGGTCGCCGACCCAGTCGCGCAGGTACGCCCTGCCGGTGAAGTCCTCGCGCACGTCGCCCTGGCCATACATCAGGGGCAAGTCGTAGACGCCGATGTAGCCGATTGCGCACTGGTACAACGCCGGCTCCCGCGCAACGCCCATGAGCGCAGCGTAGCCGCCAAAGCTGCCACCGAAAATGCAGATCCGCTCCGCGTCGGCGATGCCCTGCTGGATCGCCCACCGGGTCGCATCGGTGATGTCGTCCTGCATCGCCCGGCCCCATTGCCGGGCACCGGCCTCGGCGAAGTGGCGCCCGCGGAACGCTGACCCCCGGAAGTTGACCTGGAGCACGCCGTACCCGGCCGCTGCGAGCAACTGGGCCTGCGGATCGAATCCCCACACGTCGGCGACGCCGTAAGGGCCGCCGTGCGGCATGACCACCAGCGGCAAGCCCTTGCCGTCGCTGCCCTGCGGGAGCGTCAGGTAGCCGTGGAGTTGCAGGCCGTCGCGCGCCTTCAATGCGACCGGACGCATCTCCGCCATCGCGGCCGGGTCGAGCCAGTCGCGGCGGCTGATCATGTACTGGGCCTGCTTGGCCTGCGTGTCGTACAGGTAGAAATCACCGGGGTTGCGGTCGTTGTCGACCTCGACCAGCACCAACCGCCCGTCGGTGGTCCGCGAGGTGACGCGCACGATGGAACCCTCGAAGGCCTGTTCGAGGCTGCGCACCAACCTGGCATCCGCGCTGTCGGGTTCGAAGAACACGCTGCGCGTGCGACCGTCGGGCAGCAGGACGCCGATGGGCACGTCCCTGGCGCCGCGGATCACCCCCATCGGGTCGGTGTCGTCGTCCCGGAACAGTTCCTTGCGTTCGCCGGTCGCCGGATCGAACGCGACGACGGCATCCGGGCCGTCCGGTTGCTCTGCCTGGAGATAGGCGACCTTGCCGTCCGCGGAAAAGCCGAGCGGCCAGTCGATGAGCCCGGCTTCGGCCTCGTCGTTCACCAGAGTCCATTCGGCATCCTCGCCGGCGCGGTGGTAGAGCTTGTTGTTGTTTTCGGTGTCCGTTCCCGCAACGAACCGCACGATGCCCCTGTTGTCGGTGAAGTAGCTCGCGTTGATCACGGGACCGCTGGTGACGCGTTGCCGGCGGCCGCTGTAGACGTCCATCTTCTCGACGCGGCTGTAGGAATCCCCGCCGAAACCGCTCACCTGGATCAGCACGTTGCGGTCGTCGTCCGGAAGGTCGTCGACGAGGAAGGCCGCGACGTGCTCGGTTTCCTTGCGCCGGATCCTGCTGCCTGCGCTGTTCTCGCTCACATCCTGCCCGACCAGGATTTCCGGGTCCCCGCCGTCCGCGTCGATGGCATAGAGGTTGCCGGTCGGCCGCGGCAGGTCCAGCAAACCGATCTGCTCGGACATGCTGATCAGGACGCGAGTCGGATTCACCCAGTGGAAGTCGTAGACGTAGCTGTCCTTGCCCAGGCTGAACATCGCGATCGCCTCGTTGTCCTCCCTGCGTACCATCATCAGCACGGAACGACCTTCGCTCGGCACCGTGGCGGCGTAGAAACGGCCGTCGGGCGACAACTTCATTTCGCCGATGGCAGCATCGCGCGTATAGGCGGACACATCGGGCGTCGCCGCGCGCGACGGGCTGGCGACGACGGCCAGGGTCAAGGCCAGCAGGCCGGCCAGCAAAACGACTCGCATGTTGTTCTCCCCGATCCAGGTTTGGTATCGCGGCGCGCGCTCCGCGACACGCGCACCCGCACCCGCGACGCGCTACGTCGCGCTGGCCGGGCGGCGCCCCTCCGCCATGGCCAGGGTGTCGAGCACCCGTGCGAGTCCATCCTGCCAGCGGGGAAGCGACAGGGCAAAGTCCCTTTCCAGCGCACTGTGATCGAGTACCGAAAACGCGGGACGCGCCGCGCGCGTGGGGAAGTCGGCGGTGGTGATGGGCAATACGCGCGGGCGATGTTCGATCAGGCCGCGGGCGTGCGCGCCGTCGAAAATGGCTTCGGCGAATCCATGCCAGGTGGTCGCACCGGCGGCGGTGAGGTGGTAAATGCCACCCTGCCGAGCCTTTTCGTCGCGGACCGCTCGAAGGACCTGCGCACTGGTGTCGGCGATCAGGCCGGCCGACGTGGGCGTGCCCGCCTGGTCCGCGACGACGCGCAGTTCGTCGCGGTCGGCGCCCAGGCGGAGCATCGTGCGCAGGAAGTTGTGGCCATGCGCGGCGTACACCCAGGCGGTGCGCAGGATCAGGTGCCGGCAACCGCTAGCCACGATCGCCTGTTCGCCGGCGAGCTTGCTCGCCCCGTAGGCGCCCAGCGGATCGGTCGGGTCGTCAGCGCGGTACGGATGCGTGCCCTGGCCGTCGAAGACGTAGTCGGTCGAGTAATGCAGCAGCAACGCGCCTTTCCGGGCGCACGCGCCGGCGAGCGCGGCTGGCGCCTCGGCGTTTGCGCGGAAAGCCGCTTCGCGTTCGTCCTCCGCGCGGTCCACGGCGGTGTATGCCGCAGCGTTGACCACCACCTCCGGCGCAAGCCGTTCCACCAGTTCGGCAAGCGCCGCTGGCTGGTCGAAGTCCGCGATTTCGCAGCCGGTCCCGTCGGCCAGCCTTCCATTGCGCGTCCCGCATGCCACGTCGCCGAGCGGCGCCAGGCTGCGTTGCAGCTCGGTGCCGACCTGGCCATTGGCCCCCAGCAACAGGATGCGCACGTTACGACCGGTTGCCGTCGAAATCCGGCAATCGTTCGCGCGGGATGTCGGCCAACAGCGGTGCCGCGGCGTCCTTCGGCGACAGCGATGGGTCCGCGATCGGCCAGTCGATCGCCAATTGCGGATCGTCCCAGCGAATACCGGTGTCAGACGATGGATCGTACGGCGCGGTGCAAAGGTAACTGAACACTGCGCGGTCGCTCAGAGCCTGGAAACCGTGGGCAAAGCCTGGCGGTATCCAGAAATGGCGCTTGTTCGCGGCGCTGAGCACCACCGCGGCATACCGGCCGAACGTCGGGGACCCGCGGCGGATGTCGACCGCCACGTCGTACACCTCGCCCTCGAGCACGCTCACCAGTTTGCCCTGGGGATTGGTGGGCCACTGGAAGTGCAACCCGCGGAGCACGCCGCGCTCGGAGCTGGACACGTTGCTCTGGACGAAACGCATGTCCAGGCCATGCGTCGCGAAGGTCGCCGCGTTCCAGCCCTCGTAGAAGTAACCGCGCTCGTCACCGAAGACCCTGGGCTCGATGACCACGCAGCCCGGCAAATCGGTCCCTACGACCTTCACTTCACGACCCCGCGCGCCACCAGCGACTGCAAGTACTGGCCATAACCGTTCTTTGCCAACGGCTTCGCCAATGCCTGGAGCTGCGCATCGTCGATCCAGCCCTTGCTCCAGGCGATCTCCTCGGGGCAGCAGACACGCAAGCCTTGCCGGGCCTCGATCGTCTCGATGAAGTTCGATGCCTCGAGCAACGAGCGATGGGTACCGGTGTCGAGCCAGGCATAGCCGCGGCCCAGCTGCTCGAGATGCAGGCTCTGCTCTTCGAGGTAGCAGCGATTGAGGTCCGTGATTTCGAGCTCGCCACGATCGGACGGCTTCAGCGATGCCGCGAACCGCGGCGCGCGCTCGTCATAGAAGTACAGGCCGGTGACCGCATAGTTGGATTTGGGCTTGACGGGCTTTTCCTCGAGGCCCACCACGCGGCCATCGGCATCGAAGTTCGCCACGCCGTAGCGTTCGGGATCCTTGACCCAGTAGCCGAAGACCGTGGCGCCAGCCGTGCGCGCATCGGCACGGGCGAGCATCTCGCCCATGCCGTGGCCGTGGAAGATGTTGTCGCCGAGCACCAGGCAGCTGGGCGCACCGTCCAGGAATTGCTCGCCGATCAGGAACGCCTGGGCCAGCCCGTCGGGACTGGGTTGCGCCTCGTACGCGATCCGCATGCCCCATTGCGACCCATCGCCCAGCAACTGCTGGAACAGGGCCTGCTCGTGCGGCGTGTTGATGACCAGCACGTCGCGTATGCCAGCGAGCATGAGCACGCTCAGCGGGTAGTACACCATCGGCTTGTCGTAGACCGGCAGCAGTTGCTTGCTGATCGACTGGGTCAACGGGTACAGGCGCGTGCCGGAGCCCCCGGCGAGGACGATGCCCTTGCGCTTCATGCCGCGATGCCGCCGATGCGCTCGAGGCGATAGCTCCCATCGAGGACCCGCGTGACCCAGTCCTGGTGGTCCAGGTACCAGTCGACGGTCTCGGCCATGCCACGTTCGAAGCTGTGGCCGGGCTGCCAGCCGAGCTCACCTTGCAGCTTGGAGGCATCGATCGCATAGCGCCGGTCGTGGCCCGGGCGGTCGGCGACATGGGTCACCTGCGAGAACCGGGGTGCGCCGTCGCGACGGGGGCGACGCGCGTCCAGCAACTCGCAGATCGTGCCGACCACCGAAATGTTCTCGCGCTCGGCGTCCCCGCCGACGTTGTAGGTCTCGCCAACGCGACCGCGCTCGAGCACCACGCGGATTGCGGCGCAGTGGTCGCCGACGTACAGCCAGTCGCGCACGTTGCGGCCGTCGCCGTAGACCGGCAACGGTTCGCCGGCCAGCGCCCGGGCGATGATCAGCGGGACCAGCTTCTCGGGGAACTGGTACGGCCCGTAGTTGTTCGAGCAGTTGGTGGTGAGCACCGGTAGCCCGTAGGTGTGGTGGAACGCGCGCACCAGGTGGTCGGATGCCGCCTTCGACGCCGAGTACGGCGAGTTCGGCGCGAACGGGGTCTGCTCGGTGAACTTGCCGGTCTCGCCCAGCGAGCCGTAAACCTCGTCGGTGGAGACGTGCAGGAAGCGGAAACCGTCCTTTTTGCCGCCGTCGAGCGAACGCCAGTAATCACGCGCGCACTCGAGCAGGTTCAGCGTGCCCACGACGTTGGTCTGCACGAACGCACCGGGGCCGTCGATCGAGCGATCGACATGGCTTTCCGCCGCGAAGTTGACCACCGCGTCCGGCCGATGCTCGCGCAACAGCGCGTCGACGAGTGCCCTGTCGCCGATGTCGCCGTGCACGAACAGGTGGCCGGCGTCACCCTCCAGCGAAGCAAGGGTGTCGAGGTTGCCCGCATACGTGAGCACGTCGAGGTTGATGATCCGAACGCCACGACGCACCGCGTCGAGCACGAAATTGCCGCCGATAAAGCCGGCTCCGCCGGTAACAAGCCATGTTTTCATCAAAAGGGGATGTCGTCGTCAGTGAAATCGGTGTCGAACTCGTTCGACTTGGAGGTGGCCGGCTCGCGGCGCGGCGCGGAATCCTGGCGTTGGGCAGGACGCGGGGTCCGCTCGGCGCGGGGTCCGCCACCGCCCGACCCGCCGCCTTCGCCACCGCCGCCCAGCATCTGCATCTCGTCGGCGACGATGTCGGTGAAATACTTCTCGACGCCGTCCTGGCCGGTGAACTTGTCGTAGCGGATCGAACCCTCGATGTAGACCTGGCGACCCTTCTTCAGGTATTCACCGGCGATCTCGCCCAACTTGCCGAACAGCTTCACGCGGTGCCACTCGGTCTTCTCGATCTGGTTTCCGTCCTTGTCCTTGCGCACGCTCGTGGTCGCCAGGCTGAGCGAACAGACCGCCATGCCGCCCTGGGTGTACTTGATTTCGGGATCGTTCCCGAGGTTCCCGACAAGGATGACCTTGTTGATGCCGCGTGCCATGGCGCGTCCCTTCCTGAGTGGAGTGATGCCCGGTCAGGGCGTGCCCATTCGATTATACCCGGGGGTCGCCGGGAATCGGGTCCCCGCCCGGTGCCGCGTCGGGGAGTTCCCGTGACGGCGCGCGGCGCGTGGTCCCGTCATAATCCGCGCTCCAGAAAACGGAATCCCGCATGGAATCGGCCACGCTCGACGCGACCGCCCCGCCCGGGCTCGACGCCATCCAGGCGCTCGCGCGCGACGACATGGCGGCAGTGGACGCCCTCGTCCGCCGCCGGCTCGCCTCGGACGTGGTCCTCGTGAACCAGGTCGCCGAATACATCATCGGCGCGGGCGGCAAGCGCCTGCGGCCGATGTTGCTGCTCCTCGCCGCGGGCGCCTTCGGGCGGCGCGGCCCGGACGCCCACCAGCTTGCCGCGGTGGTCGAGTTCATCCATACGGCGACCCTCCTCCACGACGACGTGGTGGACGAATCCGACCTGCGCCGCGGGCGCCGCACGGCCAATGCGGTCTGGGGCAACGCCCCGAGCGTGCTGGTGGGCGACTTCCTGTATTCGCGCAGCTTCCAGCTGATGGTCGAGCTGGAGCGGCCGGAGGTGATGCGGATCCTCGCCGACACCACCAACGAGATCGCCGAGGGCGAGGTCCTGCAGTTGCTGCACGTGCGCAAAGCGGATACGGCCGAGGCCGACTACCTGCGCGTCATCGAGCGCAAGACGGCCGTGCTGTTCGCGGCCGCCACGCGCCTGGGCGCGCTCCTGGCCGACGCGGGCGATTCAGCCTGCGATGCGCTGCACGCCTATGGCCTGAACCTGGGGTTCGCCTTCCAGATCGCCGATGACGTGCTCGATTACGCGGCGGACACCAATGTCCTGGGCAAGCACGTCGGCGACGACCTGGCCGAAGGCAAGGCCACGTTGCCGCTGATCCACGCCATGCGCCACGCCGACCCTGCCACCGCTGCCGTCCTGCGCGCCGCCGTCGAGACCGGCGATGCCGGCGCGCTGCCGGAGGTGCTCGCGGCCATCACCGCGAGCGGCAGCCTCGCGTACAGCCGCCAGCGTGCAGCCCACTACGCCGAGCTTGCCGACCGCGCCCTCGACGCGTTGCCGGCCAACGGCTACGTCGAAGCGCTTCGAGGCCTGGCGCGCTACGCGGTCGACCGCGACCACTGACGTCGCGCCCTCTTGCGGGCTTCCTTTCAGGCCACGCCCAGGCCAGCGATGGCGCCGGTGTCATCCGGGTCGAAGCCCGCTAGCCGCGCGAAATGGCGGCCACGCTCGGTGTAATCCCGATAGGCGCCGAAACTCGGCGCGCCGGGCGAGAGCAGGACGACGCCCTCGTCCTGCAACGCGGCGCGCGCCTCGGCAACCGCGCCAGCCAGGTCGCTGGAAGCGGCCAGCCGGAACCGCCCCCCGGCCGCCAACGGCGCCAGCAACGTGTGGATCCTCGGGCCGTTGGCGCCGGTGGTGACGATCGCGAGCGGTGGACGGTCACGCATCGCATCGACGAATGCCTGCCAGTCCAGGCCACGGTCGTGGCCACCCACGATCAACGCCACGCGCCTGTCGGCATGCAGATCCAACGCGGCGAGGCTCGCGTGTGGCGTAGTGCTGATCGAGTCGTCGACCCAGTCGAGGCCGTCGCGCCTGCCGAGCGATTGCAACCGGTGCGGCAGCGGCAGGAACGTCGCGGCATGCGGGGCCAATGCGGCGGCGTCGTGCCCCAGCGCGTCGATCGCGGTGAGCACGGCGCACAGGTTCTGACGGTTGTGGCGCCCGGGCAGCGGCAGTGCGGCCGTGTCGAACACCGCGGCGTCGGCACGATGCAACACGTCGCCACGCAGGTGCCAACCATCGGGTCGTCCGAACCAGCGCACCTCGCCGGACAGGTCCAGCGCCGACAGGCGTGGGTCCGACGCGTTGAGCACCGCGATGCGGGGCCGCGCCTGCGTCACCAGCCGCAGTTTGTCGTCGATATAGCGCGCTTCGCTGCCGTGCCAGTCCAGGTGTTCCGGAAACAGGTTGAGTACGACGGCGACGTCAGGCCGCCCCCCCGCCGCGGCGACGTCGCCGGTCTGGTAGCTGGACAGCTCGATCGCCCACGCGTCTGCCTCGGCATCGAGCAACTCCATGAGCGGTAGCCCGATGTTGCCGGCCAGCCCGGTGCGCAGGCCGCCGGCGCGCAACAGGTGCGCGAGCAGCGCGGTGCTGGTGCTCTTGCCCTTCGTGCCGGTGATGCAGGCGGTGCCCGGCACGCGGCCGTCGGGGCCGGCACGTTCGCCGAACCAGAGCGCGGTCCCACCGAGGAACCGCGTGCCCGTGGCGGCCGCGGCGACGGCGTGTTCGCCGTACGGGCTGATGCCGGGCGACTTCAGCACCACCTCGAAATCCCCGAGCAGCGGGCCGGCCGGCGCGGTTTCGACCTGCAATGCCGAATCCGACATCGCATACGCGTCGCCCGCGTCCGCTTCTTGGCACAACAGGGTCAGGGGCAGTTCCGGCAGCCGCGACCGCAACGCGCGGTAGGTCGCGCGTCCTTCGCGTCCCCACCCCCACAACGCGATGCGGCCGCCATCGGCCGCGATCGACTCAAGCGTCGAAATGCGCACGCACGCGCTCCCAGGTCGCCGCCGGCACGCGGTGCTCGCCCTCAAGCGACATCTGCGGCGCGATCGCCAACGCGCCAGGATCGAGCGTGGGCAGGATCTCGCGCACGAAACGCTCCACCAGCGCGTCTTCGCGCCATTCCGGGCGCGTGGCCAGCGCCGCAAGCGCCGCGCGCGACTCGCGTCCCTCGCCGACGCACTCGAACGGCTTGTGGTCCTGGAATTCGAGCAGCGCATCGTAGCCGCCCGCCTGCGCCGGGTCGTCGAGGAGGTTGCGCCCGAAGATCGCCACCAGGCGCGGCTTGGACATGAACGGCGCGAGCGCCAGGAACACGAAGTGGCACTTCGGGCACACGCCACACCAGCGGTTGACCGGGCGTTCGCCGAGGATGTGGAAGTTGCGGTTGCAGCTCGAGAAGTGCGCGTCGTACCGGCTGCTGCGGGTGAACTGCCGCGCGACCGCCAGTTCGCTCAGGGGACGCAGCAGCGAGTAGTAGTGCAGGTCCGCGGCGACATGACGTTGCACGTGCTCGCCGAACGCGCGCTCGAAGGCCCAGCCCTTGGACCACTGGTGGTTGACTTCGCCCGTGCCGGGAATCGTGGACCCGTAACTCGCCGATCGTTCGTTCGAGAACACCACCTGGTCCATGCCGTGCAGCAGCGCAACCAGCACCAGGATCGCGGAGTTCACGGCGGTGACCGGGATGTGCCCGTTCCAGGCGCCCTGCCGGTTGTAGTCGAACAGCTGCGGCGCGAGCTGGCGGCCGATGTTGAGCGTCGGCAGCCCCGTGCGCGCCGCGCACGCCGCGATCAGCTGCGATCCGCCGATCCACGAGACGGTCTGCGCCACGCCCGCCGCACGCAGCGCCTCGATCGACACCAGCGAATCCTTGCCGCCGCCGATCGCGACCAGCGCGTGTTCCATAAGGCACGCTTCCGGCGCATTCCCTTCTCCCGCCTGCGAGAGAAGGTGGCCCGAAGGGCCGGATGAGGGGCCGCGCGGGAACCGGATGCGCCCGTGCAGGTCGAGTCCGTTCCGATAGGCGAACTCCCCCAGCCCGTTGACGTAGACCTCCCCAAGCAACGTGGCGGTCGCGTCGTCGATGACATACCCGTCGATCCGGATCTCGCCCGGCACGGCAGCCTTGTAGTAGCTCACGCCGGCGATGAGGTGCAGCAACTGCAATGCACGCTCGACTGCGCCAGCACGCGCCGCATCGAGCGTGAACGGTGCCCCTGGAACGGTGATCGTTTCCACCAGCTCCGGGCCATCGTCGAAGGCGTAGGCGAGTTCGGCGATGCCGGTCGCCGCGTCGAAACCGCAACGCACGAAGCGGAACGCGCGGATGGCATCGCGGCGGAACGTCCAGTCGGTCATTCGAGTGCTTCCTCGACCGGCAACGGCCGCAAATTGTAGGTGTTGGCCATCGCCATTCCGTAGGCGCCGGCGTCGGCGACCAGCAGCACGTCGCCCTCGGCCGTCGCCGCGGGCAGCAGGCGCAGCTCGCCCAGGACGTCGCCCGTCTCGCAGATGGGTCCCACGATGTCGAAGGCGGTGTCGGCGGGCGCATCGAGTCGCGACAGGTTCACGATGTCGTGCCACGCCTCGTACAACGCGGGACGCAGCAACGCGTTCATGCCCGCATCCGCGCCGACACGTCGCACGCCGTCCTTCTCGACGACCTGCGTCGCGGTGAGCAGCAGCACGCCCGCCCCCGCCACCAGCCAGCGCCCGGGTTCGACGGCGAGGCCGAAGCGCGGATAGGCCGCCTTGATCTCCGCCAGGCCCGCGGCCCATGCCTCGAGGTCGAAACGTGGCGCGTCCGGCGTGTACGGCACCGGCAGGCCGCCACCGATGTCGATCCATTCGACGCTGCCCAGGTTGTCCGCGAGGCCCGCCAGTTCGGCATACACCGCGCGCCAGTGGCCAGGCGACTCGATGCCGCTGCCCAGGTGCGCGTGCAAACCCTCGATGCGCACGCCGATGGCCCTCGCGGCCGTGGCGAAGGCCTCCAGGCGCGCCACCGGCAGCCCGAACTTCGCCTCGGCGCCACCCGTGCGTACTTTCTGGTGGTGGCCGTCGCCGCGGCCCAGGTCGAGCCGCAACCACAGCGCGCGATCGCGGAACAAGTCCGGCCAGCGCTGCAGTGCCTCGACGTTGTCGACGGTGACGGTCACGCCGCGCGCAAGCGCATCGGCGTACTCGGCGCACGGCGCGAAGCTGGGCGTGAACAGCACGCGCGACGGTGCGACGTCGGGCAGCACTTCGAAGACCCGCGCGAGTTCCCCGGTGGAGACGCACTCGAAGCCGAACCCCTCGTCGGCCAGCACGCGCAGGATCGCCGGATGCGCGTTGGCCTTGAGCGCGTAGTAGCGCCGGTCGATCGCGCCGACCGCCGCGAGCGCCCTGGCACGGTCGCGCACCGTCGGCAGGTGATACGCGTATCGCGGCGTGCCCGCCGCCGCGCACGCCAGCAGTTCCGGGCGTTCGCCGTGCCACCACGGCGCGTCGCGCGCGACCGCGCCCTGCGTGATCTCCCGCCACGTCGGCCCGAACACGCTCGCGTCGCGCATCGGCATCGCGCCGCTGCGCACCAGCTCGGCATGCAGTTGCGGCACCAGTCCCTCGGCATCGGCCTCGTCCACCACGAAGGTGAGGTTGAGGTCGTTGGACGACTGCGACACCAGGTGCACGCGCTCGCGGCCGAACGTGGCCCAGATGTCCGACAACCGGTGCAGCAGCGAACGCATGCCACGGCCGACCAGGGTGATCGCCGCGCAAGGTGCGATCACCTTCACCCGGCAGACCTGGGCCAGGTCCGCGGCCAGCGCCTCGAGCACGTTGCCGCTGACGAGGTTGTCGCTCGGGTCGAGCGACACAGTGACGTTGGTTTCCGACGAACCGATCAGGTCGACGGACAGCCCGTGCCTGCGGAAGCGCTCGAAGATGTCGGCGAGGAAGCCGACCTGCTGCCACATGCCGATGCTTTCCATCGACACCAGCACGATGCCGTTGCGCCGGCTGATCGCCTTGACGCCGGGCACGGTCGTCGCCTGCGCATCGATGCGCGTGCCGGGCGCGTCCGGACGCTCCGTGTCCAGGATCCGCATCGGCACGCCCGCGTCCCGGCACGGGCCGATCGAGCGCGGATGCAGGACCTTGGCGCCGGTGGTCGCGATTTCCTGCGCCTCGGCATAATCCAGCCGCGCCAGCAGGCGCGCATCGGGCACCTCGCGCGGGTTGGCGCTGAACATCCCGGGCACGTCGGTCCAGATCTCGACGCGACGCGCGCCGAGCATCGCCCCGAAGTACGCGGCGGACGTGTCCGAACCGCCACGACCGAGCACGGCGGTCCCGCCGTCGCCGTGGCGCGCGATGAACCCCTGCGTCAGCAGCAATCGCGGCGGCTGCGCGTCGAAGCGCTCGCGCGAGCCAACATCGCCATCGTGGCGGCAGGACACGCACAGCCGCGTCGTCCAGTCGTTCTGGTTGGGCAATGCCAGCGCCTGCAGCCAGTCGCGCGCATCGCACCAGCCGAAGTCCAGCCCCTGCGCGCACAGGTAGGCGGCGCCGAGCGTGGACGAAAGCAGTTCGCCCTGCGCAAGCACTTCGGCTTGCCAGTCGAGTGGCCGGCTGGCGGCACGCGGGTCACCGGCCAAGGCGTGCAGCGTCGCCAGGCGCACGCCGATGACGGCTTCCGCGTCGAGTCCCAGTTCCGCCGCGAATGCGCGGTGCAGGTCCACGAGCACCGCCATGCCCTGCACGGGATCGGCGCCGTCGGCCACGGCCTGCAGCGCATTCGTCACGCCCGACAGCGCCGACACGACGACCAGTACGCGCGCGCCTTCGTCACGTGCACGCCCTTCGGCGATCCGCCCGATGGTGTCCCAGCGATGCCGGCGCGACACGGAGGTGCCGCCGAACTTGAGGACGATCCAGTTGGGCGGCGTGTCGGGCATCGTGAGATTCTATGCGGAAGGAGTGCACCCCCCCATGACCCTCCGCCGCTACCTGCAGCTGGACGTGTTCGCCGACCGTCCGGGCGCGGGCAATCCGCTCGCCGTCGTGCTCGATGCCGAAGGCCTGTCCGACGAGGCAATGCAGGCGATCGCCCGCTGGACGCGCCTGCCGGAAACGACCTTCGTGCGCCCGACGGACGCCCGCGATGCCGACTACGGGATCCGCATCTTCAGCCCGCGCCGCGAGGTCCCGTTCGCCGGTCATCCGAGCGTGGGCACCGCGCACGCGGTGCTGGAATCCGGCATCGCGATGCCGCGCCGCGGCGTGCTCGTCCAGGACGGGATCGCCGGCAAGTTGCCGTTGCGGGTGGAAGGCGACGGCAAGCGCCGGACGCTGTCGGTCAGGACGCCGCGCGCCAGCCTGTTGCGCGTCGGTGCGCCGGCCGAGTCGTTGCTCGCGGCGGCGCTGGCCGGGCTACCGCAGGGCGAGCTTCCGCCGGCGCTGATGGATGGAGGCCGCCGCTGGTGGCTTGCCGAGGTGGCCGACGAAGCGTCATTGCGCAGCGCGACGCCGGACTGGAACGCCATCGCGGCGCTGGCGGCGGACACCGACAGCATGGGTTTGTGCGTGTTCGCGCGCAGCGCCGATCCGGTCTACTACCTGGCGGTCCGCGCATGGGTCGGCGCGCCGGGCTGCTTCGAGGACGCGGCATCCGGCGCCGCGAACGCCACGCTCGCGGCCTGGCTGGCGCTGCGCGATGCGCTGCCACGCGCCGATGGTTTCTATCGCGTCAGCCAGGGTCGCGAGGTCGGGCACGACGCGATCATCGAGTTGCACGTGGACGACGCTGGCGACGTGTGGTCGGGCGGGCGCGTGGTCACGGTCGTGCGCGGGACGATCGACTGGTAGGGATTCGCCGCCATGGCGGCTCCCACATGGCCAAAAAAAGGGGCCGGACGAGCCGGCCCCAGCTGCTGCCCCTCCCACGGGGTCTGGTGGCGCGCGCGCTCAGTCCGGGTGGACTTCCACGCGCACCCGGATGCGGTCGCCGGGGTGGTAGTCGGTGCGGGTTTGGAACTCGCGCCCTGCGTATTCGTAGGTGACGTCGTAGCCCGCCACGCGGTTGTCGGAGACCTGAGAGCTGCCGTAGCTGCCGTAGGGCACCGGGTCGCAGACGCGGACGGTGCCGGTGCGCGCCGTGTACCGCTCGCGCTGCCCGGCCTCGTAGATCTCGCGGCCGACCATGCCGCCGACCATCGAACCGATCGCGCCGGTAGCGTAACGGGCCGAGCCGCCGCCGACCTGGCTGCCGATCGCGGCGCCGACGATGCCCCCGATCACGGTGGCGATGTTGCTCCCCGCGCCGGCCCCGGCCTGGCCACGACCGTAGGGGTCGTAACCGCCGCGCCCGTAATAGGGGTCGCTGCCGTAGCGATCGTTCCCGTACCGGTCGTTACGGTAGCGATCGTTGTCGTAATAGCGGTCATCGCCATACCGGTCATTGCCGTAATAGCGGTCGCCGCCCGCGTAGGTCGACTGCGTGTAGCGGCAGTTCGTCCCGGAGGCCTGGCCGTACCCGTAGCCGGAGGCGATGACCGGATCGACGCGCAGCACGCGCGCGTAATCGTAGACAGCGCCAGCGGACTGGCCGTAGCGGTCGGGCTGCGGCTGGCCGTAGCTGCCGTACGCGCCATACCCGTCGCGGCCGTTGGTGTCGTAGTAGCTCTGCGCGCTGGCGACGCCGCTGGTGGCGGCCAGGGCGATCGCGAGGGCGGACGCGGTGAGGGACTTCATGGCGATCTCCGGCGCCGGGAGTCCGGCGGCTCGACCCCATCCTCGATTCACGCGAATTAAACACGGCTGAACCTGGGCGGGGATACCTGAACATGACACCGGGATCCCGGATTCCGGCGCTTTGCGCCTGCATCCGGGCTACGAGGGACATCCCGTAGCCCGGATGAAGCGAAGCGCAATCCGGGATTACGTCACACGAGGGTCGCGTCGAGCTCGATGGGGACGGCCGACAACGCACGCGAAACCGGGCAATGGCTCTTCGCATCGTCGGCAACGGCGCGGAACTTCGCAGGGTCTATGCCGGGCACGTCGGCTTTCAGCTTCAAGCGGATCGCAGACAGCTGCGGGCCGCCTTCCATGGAGAGATCCACCTCCGCTCGCGTGTCGAGCGCCCTGGCCGGATGCCCCGCCTCCGCGAGCTTGTTCGCCAGGAACATCGTGAAGCAGCCGGCGTGGGCCGCCGCGATGAGTTCCTCCGGGTTCGTCCCCTTTTCGTCGCCGAAACGCGAGTTGAAGCCGTACCGCGTGCCGTCCATCAGTCCGCTGGACGGCGTGCTGAGGGTGCCGCGGCCCTGCTTGAGGTCGCCCTCCCAGTGCGCGAGTGCGTGGCGCGAGATGCCCATGGCCTTGTCTTCCTTCCCGAGTGGACGTCCAGCGTAGGCCCGGCCGTGTCACGGCGGGGTCGCTTGACCGCCATCGGCCATGGGAGGAGTCTGGCCTCCCCCCGGCCCGGCCGGATTGGCCGAGCCTCCTGGCGAGGAGACGGCCCCATGCCCTACCGCACCGAAGACATCCGCAACGTGGCTCTCGCAGGCCACCCCGGCGCCGGCAAAACAACGTTGTTCGAAGCCCTGCTGCATGCCGGCGGCGCCGTTTCCGTGGCAGGCACCGTCGAGCGCGGCAGCACCGTCTCCGACTTCGACCCGATGGAGAAGCAGCGCGGCCACTCGATCGATGCGGCGATCGCCAGCATCGACCACGCGGGCGTGCACGTGAACCTGGTGGACACGCCGGGCTACCCGGACTTCCGTGGACCCGCCCTGTCGGCGCTCGCAGCGGTGGAGACCGTGCTGGTCGTCGTCGATGCCGACCATGGCGTCGAATACGGCACGCGCCGGATGATGGAACACGCCAAGGCGCGACAGCTCTGTCGCGTGGTGGTGGTCAACAAGATCGACCACGAAGGCGCGAACCCCGGGCGCGTGCTGGCCGAACTGCGCGACACCTTCGGCCCCGAATGCCTCCCGCTGAACCTGCCAGCGGACGGCGGCGCGAAGGTCGTCGACTGCTTCGGCGCCTCCACGGGCGAGAGCGACCTCGGACCCGTGGCCGACTGGCACCAGAAGATCATCGATCAGGTCGTCGAGGTGAACGAGACGGTGATGGAACATTACTTCGACCTCGGCGAAGGCGGCCTGTCGGGGCAGGAACTGCACGACGCGTTCGAGCAATGCCTGCGCGAGGGACACCTGGTACCGGTGCTGTTCTGTTCCGCCCGCAGCGGCACGGGCGTGCGCGAACTGCTCGACGTCGCCGAGAAGCTGTTCCCGCACCCGGGCGAAGCCAACCCGCCGCAGTTCACGAAGGGTGCGGGCGCGGCGGCCGCGTCGATCGACGCGCGCCCCGACCCGAAGGCGCACGTCGTCGCGGACGTGTTCAAGGTGGTCAACGACCCCTTCGTGGGGAAGCTCGGGGTGTTCCGCGTGTACCAGGGCACGGTGCGCAAGGACACGCAGTTGTTCGTCGACGACGGGCGCAAGCCGTTCAAGGTCGGGCACCTGTTCAAGCTCAGGGGCAAGGACCACGTCGAGGTCGACCACGCCATCCCCGGGGACATCGCGGCGGTGGCCAAGGTCGAGGACCTGCATTTCGACGCGGTGCTGCACGACAGCCACGACGAGGACCAGATCCACCTGGCGCCGCTCGACTTCCCGAAGCCGATGTTCGGGCTCGCCGTGGACGCCGCGAGCAAGGGCCAGGAACAGAAGCTGGCGACCGCGCTGCACAAGCTGGCGGAGGAGGATCCCTGCTTCCACGTCGAGCACGAGCCCGAGACCAACGAGACGGTGGTGCGCGGCCTCTCGGACCTGCACCTGCGCGTCATGCTCGACCGCCTGAAGGAGCGCCACGGCGTCGACGTGCGTTCGCGCCCGCCGCGCATCGCCTACCGCGAAACCATCGGCAGCCGCGCCGAGGGGCACCATCGCCACAAGAAGCAGACCGGTGGCGCCGGCCAGTTCGGCGAGGTGTACTTGCGCGTCGAACCGCTGCCGCGCGGCTCGGGCTTCGAGTTCGTCGACGAGGTCAAGGGCGGCACGATTCCCGGGCAGTTCCTGCCCGCCGTCGAGAAGGGCGTGCGCCAGGTCCTGGCCACCGGCGCGCTGGCCGGCTACCCGATGCAGGACGTGCGCGTGGTGGTGTACGACGGCAAGTACCACCCCGTCGACAGCAAGGAAGTCGCGTTCGTCGCCGCCGGCAAGAAGGCGTTCCTGGACGCCGTGCAGAAGGCGCGGCCGCAGGTGCTCGAGCCCATCGTCGACCTGGAGGTCGCGGTGCCCGAGCAGCACATGGGCGACATCAGCGGCGGCCTGGCCTCCAAGCGCGCGCGCATCAGCGGCACCGACGCGATCAAGGGCAGCGAGATCGTGGTCAAGGCCCAGGTGCCGTTGTCCGAGCTCGAGGGCTACGCCGCCGAACTGAAGTCCGTGACCGCCGGGCGCGGCCGGTATTCGCTGGATTTCAGCCACTACGAACCGGTCCCGGCGCAGGTGCAGCAGAAGCTCGCCGAGGCCTGGAAGCCGCGCCATGAGGAAGATTGAGCAAAAAACCGCAAAAAAAGCCGTCCGGGGCTTCCCTGCGCCCGCGCGATTGCCCTACATTCGACCTGCCGGCCCGACCGGCCCAGACACATCACCGATGACGAGGAACGAAAGACCCATGGCAAAGAAGAAGGCGACATCCAAGAAGGCCGCGCCGAAAGCCGCCGCCAAGCCGTCCGCGCCGAAGCCGATCAAGGAGACCCTGAGCAAGTCGGGCCTGGTCGCGCACATCGCCGACACCTCCGGCGTCGCCTCGCGCGACGTGCGCTCCGTGCTGTCCGCACTGGAAGGCGCGATGGCCGGCTCGGTCAGCAAGAAGGGCGCCGGCACGTTCGTCCTGCCGGGCCTGCTGAAGGTCACCGCGGTCAACGTCGCCGCCAAGCCGAAGCGCAAGGGCATCAACCCGTTCACCAAGGAAGAGCAGTGGTTCGCGGCGAAGCCGGCCTCGGTCAAGCTGAAGGTCCGCCCGCTCAAGAAGCTCAAGGACGCCGCGGCCTGATACCGCGCGCCGGCCAAGCGCCGGTTGGGGAAAGACACCGACCGGGCTCCGCGAGGGGCCCGGTTTTTTTTGTCACTCGTCTTCTTCCTCGGGTTCCACGCCATCCTCGAGCCGTACCGGTTGCGGGACCAGCTGCCCGCGGATCGCGCCGTCCGGGAAGCCCGGCGTCTCGACCTGCAGGTAGGTCTCGCCGGCGCGCATCCGTTCCGCGACTTCCGGCGACAACGCGATCTCGATGTCGTCCAGACGGCCGCGCACCAGGTCGGGCGCGACGTCGAGTTCCGCGACCAGGTCGCCGTTCTCGGTCGCCTCGCCGGCGTACAGCGCGGCGCCGCTGGCACCTGATTTCAGGCCACCGAACACCAGCTCGATCCGCACGCGCCCCTCGTCGTCGAGCCAGGCATGGGCCTCGCCCGTGCCGGTGGATTCGGTGGCGGAGACCACGTTCGCGCCGTCGAGCGTGGCGTGCAGTTCCAGGTCAGCGGCCAGGGCGGGCACCGAGGTCCATGCCGCGGCGAAC
Source organism: Lysobacteraceae bacterium (assembly GCA_035759645.1). GTDB lineage: Bacteria > Pseudomonadota > Gammaproteobacteria > Xanthomonadales > Xanthomonadaceae > CAMPJU01. The sequence continues at coordinate 6,477 of DASTUL010000053.1, read as the reverse complement.
GCCACCAGCCATGCGCCGCGCATCACGCGCGCGGCATTCGCATTCGTGGCCATGGGTTTTCCTCCCTCGAAGGCAACCCCCATAGCTGGCCGCGCCGGCGCGCAAGCGCATGTGAAGGCGTGCGTGGACCCTTCATTCACGGGGAAGGCGCGAACGTAGTCGCATGCCTGCTCGCTTTCACAATGGTTCGCTTGGCCACCTTTCGATCGGCGGGTCCGCCGCGCGGATCCTGGCAGCGGCGATGCTGCTGGCACCCGCCGCGTGCGGCGACGACGACGATGAAACGGGCACGCGCAATGGGACGGAGGCGAATGGCGGGCAGGTCTCCGGGCTTCCTGCACCGGAGGGCGCCATCGGCTCGGTCACCGGCATGCCCGCGAATCCGGGACCCGGCACCACGCCGATGACCGGGACCCCCGACGCGACGCTCGGCGATGCGCCCGCGACGATGGGAGGCGACGCTGCGGACTCGGGACTCACGTGGATCGAGGACCCGACCATCGAAGGCGTTTTCGTCCTGACCGACGATCCTGCCGCGGGTTCGGTTGCGGCAACGCCGGTCGTGCCCACGCCCGCGCCCGCCGATCCGTCGCGCCCGGTCCCCCTCGGCACGGCGCGTGCGACGGAGAGCACGACATTCGTCGCCGAACCCGCCGAGACGGACGACGAAGACACGGACGACGAAGACTGAACCCGCTTCCGCGCGTCAGATCTCGAAGCGGTAGGACAGCTTGACCAGCAATTGTTCGCTGTCGCGGAGGTCGAAGGCTTCCGCGAGCAGCCGCCCGGCGCTGTCGAACGGACCCGGTCCTTGCTGGAACAACGACCCTCCGCGCACGTAGGCCACGTAAAGGTACGACAGCGGCGCCAGCTCGTAGCGGTAGCGCACCTGGAACCCGAGGTTGCGCAGCGCGAAGTCGTCGATCGCCTCCCCGACCGCCAGCGGCGTGCCGTCGGGCTGCACCCGCCAGGCCTGCTCGGCGCTCGCATCCAGGCCGATGGCCTCCAGCCTCACCCGCAGTTCCTGGCGGTTGTCGATGAGCCAGGTGGCACCGGCGTTGGCGAAGACCAGGTTCGACTCGAACCCGCCCAGCAGGTTGTCGCGCTGCCAGACCAGCCAATGCGGATCGTGGTGCAGTTCGAGGCCCACGCCCAGGCTGAGCGTGTCGTTGACGTGGTAGGTGGGTTCGAAGTCGATCGTCACGCCGCCCTGGTCGACGCCTTCCAGTCCGTCGCTAGCGAAATGCACGCTCCCGTACAGCGCCCAGTGCTCCTTGCGTGGCCGGAACCGTTCGGCGAAGAAGAACAGACGCGACGGCACCCTGACCGGGCCGTGGCCGCGCGTGACCAGGTCGTCGTGCCCGGCGCTCCAGCCTGCGACCTCGATGAACTGGTGACCACCGTCCCGCCGCTCGCTGGAGCGGTTCACGGCCCAGGCGTCGGCGAGGTGCAGCCCGGAGTCGTTCGTGCGGCGCGACACCGCGAAATGCCAGTCGTGCGCGGCGAACGGCGAATCCCCAGGCAGGTCGGTGACCCGCCGCGCCAGGTCGTAGCGGGCGTAGTTGAAGTCGTTGCGCTCGAGGAAACCGAAGTCGTTGAGTTGCAGGTCGTCGCCCAGGTGCAGCAGGAACAGCTGCTGGCGCCAGCCGTTGCCGTGGTCGTGGTCGATGCGCATCTGGAGGCCGCTGTCATCGATGCGCTGACCGTCGTCCAGCACCGAGGACAGCACGGCAGTCGTCCTGATGTTCCAGTCGTCGTTGCCCCAGCGGTGGTCGGCTTCGTACACCATCGCCTCGCGGTCGAGGAACGGCCGGTCGACCCGGGTGACCATGGCACCGAGGCCATGCGCGCCGATGTCCCGCGCCACCCGCGCGGCCTGGAAATCGCGGCCCGCATCACCGCCCTCGGTCGCCGCGAACACGCCGTAATGCACTTCGCCGACGCTGCCGTTGACCTTGGCCGCGGCGGTCACGTCGCCCGCGCCGCTGCCGTCGTCCGCGGTCCCGCCCACGCGGCGCGTGTACAGCAACCGGTTGGCATTGCCCAGGCCGCCGAACGGCACGTCGAAGAAGCCCTGGTTTTCGGTGAAGAAAGGGCGGCGGTCGCTGAAGAAGGTCTCGATCGCGCCGAAGTTCACCACCAGGTTGTCGCTCTCGACCTGGCCGAAGTCCGGGTTGATGGTGGCACTGAGCTGGAACTGGCCGTTCGGCTTCCAGAACAGGTCCGCGCCGGCGTCGAAATCGGAGCCACGGTCCACCAGGTCGCCCAGGCCGACCACGTAGGGCGTGACCGCCAGCAGGGACTGGCTGTAGCGCGGCATCTCGATCTTCTCGAGCACCGACAGGAAGCGTTGTTCGTTGAACCCGATCGCCGGCCAGGACATTCGCTCGCCGGTCGCGCCGACGACGCGGTCCAGCGAAATGCCGATCGTGCGCACGTCGCCCTCGGGCTCCTGCATCGGCGCGATGTGCCAGGGCAGCAGGATCTCGGCCGACCAGGTGTCGCCATCCTCGCTGGTCGCATGGCGCCAGTCGCCGTCCCAGTCGCCGTTGAACTGGTTCTCGTTGGCGATCGTGGCGTCGACGATGCTGCCCGACAGCAGCAGCGTGAAGTTGTAGCCGGTGCGACCGTCGCCATCGAAGTCGACGTACAGGTTGACGCGGTCGGCCGCCCCGCCCTGGTCGCGCTGGGCCCGCTGCCGCGTGCGCGGCACCGACGCGGGCTGGGTGTTGCGCCAGCCAATCGCGAGGCCCTCGGGCGTCGCCTTGATCCACGCTTCGGTCGGATACGGCGCGGGCTCCCGGCTCAGTGGCTGGGTCAGGCGGAAGTCGGTGACGTGCCGTGCGCCGTCCCATTCGCCGGGGGAGATGACGCCGTCCACCTCGATGGCCGCCACGGGGCCGGCCGCCGCGGCAAGCAAGGCGATGAGCGAACGGGCGACGTGCATGGTGTGGCCTTGGCCGACGGAGGCGCGCAGCGTGCGCGCACGCGGCCGCGCGGGCGACTGGCGAAAGTCATGCCACCCGCGATACCCCGCAATGTTCAGCGCTTCGCCTTGCGCTTCGGCTTCAGCATGGTGCCGGTGCAGCCCCTGGAACCGCAGCGGCAGGCCCAGATCTTCTTCAGCCGCGCGGTGTGCGGCTCGTCCAGGGTGATGCCGTAGTCGTAGGTGAGTTCCTCGCCCGGCTTGATGGCCCGTATCGCCTCGATGAACACGCGGTCCTTGCGGCGATCGTCGCCGTCGGCCTCTTCCAGCACCGCCTCGCAGTTGGGCTTGCAGCTGTGGTTGATCCAGCGCGCGCTGTTGCCGCCGTGGTTGGCGTCGATCACGTACTCGTCGTTCAGCGTGAACAGGAAGGTGTGCCCGCTCTCCACGTCGCCCGTGTCGCCCTCGTCGACGTCCTGGTGGGTGCGCCGCTGGCCCTTGTATTCGATCAGGCGCTCGCCCTTCCGGAGCGGGGCGGCGGCGAACATGCCGTTGCCGTGGATGGCGGAGCGGCGGGTGACGACTTTCGCGGGCATCGGCAGGTCCATCTGGTGTGGGGAACCGCCGATTGTCCCCCGGATGCCCGTCGCGCCGCCATGACGCCGTGCCCTGCGGCGTGGACGCCGGACCCGGGCATGGCCCCGACACGCTGGAAATCGTACAATTCCGGTCCTATTCGAACACCTTGCCCGGGCGCCTCCGATGCTCCGCGTGACCCGCCTCACCGACTACGCCACCGTCGTGCTGACCGCGCTTGCCGCGCGGCCCGGTGCGGTGTGCAGCGCAACGGAACTGGCGGACCTGGCCGGGCTCGAGCCGCCCACCGTCGCCAAGGTGCTCAAGCCGCTGGCGCAGGCCGGCCTGGTCGAAGGCTTCCGCGGCGCGAACGGCGGTTACCGCCTGGCGCGCGATGCCGCCGACATCGGCCTGCTCGAGATCGTCACCGCGATCGAAGGGCCGCCGGGCATGACCGAATGCAGCGTGCACGGCGGCAACTGCGGCATCCAGGACCATTGCGGCGTGCGCGCGAACTGGCGCCGCATCAACGACGTCGTGGTCGACGCGCTGCGCGACGTGACGCTCGCGCACATGCTCCTTCCCCCCGCGCCGCGGCCCTCGCCGCGCCGCATCGACCTGCGCCTGGCGCAGGCAGGCCCCGCTTGAGCGAACACGCAATGTCCGTCCCGGTAGAAAACAGAGACATCCACGCGCAGCTAGGCCGCAAGTACGCGGCCGGCTTCGTCACCGACATCGAAACCGACTCGCTGCCGCCGGGCCTGGACGAAGGCAAGATCCGCGCGCTGTCGGCCATCAAGGGCGAGCCCGAGTGGATGACCGAGTGGCGCCTGCAGGCCTACCGCCACTGGCTGACCATGCCGGTGCCGCACTGGGCGAAGCTGAAGATCGCGCCGATCGACTTCCAGGCCCTGAGCTACTACTCCGCGCCCAAGGGCCCGAAGTACCAGTCGCTCGACGAAGTGCCGCAGGAGTTGCTGGACACCTACGACAAGCTGGGCGTGCCGCTGCACGAGCGCGCGAAGCTGGCCGGCGTTGCCGTGGACGCGGTGTTCGACTCGGTGTCGGTGGGCACGACGTTCCGCAAGGAACTGGCCGAGAAGGGCATCGTGTTCTGCTCGATGTCCGAGGCCATCAAGGACCACCCCGAACTGGTGCGGCAGTACCTCGGCACCGTGGTCCCGACCGGCGACAACTACTTCGCCGCGCTCAACTCGGCCGTGTTCTCCGACGGGTCGTTCGTGTTCATCCCGAAGGGCGTGCGCTGCCCGATGGAGCTGAGCACCTACTTCCGCATCAACGCCGGCCACACCGGCCAGTTCGAGCGCACGCTGATCATTGCCGAGGACAAGGCCTACGTGTCGTACCTCGAAGGCTGCACCGCCCCGATGCGCGACGAGAACCAGCTGCACGCCGCGGTGGTGGAGCTGGTCGCGCTCGAGGACGCCGAGATCAAGTACTCGACCGTGCAGAACTGGTACCCGGGCGACGAGGAAGGTCGCGGCGGCATCTACAACTTCGTGACCAAGCGCGGCGAGTGCCGCGGCGATCGCAGCAAGATCAGCTGGACCCAGGTCGAGACCGGCTCGGCGATCACCTGGAAGTACCCGTCCTGCGTGCTGCTGGGCGACGACTCGGTGGGCGAGTTCAATTCGGTGGCATTGACCCACCACATGCAGCAGGCCGACACCGGCACCAAGATGATCCACGTCGGGAAGCGCACCAAGAGCAAGATCGTGAGCAAGGGCATCAGCGCCGGCCGCGGGCAGAACACCTATCGCGGGCTGGTGCGCGTGGAGCGCAGCGCCGAGGGCGCGCGCAACCACACCCAGTGCGACTCGCTGCTGATCGGCAAGAAGTGCGGCGCGCACACCTTCCCGTACATCGAGGTCCGCCATCCGGACGCCACCGTCGAGCACGAAGCGACCACCTCGAAGATCAGCGAGGACCAGCTGTACTACTGCCGGTCGCGCGGCATCGGCGAGGAGGACGCGGTGTCGATGATCGTCGACGGGTTCTGCAAGCAGGTGTTCCGCGAGCTGCCGATGGAGTTCGCGGTCGAGGCGAAGAAATTGCTGGAAGTGTCGCTGGAAGGAGCGGTGGGCTGATGCTGAAGATCGAGAACCTCCACGCCGCTGTCGGCGGCCGCGAGATCCTGAAGGGGCTGTCGCTGGAACTGAAGCCCGGCGAGGTGCACGCGGTGATGGGCCCCAACGGCGCCGGCAAGTCGACGCTCGGCCACATCCTGGCCGGCCGGGAGGGCTACGACATCACCGCGGGCGCGGTGCTGTTCGAGGGCCGCGACCTGCTGGCCCTCGCGCCGGAGGAACGCGCGGCCGCCGGCATGTTCCTGGCGTTCCAGTACCCGGTCGAGATCCCGGGCGTGAACAACACCTACTTCCTGCGCAGCGCGCTGAACGCGCAGCGCAGGGCGCGGGACGAGCCCGAGCTTGACTCGATGCAGTTCCTGAAGCTGGTGCGCGAGAAGCTGGCGGTCCTGCACCTCAAGGACGAGCTGCTGCATCGCGGCGTCAACGAAGGGTTCTCCGGCGGCGAGAAGAAGCGCAACGAGATCTTCCAGATGGCGGTGCTGGAGCCGAAGCTGGCGATCCTCGACGAGACCGACTCGGGCCTGGACATCGACGCACTGAAGAACGTGGCCGAGGGCGTCAACGCGCTGCGTGCGCCCGACCGCGCGTTCCTGGTGATCACCCACTACCAGCGCCTGCTCGACTACATCCGTCCCGACGTCGTGCACGTGCTCGCCGATGGCCGGATCGTGGAGTCCGGCGGCCCGGAGCTGGCCCTGGCGCTTGAAGAACACGGCTACGCCTGGATCCGGGACCGCGTCAGCCCGGAGGCACGGGCCCCGCAATGAGCGCGCTGCTCGATTCGCTCGCGGCCACGTTCGACGGCGACGCCGCGCGGCGTGCGTCGCTGGACGCGGTGCTGCGCGACGGCCTGCCGGGACCGCG
>DASTUL010000052.1:0-2774 GCA_035759645.1 Lysobacteraceae bacterium | reverse complement strand
AGCGGATCGATCTGCGCCCGTTTCGCCTGCCAGGTGAACTGCAATGCAAACAGCAATGCCCACCCGGCATACAAGCCGACGCGGCGGGTCCACAGGCGCGTGCCGAGATCGACGACGCACCACAGCGTGCCGAGCGACGCGAGCAAAGAGGGCAGCAGGAAGGCAACGCGCCAGTTGCCGAACAGCTGGTACGCGATCGCCTGCAGCCACATGAAGAGCGGCGGCTTGTCCGGATAGAGCTCGTCACCGCGCATCGGGAACAGCCACTGGCCGCTCTCGACCATCTGTGTTGCGACGAGGGCGAAACGCGGCTCGTCGGCCGGCCACGGATCGCGCAACCCGAGGCCCGCGCCGAGCACGAGCAGGGCGACCAACCAGAACAGCCAGGTGTCGCGGGCGGTGGTCCGCATCGGCGTGATTATGTAGGAGCGGCGTGAGCCGCGATTGCGCATGTCGCGCCCTACGCCGCTCCTACATGACCTGTTTTTTCAGGCGGGCGTAGAAGAAGCCGTCCATGCCGCCCTCGCCGGGCAGGCGCTGGCGGCCGGCGCCACTGGCGCGACCGAAGCCGTCGTCGAGCGGTTCGGATCGTGCGTCTGGCGTGCGCGCCAGGAAGGCGTCGACCTGGTCCGCGTTCTCGGTCTTCAGGATCGAACACGTTGCGTAGAGCAGCACTCCGCCCGGGGCGAGCACTTCCCAGCAGGCATCGAGCAGGCGTGCTTGCAACGCCGCCAGCGATTCGACGTCGGACGCACGACGATGCAGCAGGATGTCGGGTTGGCGGCGAATCACGCCGGTCGCGGTGCACGGCGCATCGAGCAACACCGCGTCGAACGGCTGGCCGTCCCACCAGGCATCGGGCGTCGCCGCATCCGCCGCCTGCAATGTCGCGGATGCGCCCACGTCCAGGCGCTCGAACCCGGCACGCACGCGCGCCAGCCTTGCGGGATCGACATCCAGCGCCACCAACTGCAGCGACGGATCGCGCTCCAGCAGGTGCGCAGCCTTCCCGCCCGGCGCGGCGCAGGCATCGAGCACGCGCGCCCCGGCCGCAGGCGCCATCGCATCGGCCACCTGCTGCGCGGACCCGTCCTGCACCGACACGTCGCCCGTGTCGAAGCCCGGCAACAGCGCGACCGCAACCGGCGTGTCCAGCCGCAAGCCATCCGGCAGTTCGTCGTCGAGGCTGCTTTCGATCCCGCCGTCCGCCAGCCGCGCCGCATACGCCTCGCGCGTCCCGCGCAACCGGTTCACCCGCAGCCACATCGGCGCCTGTTCAGCGCTGGCCGCGAAGATCACCGAAGCGTCTCCTGGCCAGTCCGCCACGACCTGCGCGCGCAACCAGTCCGGCCAATGCGCCTGCGGTTCGACCCCGGGCAATCCCTCGCGCTGCGCCCGGCGCAACAGTGCGTTGACCAGCTTGGCATGGTGCTGCCGCCCCAGCACGCGCGCGGCTTCCACCGTCGCGGCCACCGCGGCATGTGCCGGCAACCCGATCCGCAACTGCGCGAACCCCACATACAACAGCGCGCGCAACTCCGCATCACGGCGCCCCGGCGGCTTCGGCATCCACGCCTGCAGCGCCGCGTCGTAGCACGCCGGCTCGCGCAGCACCGCGTGGCAGATCGCCTCGACCAGCGCGCGGTCGCGCACGTCGACAATGGCAGGCAGCGCCGCCGCCAGCTCGGCCTTCAAAGAGCGCCCGCGATGCAGCACAGCGTCCAGCACCCGCGCCGCCACGACCCGCGTGGCGACCCCCGGCCCTTCAGCGCCTCGCATTCACCCAGTCCGCGGCGGTGATCGCCCGGCCGCCTTCGCGCTGCAACATCGTGATGCGCAGCGCGCCTTCACCGCAGGCGACGTCGATGCCGTCCTTGCCCGCGACCAGCAGCTTTCCAGGCGTCGCCTTGTGCGCCAGCGCCATCGGCCGCGCGGCATGGATGCGCACGCGCTCGCCTTCCAGCATCGCCTCGGCCATCGGCCAGGGATTGAATGCGCGCACCTTGCGCGCCAGCACGTCGGCGGGCTGGCTCCAGTCGAGCTTGCCCTCGTTCTTTTCGAGCTTGTGCGCGTAGGCGACGCGGTCACCGGTCGGCTGCGGGATCGCCACCGGCTTGATGCCCGCGCGCAGCAACCCGAGCCCATCGGACAAGGTCTGCGCACCGAGGCGCGCCAGGCGATCGTGCAGCTGGCCCGCGGTTTCGTCGGCACCGATCGGCGTCTTCTGGCACAGCAGCACCGGGCCGGTGTCCAGGCCCTGCTCCATCTGCATCAGGCACACGCCGGTCTCGCGGTCGCCGGCCTCGATCGCGCGCTGGATCGGCGCGGCGCCGCGCCAGCGAGGCAGCAGCGACGCGTGCACGTTCCAGCAGCCGTGACGCGGAATCTCGAGGATCTTCGGCGGCAGCAGCAACCCGTAAGCCACGACCACCATCACGTCGGCCTTCAGCGCGCGCAGCGCATCGCGCGAGACCTGGGTGCGCAGCGTCTCCGGTTGCAGCACGTCGATGCCGCGCGCCAGCGCCTCGATCTTGACCGGCGACGCTTGCAACCCCCGGCCGCGTCCGGCGGGCCGGTCGGGCTGCGTATACACGGCAACGACTTCGCCGCGGTCGAGCACCGCGCGCAGCGACGGCACGGCGAATTCCGGCGTACCTGCGAAAACGATCCTCATCGGTGCGTGGCCGCGGGCGCGGCCTTACGCGGCTGCCTGGCGACGGGCCTTGGCCAGCTTCTTGCGCACCATCTCGCGCTTGAGCGGGGACAGGTAGTCC
>DASTUL010000051.1:0-17446 GCA_035759645.1 Lysobacteraceae bacterium | reverse complement strand
TGTGCGTGTCCTCGCCCGGGCCATCGTTGCCGGCGGCGAACACGGTGACGATGCCGCGCTTGTACAGCTCGTAGCTGGCGATGTTCACCGGGTTGAGCGGGTCGAACTTGCCCGATGAACCCCAGGAATTGCTGACCACGCGGATCGGCGCGTCGTAGCTGAACTGGTTCGTCGCGGCATAGTCCAGGCCGCCGACCGCATCGAGGATCAGCAGCACCGCGCCCGAGCCGTAGCCGACCAGGTCCGCGCCCGGGGCGACGCCGCGGTACAGGCCGTTCGACTTCGCGCCCGTGCCGCCGATCGTGCCGGCGCAGTGGGTGCCGTGGCCGGACCCCCAGTCGGTGTTCACCACGCCTTCGAGGTAGGTGATCGGCAGCATCGCGTCGACGGCCGCCAAGTTGGTCACGCCCTGCGTGTTCTGCACCAGGTGGTCGCCGAACTTGATGTCGTCGTGGGTGCCATCGACGCCCGAGTCGTTGACCAGCACGGTGACGCCGGCGCCGCTGAACGGGATGGCGCGGTTGAAGTCGCCGGGGTTCTCCACCGAGCGCTCCACGCCGGACATCTGGTTGGCTTCCTTGTTGAAGTACCGCAGCGGCGCGTTGAACCAGATCGACGCGACGTCGTCGCGCTGGGCGAGCGCGCGGATCTCGGCGGGGGTCGCCAGCGCGCCGGCGATCGGCAGCGTGCGCATCGTGATGCCGCGGTCGATGCCGAGCGCCTGCAGCGCGCTGCGTTGCGAGGCGGTCACCGGGCCGGACTGTTCGAAGCTGACCACGACCTGCAGTTCGTCGGTGGGCAGCGCCGCCGTCATCTTGGTGAGCAGCGCGGGATCGAGGTGGGCGTCGGCGAGCGTGACCCCGCTGGCCAGCAGGCCGGCGGCGATGGCGCAGACGCGGAAGGTGCGGGAGTGCAGGCGTGAGGTCGTGCGGGACATTGGGGAGCTCCGGGATGCCCGACGCAGGAATGGATGCGGGCTTGCATCGATGGTCCGCCCGCACCCGCCACCGCCTCCATCCGGGACAGTCCCCAATGGTCATGGGCGGAAACCCCCATACGCCGGCGTACAACTGACCCCGCGTTCACGAGGCTCCCTCCCCTTCCCGGGTGCGTGGGGGAAATCCCGGACAGACAGCGCGGTCCATCTCGCCTAGGCTCGGAACAAGCCGGTCGTGCCGCGTGCGTATTCACGCGGAGTCGACCCGACCGATGTTCATGATTGTGGACACCACCGCCATGACGGCGATCTGGAGTTGACGATGGCCAAGCTCGTCCAAGCCAAGGTGCAGGCACGCGCGAACGCGCAACGCCGCGCCTTCTTCCTGGCCGCCATCCTGCTGCTGGGGGTCGCCATGCTGGCCGCAACCGGCACCACGCGCGCGCAGGTGGCCGACCCGCTGTTGCCGCAGGCGCTGCCGGTGACCGTGCAGGCATCGGGCGACATCGCGACGGTCGAGGTGAAACTGCTCGACCAGACACTCGCGGACCTGACCCTCAGCTTCGACGATGCCAGCGGCCTGTCGGCGTCCAGCCTGGGCGTCACCGCCGAACTCGTGGACCCGAACGCGGCCGCGCTGCTCGCGCGCCTTCCCGACGGTCAACTCAACCAGCTCGCCGGCGCATTGCCGCTGCTGGTGACGATCGAGCCGCCTGCGAGCGGCAGCCTGTCGTTCGACCGCACCGTGCGGGTCGAGCTCCACACCCACCTGCTGAGCTACACGCCGGGTAGCTCGTACCGCCTGTTCAAGGCGCCACTGGGCGGCGAGTTCCGCGACATCACCGACGAGATCGCCTCCGGCAGCGTCCGCGCCCGCGGCACCACCGGCGGCTTCTCGCAGTTCCTGGTCCTGGCGGACCTGCGCGAGACCGGGACGGTGGTCGCCCAGAAGGTGGAATGGCTGCGCGACCGGATCGACCTGCTGCCCGCGGGCGAGCAAGGCGCGTTCGATGCCTACCTCGACACGGCGGAGTCGGCCGTGGCCGGCGAAGACTTCCCCACCGCGATCGCGGCGCTCGACCTGTTGCGGGCGCGCGCCGCCTCCCGTGCCGGCAACCAGCTGGACGCGACCTGGCAGCCGGGCGGTTCGCAACAGAACCACGCGGGTGAGCTCATCTCCGGTGCCGCCACCCTGAAATTCAGCGTCGCCTACCTGCGCGATTTCGGCCAGTAACCGGACAGGACATCGACCGTCGGGGGCTTCCCGTACCTCGCGTGCGGCCCGGTCATCGCGCGTTAAGATGACCGGATGCAGGCGCGACTGATCGCGTACCCACCCGACAGCGCCGCCATCGTCTGCCGTCCCGCGGCGGACGAGGCGCTTCGGATCGGCCGTGCCGCCGACGCAGGCCTTCGCCTCGACCATCCCTCGGTTTCCCGCGAGCACGCCGAGCTGGCGTTCCGCGACGGCGCCTGGCGGCTGCGCGACCTCGACAGCAAGAACGGCAGCTTCCTCGACGGCGGGCGCGTGGCGGATGCCGCGCTCGGCCGCGAATGCTGGCTGCGATTCGGCGACGTCTATTGCGAATTCGCGCCGTTGAGCGACGAACAGGCGGCGGCCGAGGCCGCGGGCCAGGCTGCCAGGCGCGCGGTGGTCACGGCCCGCACCGCGCGCATCGAGCGCCTGACCCGGCAGGAAGACAGCGAAGGCACGTCCGCCCAGGCGCTGCTCGACGACAGCCTGCGCTCGGTCCTGGAGCTGGCGCAGTGCGAGCGCGGCTTCGTGCTGCTGGACAAGGGCACGGGCCTGCAGGTGCGCGCCAGCCGGTCGATCGATCCTGCGCAACTGCGCGCCAGCGAGTTCGCCGGCAGCGTCGGCGCCGTGCGCCGGGCGCTGGACCAGGGCCGGCCGGTGGTCGTCAACGACATCGGCCGCGAATCGTGGCTCTCGGACCGCGACTCGGTGGTGGCCGCCGGCATCAGCGCGCTGGTCTGCCTGCCGCTGCTGGAGGGCGGCGAAGCGTTCGGCGCGATCTACGCCGACCGCGTGCGTCCAGGCCCGGCGATCACCACGCTGGACCTCGAGTTGCTGGAGGCGTTCGTCGAGGGCGCCGCGGTGTGGATCGCCGCGCAGCGCACGCGTGCGCTGCTGGCCGCGCGGACGCCTAGCCCGGCCCGCCCCTCCACCGATTGGGAAGGGATCGTCGCCGCCCACGGCGCCGACGCACCTGGAATCGGGGCCGCCTGATGCCGGGCGCAGGACGGCCACCGGGGAGTGCCGGCGACGATGCCACGGCGACCGGGCTGTACGCGCACAACGATTTCGCACCCGGCAGCGTGCTGGCCGACCGCTTCCGGATCGAATCGATCCTCGGCGTCGGCGGCATGGGCGTCGTCTACCGCGCGACCGACCAGGCACTCGGGGTGCCGGTCGCGCTGAAGCTGTTGCGTCCTGAGTTGATGCACCGTCCCGACGCGTTCGAGCGCTTCCGCCAGGAATTGCTGCTCGCGCGCCAGGTGTCCAACCCGCACGTGGTGCGCATCCACGACCTCGCCAGGCACGACGGCCAGTGGCTCATCAGCATGGACTTCGTCGAGGGCGAGTCGCTGGACCGGCGACTGGACCGCGAGGGACCGCTGCCTGTCGAGGATGCATTGCGCATCACCCGCCAGCTCGCGGAGGGCCTGGGCGCAGCGCACGCCAAGGGTGTCGTGCATCGCGACCTCAAGCCGTCCAACGTGCTGCTCGACGGCGAAGGCAACGCCTACATCAGCGACTTCGGCGTCGCCCGCTCGCTGGCCACCAGCGGCATGACCCAGTCGGGCACCGTGGTCGGCACACCCGACTACCTGTCGCCCGAGCAGGCACGCGGCGAACCGGTCGATGCGCGCAGCGACCTGTATGCGCTCGGCCTGATCCTGTACGAGATGCTGGCTGGCAAGCAGCCGTTCGCGGGCGGCACCGTGAGCGAGATCCTGGCGCAGCGGATGATGCGCACGCCGGACCCGATCACGCGCGTGCGGCCGGAGGTGCCCGCGTGGGTGGCACGCCTCGTCGACCGCCTGTTGCGGCCCCAGCCCGCGCACCGGTTGCAGGATGGCGCCGCGGTGATGGCGGCGATCGACCGCCGCGAAGTACCGCGCGACTGGCGACAGGCCTGGCCGGTGCGCCATGCAGGGCTGGCCGCCGGCGCGGTGCTGGCGCTCGCGCTGGCGATCGGCGCCGGCTGGTGGCTGCAACGGGGCAACGCGCCGGTGCTCGCGGTGTCGCCACCGCTCGATCGCCTGCTGGTCATGCCGCTGCAGGCCGAAGCATTGCCGGCCGCGCGCGCCGCGGCGCTGGGCGCGCACCTGCGGGACGGACTGGCCGCGCGGGAAGGACTCGCGGTCGTCGACCGGGAACGGACGCTCCAGGCGCAACGACAACTCGATGCCACGGGCGGCGCGCCCGCCGACCCGGACGCCTTGCGCGAACTCGCCGCGGCCGAGCGCGTGCTGCTCGCGCGGCTGCGTGAGACCGGGGACGGCTGGGAGGCGAGCGCCACGCTGCATGGCCCCGGCGACCAGGAGATCACGCTGGAGGGACCGGTCGCCGACGACGCCACGGCAGCCCTGGTCGCCTGGCGGCGCCAGCCCGCCGTCGTCCAGGCCCTGGGCGCACCCGCCGGTGGCGGCGGCATGCGGCTGCCGGAAGACCTTGCCGCGCTGGACGCCTACGGCGCAGGCTTGCTCGCGCACGCCGCGGGCGAATTGCCGGAAGCATTGCGACAGTTGCAGGCGGCGACGGAAGCCGCACCGGATTACGCCGACGCGTGGCTCGCGCTCGCCGACGCGGCGCAGGCAACGGGCGACCAGGACCTGGCGTACGAAGCGCTGCAGCACGGCGAGCAGGCGCTGGACGCCAATGCCCCACCGCAGTTGCGACGGCGCTTCGCCGCGGAACTGGCCGTGCTGGAGGGCGACGCCATCGCCGCGGTGGCCGCCTGGCGCGCCCGCACCGAAGCCACGCCGGACGACACCTTCGCCGCGCTCCACCTGGCGCGCGCGCAAGGCGCCGGCGGGGACTTCGCCGCGGCAGTCGAGGGCCTGGAGGCGCTCAGCCAGCGCGATGCCAACGACCCGCGCACCTGGTACGAGCTCGGCAAGTTCTCGATCCTCAGCGGCGATGCGCGGCGCGCGGTCGACGAGCACCTGGTCCGCGCGCTGGTGCTGTTCAAGCGCGGCGGCAACCGCTTCGGCGAAGCCGAGACCCTCAACGCGCTGGGCATCGGTTACGGCCGGTTGGGCCAGACCGCCGACGCCGCGCAGCAGTACCGCGCGGCGGCCGAGTTGCGCCGCGCGATCGGCAACCGCCGCGGCGTGGCGACCAGCCTGCGCAACCTGGCCAACATCGAGGCGATGACCGGCGACTTCGACGCCGCCGCCGACCACCTGGACGAGGCGCGCGCGCTGCACGCCGAACTGGGCGACCGCGACGGGCTTGCCGCCATCGACAACGAACTCGGGCTGCTCGCGGAGGAACGCGGCGACTACCCGGCCGCGCTCGGGCACTATCGGGACGCGTTGCAGACCTGGCGCCAGCTCGGCGATCCGCACGGCACTGCGCAGGCGCTCAACAACATCGGTTTCGCCAACTACCAGCTGGGCGCCTACGACGACGCGCAGGTGTACTGGCAGCAGGCGGCCGACGCGTACGAGCAGCTCGGCAGCGCGACCGGGCGCATCCGCACGGACCAGAACCTCGGGCTGCTGGCGGTCGCGCGCGGCCACTGGTCGCAGGCGCGCGAACTGCTGGAAGCCTCGCTCGCGGACGCGCAACGGCAACAGATGGTGGAGGAAGCGGCGGTCAGCCATCGAAACCTCGCCGAACTGGAGTTGTGGCAGGGACACGTGGCGCAGGCGATGGAACAGGCCTCGCGCGCGGAGGACCTGTTCCGCCAGCGCGAGGACCAGCGCGGGCTGGCCGACGCGGGGTTGCTGCGCGCGCAGGCGCTGCTGGCGGCGCACGCCGACGACCAGGCCGCGTCCGTGCTGGACGACCTGGCGCCCGTGCTCGCCGGCGCGTCGGCGGAGCAGCGCGCGATGGAGCGCCTGCTGCGGGCGCAACTGGCGCGCCGTGCAGGCGCCGACGAGGCGGCCACCGCTGCGCTCGCGCAGGCACGCGCCCTGGCGGCGGCGTCGGGCGTGCGCCAGTTGCAACTGCACATCGCGCTGGAAGCAGCGCGGGAGGGCGAACCGGACGCTGCGCTCGACGAAGCGACCGCTCGGCTGGGCCATGCGGGCCTGCGCCTGGCATGGCTGGAATGGCGGATGCGGGAAGCGTTGGCGGGGCCCGAGCCTGTGCCGGCCGAAGCGTTGGCCGCGTGGCGCGAAGCGTCCGTGCTGCTGCGCGAAGGCGACTTCGTGCGCGCGCACCGCCTGCAGCGGCTGGCCGCCCAGGCACTCACAGCGTCCGGAGACGAGGCCGCCGCGGACACGGCGCGCGCGCGCGCGGCGCGTTCGTTCCAGTCGATGCGCGAGGCGCTGCCCGACACCCTGCGCGCGGACTTCGACGACCGCGACGCGGACGCGATCGCCACGCTGGATCCGCGCGTGCCATGAACGACCCGTCCGCATCCGCAACGGACATGCCGCCGCTCTCGCTCGAGGCGATCAGCGCGCAGTACGAACGGCTGCTGCACCGCCTTGAAGCCAACGAGCGCGAGTTCCGGCGGCTCGGTCGCGCCGTGTGGCGCGTGCAGGAGGACGAACGCCGGCGGCTGGCGCGCGACCTGCACGACGGACTGGGCCAGAACCTGACCGCACTGAAGCATCGCCTGTCGCAGATCGCAGGCGACCTCGACGGCGACGCGCGCATTCGGCTCGATGCGGCGATCGCGCTGTGCGCCGACACGCTCGAGGACACCCGCCACCTGTCGCGCCTGCTGCGCCCGCCGATCCTCGACGACCTGGGCCTGGTGGCAGCGTTGCGGTGGCTCGCGCGCAGCCAGTCCGAATCCGCGGGGATCGAGGTCGTCGCCGAGATCGTCGAACCGCTGCCGCCGCTGGACAGCGATTTGCAGACGCTGCTGTTCCGCGTCGCACAGGAAGCGTTGACCAATGTCGCGCGCCATTCCGGTGCACGCAGCGCGCTGCTGCGGCTGGTCGCGCGCGACGGTACCTTGCGCCTGCAGGTCGCGGACGACGGCCGCGGCTGCGACCCGGACGCCGCGCTTCGCACCGGCGGCAGCGGCCTCGGCGGCATGCGCGAGCGCCTGCGCCTGTACGACGGCCGCCTCGAGCTGCACTCGCTTCCCGGCGAAGGCCTGCGGTTGCGCGCGGTGGTCCCGCACAAGGAGAACTAGCCGATGGCCATGGTGTTGCGCGTGCTGATCGCGGACGACCACACGCTGGTGCGCGAGAGCCTGGTGAGCCTGCTCCAGGCCGCCGGCGACGTCCAGGTCGTGGCCCAGGCCGCCGACGGCATCGAGACCGTCGAGAAAGCAATCGCTACGCGCCCCGACGTGGTGGTGACCGACATCTCGATGCCCGGCCTGGGCGGCATCGAGGTCGTCCGCCGCCTGCACGAGGCCGTGCCCGAAACCCGCGTCCTGGTGCTGACGATGCACCAGGAGGACGAGTACGTGCTGCAGGCGGTCCGCGCCGGTGCGTCCGGCTACCTGGTCAAGGACAGCGCCGCCGCCGAACTGCTGGCCGCGGTGCGCAGCCTGCAGGCCGGCCGCGGCTACTTCGGCCCGCAGGCCTCGCGCGCGCTGGCCGAGCAGATGCAGAACCCGGACCGCACCGTCGACGACCCCTACGGCCGCCTGACCGCGCGCGAGCGCGAGGTGTTCCATCTGGTGATCGAAGGCCTGACCACCAAGGAGATCGCGCGGCGCCTGGACATCAGCGTGAAGACCGCGGAAAACCATCGCGCCCGGGTCATCACCAAGGTCGGCGTGCGCAACACCGCCGAACTCGTCCGCTACGCGTTGCGGCGCGGCCTGCTGGACTGACCGCACGCCTGCGTATTGGGTGAATTCCCCCGGCGGTGCTGGGGTGAGTCATGGATGGCGGCACGCCCGGGGCGGACACACGCTGTGGTGTGCCCCCATCCGCGAGTGCCGCCATGTCCCGTTCCCGCAACCTGCGCGCGAGCCTGCTCGCCGTCGCCATCCTCGCCACCCCGTTCTTCGCCGAGGCCCGGCGCCTCGACATGGACCTGGAAGCCATGCTGCCGCTGCTTGCGCCGGGCGAGACCGTCGAGGTCATCATCAGCTTCGACCAGGACGGCGCACCCACGGACGCGCAGCGCCAACGACTCGCGGCGCTCGGGCTGACGGGCGTGACCCTGCGCTCGCTGCCGATCGCCGGCGCCATCGCCACTCCGGACCAGGTGTTGTCGCTGCTGGAAATGGACGACGTCAGGTCGGTCTGGCTCAACGCCCCGCTCGACCTCGAGAACCAGGAGGCGACGAGGCTCACCGGCGTCGACCGCCTGCGCACCGACGGCGACATCCGGGTCGACGGCCTGCCCGTCAGCGGCCGCGGCATCGGCGTGCTGGTCAACGATTCCGGCGTCGACGGCTCCCATCGCGACATCAAGTTCCCCAACCACGTCGTGCAGAACGTGCTGGCACAGACGAACCTGCAGTCCTTCAGCACCATGGCCCCGGTCACCTACGTCGAGGACGTCGCCGTCACCGACATCGCCGGCGGACACGGCAGCCATGTCGCCGGCATCATCGGCGCGACCGGCGCGTCGTCGTCGCCTGCCCTCGCCTACGAAGGCGTCGCGCCCGGCGCTCGCATCGTCGGTTACGGCTCGGGCGCGGCCCTGTTCATCCTCGACACGCTCGGCGGCTTCGACTACGCGCTGACCAACCAGGCGCAATACGGCATACGCGTCGTGTCCAACTCGTTCGGCGCCACCGGCGACGTGGGCACCGACTTCGATCCGGACGACCCGACGAACATCGCCACCAAGGCGTTGGCCGACCACAACGTCGTGGTGGTGTTTTCCGCCGGCAACGCCGGCTCGGGCGAAGGCACCATCACCGGCAACTTCAAGAAGGCCCCCTGGGTCATCACTGTCGCCGCCGGCGACAAGCAGGGCCGGCTCGCCGGTTTCTCCTCGCGCGGCGAGGACGGCAACGGCGGCACCGTGGTGGTGGACGGCGAGACCTACACCTGGGTCGACCGTCCCACGGTGACCGCGCCGGGCGTGGATATCTACTCGGTGCGCGCTTCGTCGTCGGACCCCACCGCGCATTCGTCGATCGATGCCGAAGCCGAGGAGATTGGCGCCAACAACGCGCTGTATTACACCAAGCTCAGCGGCACCTCCATGGCCGCCCCGCACATCTCGGGCGTGGTCGCGCTGATGCTCGACGCCAACCCCGACCTGCACTGGAGCGAGGTCAAGCAGATCCTCCAGGACACGGCGACCAACATCCCCGGCCGCGACACCTGGGAAGCCGGCGCCGGCTACGTGAATGCATACGCGGCCGTCCAGGCGGCGCTCGGCGCGCCGGGTTACGGAAGCACCGTCAACGCCTTCCGCGACTTCAACGCGGATGCGCAGGTGTCGCTGGGCAGCGACGTCGACTACACCATCGACTTCAGCCCCGTCGGACCCACCGGGTCGGTCCAGTTCGTGGTCGACGACGCCACTTCGCTGGTCGCCGCGCGCGCCAACGTCGGCGACAACACGGTTGCCATCGTGCTGGTCGATCCCGCCGGCAACCGCTACGGCTCGTCGATCGCGTTGCCGGAGATCGGCCAGAACATCTCGGCCACCGCCCCCGGCATGGCCGGCACCTGGACGCTGACCGTCCGCGGCGTCGGCTCGGTCTCCGGGGTCGACCTGGATCCCGCGGGCGTGACCAACGGGTATGGCGCGCCCGGGCCGGTCACCGTCAACCTCCGCCAGCTGCGCACCGACGGCTACACCGGCCTGGGCGACATCGCCGGACATCCCGGCCAGTCCTTCATCGAGTACGGCGTGTCCAACCGGCTGGTGGACGGCTACGACGACGGCACGTTCCGCCCCGACGCAACGATGAGCCGCGGCGAGATGGCGGTCTACCTGTCGATGGGCAACGGCATCCGCCAGAACCTTCCGTTCGACGGCAGTTCCAGTTTCAGCGACATCCCGCGCGGCAGCGTGCTGTCGCCGTTCGCGGAAGGCGCTGCGGCCCGCGGCTCGGCGCTGCGTGACAACGCGCAGGTGCAGGCAGGGGTGATGGGGACGCTCGACGGCGCGTTCCGGCCAGCGGATCCCGTCACCCGCGCCAGCCTCGCGTATACGCTGGTGCAGGGCCTGGGGTTGCAGGACCAGGCGCAGGCGATCTCGTCGCCGAGCCGCACCGACACCTACACCGGCACCTTCGGCCCGTCCGTCGAGAACATGGAAGTGCACGAGATTCCGTTCGACGTCGGCGCCGGCGTGACCAACCTGCAGGCGAACCTCGGCTGGGACGACGGCCTGCCCGCGCAGGACATCGATCTCTACCTGCTGGGTCCGGACGGCAGCCAGGTCGGCTCCGCCGCCACCGTGAACAACCCGGAAACGCTGCAATACGCCGTGCAGGCCCCCGGCACCTACACCTGGCGCATCACCGGCTACGTGACGGCGAATGCCAGCTACACGCTGGCGAGCACGCAACACGGCAGCAGCGCCGCGTCGCAGGTCACGGTACTGGTCGACGGGAAGCGCATCCCGATCGAGGATTCCGGTGCGATCCCGGCGCCCCTTCGCGGCTACGTGCAGCTGGCGCTGGACCTGGGCTTGCTCAACGCGCGCTACGAACTCGTGCAGGGGCCGTTCGACCTGGAGCCGACGCTCAAGGCCTGGTTCGATCCGACGGCGACGATCACGCGCGCGGGCTACGCCGCCGCTGCCGCGCGCTGGCATGCGGGCTGGTTGAAGTAGACCCGGAGGGCCCGCGATCGCCGTCCGACTGGGCGGCGGTCGCGTGCCTGGGCCGTAGTATTCTCGACCGGGTACACGTCCCCGGAGTCGAGTCGATGAAACGCATGCCTGCGGTGTTCGTGGCCCTCTTCGTCGCGGCACTGCTCGCCGCCTGCGCAGGCGGCCCCGTTCGCCGCGTGTCCGAACCCGCCGCGGCGATCCAGCAGTTGACCGTGCACGCCAACGGCAACTGGACGGTCGCGCTGCGGATCGACAACTTCAGCAGCATCCCGATGCGGTTCGACGCGGTCGAACTGGCGCTGACAATCGATGGCGTCGCCGCCGGGACGTTGCGGGGCAATGCGGTCATCACCATCGGGCCGGAATCGGCCGACGTCGCCAGCCTGCCCTTCTCGCCATCCGCTGCCGCGCGGCTGCGGATCGCCGACGCGCTGGCCGCCCGCCGCAGCGTGGCCTACACCCTTGCCGGCCGGCTCGACGCCGTGCCCGAGGACGGCGGCATGCGCAGCTTCGACATCGACCGCGAGAGCGCGATGACGCCGGTGCCGGGGCTGCCCGGCGTGCTTCGGTGAGCGTGCTTCGATGAGCATGCTTCGATGACGACGTACACCGCTCCCCTCGGGGAGATGCGCTTCGTGCTGGATGAGTTGCTCGACGCGCCCGCGCTGTTCGCGCGGCTGCGTTTCGAGGACGCGACCCCCGACGTGGTCGACGCGGTGCTCGAGGAAGGCGCGCGCTTCGCCCAGACCGTGCTCGCGCCGCTCAACAAGGTCGGCGACCGCGAAGGCTGCCGCTACGACCCCGCGACCGGCGCGGTCGCCACGCCCACCGGGTTCGGCGTGGCATACACGCGCTATGTCGAGGCTGGCTGGCCCGGCCTGGTCGCGCCGGCTGCGCACGGTGGACAGGGCCTGCCGCACCTGCTCGGCATCCCGGTCAAGGAGATGATCGACGCGGCCAACCTGGCGTGGGGCAACTTCCCGCTGCTTTCGCACGGCGCAACCGAGGCGCTGCTGGAGTTCGGCGACGACTGGCAGCAGCAGACCTTCCTGCGCCCGCTCGTCGAGGGCCGCTGGACCGGCACCATGTGCCTGACCGAGGCGCACTGCGGCACCGACCTGGGGCTGCTGCGCACGCGCGCGGAGCCACGCGACGACGGCAGCTTCGCGATCACCGGCAACAAGATCTTCATCACCGCCGGCGAGCACGACCTGGCCGAGAACATCGTGCACCTGGTGCTGGCCCGGCTGCCCGACGCACCCGCCGGCAGCCGCGGCATCTCGATGTTCGTGGTGCCGAAGTTCCGCGTGGCGCGCGATGGCTCCATCGGCGAGCGCAACGGCGTGCGCGCCGGTGGCATCGAGCACAAGATGGGCATCCACGGCTCGGCGACCTGCCAGCTCGACTTCGACCACGCGCAGGGCTGGCTGGTGGGCGAGCCGCACCGCGGCCTGCAGGCGATGTTCGTGATGATGAACACCGCGCGCCTCGCGGTGGGATTGCAGGGGCTCGGCCTCGCGGACCGCGCGTACCAGAACGCATTGCGCTATTCGCGCGAACGATTGCAGATGCGGTCGCTGTCCGGACCGAAGTTCCCCGACCTGCCCGCCGACCCGATCATCGTGCACCCCGACGTGCGGCGGATGCTGCTGACCTGCAAGGTGCTCGTCGAGGGCGGCCGCGCGCTGGCGTACCACGCCGCATCGTTGGTCGACGTCATCCCGCATGCGGAGGATCCGGCCGAACGCGAAAGTGCCGCCGCGCTGCTCGGTTTCCTCACGCCCATCGCCAAGGCCTGCCTCACCGAGTGGGGCGTCGAATGCACCTACCACGCGCTGCAATGTTTCGGCGGCCATGGCTACATCGCCGAGCACGGGATGGAGCAGCTGGCGCGCGATGCGCGGATCACCACGCTCTACGAAGGCACCACCGGCATCCAGGCGCTGGACCTGCTGGGACGCAAGGTGCTGCAGCAGGGTGGCGCGGGCCTGCAGGCCTTCCTCGGGATGGTCGAGGTGTTCTGCACGGAACATGCGGCCGACGCGACGGTCGCGGAATTCGTCGCGCCATTGCGCGCGCACGCGGAGACGCTGCAACGGCTGACGGAACTCGTGGCGAAACGCGCTGCGGGCGATGCCGAGGAGGTCGGCGCGGCGGCGCACGACTACCTGATGCTCGCCGGCTACGTGGCGCTCGGCTACTGGTGGGCGCGCAGCGCGGCGGCAGCCGCAACGTCGTCGCGGTCGGAGGGATTCAAGGCCGGCAAGCGGGAGGGCGCGCGATTCTGCTTTGCCCGGATCCTCCCCCGGATCCACGCCCACGCCGCCGCGATCGAGAGCGGCGCGGCGTCGCTGATGGCACTGCACGCAGACGATTTCGACGCGGGATAGCCCCCCGGCGCGCCTGCAGCCCCGCTCCGACGGACGGTCGTTCCCCCGCGGAGTCGGGGCGTAGGGTCGGTCCTCGATGCTCGTGCGAGGGAGACCGGCAATGGCGCGTTATCTCTACCTGTTGTACGGCGCGGCTTGCTACGCGCTTTTCCTCGCGGTGTTCCTGTACGCGATCGGCTTCGTGATCGGCTGGGGCGTGCCGAAGCACATCGACAGCGGCGCCGCCGGGAACATCGGCACGGCCCTGCTGGTGGATGTGTTGCTGCTGGGCCTGTTCGCCGTCCAGCACAGCCTGATGGCACGGCCCGCGTTCAAGCGCTGGTGGACCCGGATCGTGCCGCCGCCCATCGAGCGCAGCACATACGTCCTGTTCTCGAGCCTGGCACTGGCCGCGCTGTTCGCATGGTGGCGCCCGTTGCCAGTGATGGTGTGGCAAGTGGATGCGGAACCGTTGCGCTGGCTGTTGTACGCCCTGTACGCCGGCGGCTGGCTGCTCGTCCTGACCGGCACGTTCCTGATCAGCCACTTCGACCTGTTCGGCCTGCGCCAGGTGTGGCTGCATGCGCGGCAGCGGTCATGCCAGGACATGCCGTTCGTGACCCGCGGGTATTACCGCCTGGTCCGGCATCCCCTGATGCTGGGCTTCCTCATCGCGTTCTGGGCGACGCCCGACATGAGCCGCGGGCACCTGCTGTTTGCCGTCATGACCACGGGTTACATCCTGCTGGCGGTGAAGTTCCTGGAGGAGCGGGACCTGGTGGAGGCACTGGGCGACGATTACCGCGCCTACCAGCGGCGGGTGCCGATGCTCCTGCCCCGGTTGTGGCCGCGCCGCAAGGACACCCCGGACCCGGCTTTACACAAAATCTGAACGATCTTGTATAAGCTCGGGCCTCGATGGAGACCGACAGAGGGACGCCCGAACATTTCCACGCGGTGCGCCTGCTTGCGCTCGACGCGCATGGCCGCGTGCTCGACTGGATGAGCTGGCAGGCTGCCGCCTGCCTCTACGCGCGCGGCGCCGTTGCCTGGACCCTCGGCGATCCCTGCCTCACCGTCCGCGGCGGCACCAGCCGCGCGACCGGCCACCAGAGCCTGCTCGACCTGCATCCCATCGTCGCGGCGCGTGGCCATGCGCGCCCGCACGCGCTCGATCCCACGCCCGCACTGACCAATCCCGCGCTGTTCGCGCGCGACCAGCACCTGTGCCTGTATTGCGGTCGCGACTGCCCCCGCCCGCAACTGACGCGCGACCATGTCGTGCCGTTGTCCAAGGGCGGTCGCGACACCTGGGAGAACGTGGTCAGTGCCTGCTTCCACTGCAATTCGCGCAAGGGCAACCGCACCCCGCAGCAGGCCGGCATGCCGCTGCTGGCGATCCCTTACCGGCCGAGCTGGGTCGAGCACCTGATCCTCAGCAACCGCAACATCCTGGCCGACCAGATGGCGTTCCTGAAGAACCACCTGCCGCGCAACGCACGCCAACTCGCGGCCTGACCAGGGGCCGCACCTGCTTCCCGGAGCGGCTAAACTCGTCGTTCTCTGGACGCGGACCTAGACGATGCCCCTGAATTTCGGCCTGACCGGCATGGATCCCGCCACCGAGGCGGACCTGAAGACGGCCTTCGCCGAGGCGAACCGCGTGTCCGGTGGCCGCTGGCAGCTCGTCCCGGAAGGGGAGGCCGACTACGTCGTGGTCGACATGGACAGCATGTACGGCCCGATGAGCTGGCTGAAGCTGCACGCCAGCGGCAAGACGGTGATCGGCCTGACCTCCTCCCAGCGCACCCAGACCGATTTCCTGCTGCCGCGCCCGTTCACCGCCGCCGCACTGTCCAATGTGCTCGACGCCATCCTGGCGCAGGCCTCGGACCCGGTGGCCGCAAGCGTGAAGGCCGCGCAGCTGGACGAGGCCGTTTCCATCCCGGCGGACGCCCCCGCGCCAGCTGCCCGCCCCTCGGGACTGACCCCGGCGCCGCAGGCCACCGACCAGCTCCCCGAGGAGCAGCCGATGGAGGCGCATCCGGAACCGGTGCCGCAGCCGGCGCCGCCGGCGCCCGCGCGCGATCCGGTGTTCTCCGACTGGATGGCGCCGCAGGCGCTGTCCGGCAAGCTGCGCTACCAGCGCGAAGGCGGCCCGGTGCTGCTGATCGACGCGGACGCGCGCCAGTACCACGGCCCGGCGGTGCTCAAGCCGCTGGCCGACTACTTCAAGGGCCACGTGCGCGCCGAAGACTTCACCCCGGCCGATCCGTCGGCCTGGTCCGCCGAGGCCGGCAAGCTCGGCGCGGCGCAACCGCTGTCGCGCCTGGCCTGGTACGGCGGCCTGCAGGCCGGTAGCGGTGCGGTGCTGCCGGGCTACGACCCGCAGGGCAAGTTCCACCTGACCAAGTGGCCGCAGACCGAGCGCGAATTCCCGAAGCATTTCCGCATCGCCACGGCGATGATGAAGGGCCCCGCGACGCTGCAGGAAATCGCGGAAGCGAGCGGCGTGCCGGTCGCCGACGTGGCCGATTTCGTCAACGCCAACCTGGCCACCGGGTTCGCCGAACAGTGGGTCGAGCCCGCACCCGACCCGAACGACGCGCAGAAGTCCGGCCTGTTCGGACGCCTGCGCGGCCGCTGACCTTCCGCCGGAAAGTGATGATCGACCCCACGCGCTATCCGCGGCTGTCCCGCATCGACACGCCCGCCGACCTGCGCCGCCTCGAGGCCTCCGAGCTTCGCGCGGTGTCCGACGAGCTGCGCGCGTACCTGATCGAATCGGTCGGCCGCAGCGGCGGGCATTTCGGCGCCGGGCTGGGCGTCATCGAACTCACGGTCGCGCTGCACTACCTGTACGACACGCCCGAAGACCGCATCGTCTGGGACGTCGGCCACCAGTCCTATCCGCACAAGATCCTGACCGGGCGGCGCGACAGCATCCACACGGTCAAGCAGAAGGACGGCGTGGCGCCGTTCCCCAAGCGCGAGGAATCCGAGTACGACACGTTCGGCGTCGGGCATTCGTCGACGTCGATCTCGGCTGCGCTCGGCATGGCCATCGCCAATGCGCACGCGGGCAACGACCGGCGCGTGGTGGCTGTCATCGGCGACGGCGCAATGACCGCGGGCATGGCGTACGAAGCGCTGAACCACGCCGGCGGCATGGACCCGGAACCGAACCTGCTGGTCGTGCTCAACGACAACCGGATGTCCATTTCCGAGAATGTCGGCGGCATGACCCGGATGCTCGGGCGCATGACCGGCAGCAGGACGCTCAACGCGATCCGCGAGGGCGGCAAGAAGCTGCTCGGCGACAAGCACGGCAAGCCCGCGCGCTTCGTGCGTCGCTGGGAGGAACACTGGAAGGGCATGTTCGTGCCGTCCACGCTGTTCGAGGAAATGGGCTTCCACTACACCGGGCCGATCGACGGCCACGACGTCGACGCGCTGGCCAACACGCTGCGCCTGCTCAAGACCCTCAAGGGCCCGCAGTTGCTGCACGTCATCACCACCAAGGGCAAGGGCTACGAGCGCGCCGAGGGCGACCAGATTGGCTACCACGCGGTCGGGCCGTTCGACCCATCGCAGGGCCTGGTCGCCAAGGGCGGCGCGAAGAAGCCGACGTACACCGACGTGTTCGGGGACTGGCTGTGCGACATGGCGGCCGACGACGACAAGCTGCTGGCGATCACGCCCGCGATGCGCGAGGGCTCCGGCCTGGTGCGCTTCAGCCAGGAATTCCCGGAGCGCTACTTCGACGTCGCGATCGCGGAACAGCACGCGGTGACGCTCGCGGCGGGCATGGCCTGCGAAGGTGCGAAGCCGGTGGTCGCCATCTATTCGACGTTCCTGCAGCGCGGCTACGACCAGCTGGTGCACGACGTCGCGATCCAGCACCTCGACGTGCTGTTCGCGATCGATCGCGGCGGCGTGGTCGGCCCGGACGGCGCGACCCACGCGGGCAACCTGGACCTGAGTTACCTGCGCTGCGTGCCGAACATGGTGGTGATGGCCGCCGCCGACGAGGACGAGTGCCGGAAGATGCTGACGACCGGGTTCCGACATGAGGGGCCCGCGGCGGTGCGCTATCCGCGTGGCACGGGTCCGGGCGTTACGGTGCAGTCGGAGCTTTCGACGTTGCCGATCGGCAAGGCGGACGTGCGGCGGCGCGGTTCGCGCGTGGCGTTGCTCGCATTCGGTGCGGTATTGCCGGCGGCCGAA
>DASTUL010000050.1:0-4891 GCA_035759645.1 Lysobacteraceae bacterium | reverse complement strand
CGTCAGCGCCACGCCCTCGTGGGTGTCCGTCAGCAGGCGCGTCGCCAGGCCCTCCAGCAGGTAGCGCGTGGTCAGCGCGGCCGTGCCCCAGTCGCCGGCGTTGTAGTGCTTGAGCACCGTGTCGTAGGTCCGGTCCAGCGGCGCCGAGAACGAGCGCAGGTACTCCGCGCCGTCCATCCGGTTGCGGCCCACCGGGTCCGGGTGCATGAACAGCGTCGGCTCGCCGGGCGCGTCGCGCGTGTCCTGCAGGTTGAGGAACAGGACCTCGCGATTGCAGCGCGGGCATGGCGACTCCGCCGCGGCCACCCGCCCTGCGTGCTGGGTCCACGCCTTGATGTTGAAGGTCACTTCCTTCAGGCAGTGCGGGCAGAGCAACTCCACGACCTGGGGATGCCCGGCCAGGGAGAAGCGCGACTGCACCTTGCTCGATTCGACGATTTTCATGTTCGTGATTGAAAGAAGTCGGCCGTGAAGGTGGTGTTGCCGGGGCGACGGACATCACGAAATGATTCAGCAACATGGCTCAGAGCCCCCTCGCGGCTTCGGCAACTGCGCGAAACAGGGCGCGTCCCTTGTTCATGGTCTCGTCCCATTCGCGGGCCGGATCGGAGTCGTGGACGATGCCGGCGCCGGCCTGGACGTGCAGCTGGCCGTCCTGGATCACTGCGGTGCGGATGGCGATGGCGGTGTCCACGTCGCCGTGCCAGCCGATGTACCCGATCGCGCCGGCATACAGGTTGCGGCGGATCGGCTCGAGCTCGCGGATGATCTCCAGCGCGCGGATCTTCGGCGCCCCGCTCACGGTGCCGGCGGGGAACGTGGCGCGCAGCACGTCGGCGCAGGTCAGCCCGGGCTTCAGGCGCCCGGTGACCTCGCTGACGATGTGCATCACGTGGCTGTAGCGTTCGACCACGAACTGTTCGCCGACTTCCACCGTGCCCGCCTCGCTGATGCGCCCGACGTCGTTGCGCCCCAGGTCGACCAGCATCAGGTGCTCGGCGCGCTCCTTCGGATCGGCCAGCAGCTCCGCTTCGAGGGCCGTGTCCTCCTCGGGGGTCGCGCCGCGCGGGCGGGTCCCGGCGATCGGGCGCACCGTCACTTCGTCGCCCTGCAATCGCACCAGGATCTCCGGCGAGGAGCCGACGACCTGCATCTCGCCGATGTCGAGGAAGAACATGTAAGGCGACGGGTTCAGCGCCCGCAGCGCGCGGTACACGTCGACTGGACGCGCCTTGAACGGAACCGAGAGGCGCTGGCTGAGCACCACCTGGAACGCGTCGCCGGCCCGGATGTAATCCTGCACGCGCCCGACCGCGGCCATGAACTCGTCGCGGCCGAAGCCGGTCCGGAAATCGGCCTCGCCCAGCGCGCCGGGATCGAGCACGTCCGGGTAGCCCGCGCCCGCGTGCCGCAGCCGATGCACGAGCTGGTCGAGCCGCCGGTTCGCGCGCGCGAATGCATGCGGCTCGGACGGATCGGCGTGCACGATGAGGTAGAGCCGCCCCTTGAGGTTGTCGAACACCGCGACTTCGTCGGACTGCATCAACAGGATGTCGGGCGTGCCGAGTTCGTCGGGCAGGCTGCCCGCCGCGAGCCGTGGCTCGAGGTAGCCGATGCATTCGAACCCGAACCACCCCACCAGGCCGCCGGTGAAGCCGGGGAGCCCCTCGATGTGCGGGACTGAATGGCGCGCACGCAGCCGTTCGACCTCCGCGAACGGGTCGTCGACCGCGCGCGCCTCCACCAGTTCGCCGTGCTCGGTGACGTACAGCGTGTGGCCCGCGAAGGCGTACACGCGCCGCGCCGGCAGGCCGATGATCGAATAGCGCCCGAAGCGCTCGCCGCCCTCGACCGACTCGAACAGGTAGGCGTGCGGCCCGTCGACCAGCTTCAGGTAGACCGACAGCGGCGTGTCGAGGTCGGAGAAGACCTCGCGCACGACGGGGACCAAGGTGTGGCCGGCGGCGGCCTGGGCGTTGAAACGCTGGAGCGCTGGGTCGGCGGTGGTGTCAGTCGAGCTGTCGGGCGAGGACATGCGGCATTTCCGTTGGGGACGTCGGGGCGGGCGTGGCGGCGTGCAGCGGCCACCATCGCCAGCCGGCGTCGGCAACGAGGGAATGCGGATGGGCCCGACAGGTCATGGCGGGCACTCTAGCAGCAGCGGGCACCCCTCCGGCAGGTGCATGCGGACCCGGCCGGCGACGCATTCGATACGGAAGCGGGTGGACTCGACCGGCTCGCCATCGAGGTTCAACACGAAGGGCGTGTCGGACGCCAGATCGACCCAGGGCAGCTTCGCGCGCACCGCCACGCGGTCCAGCGCAGCCTCGCGACCCCGGGTGAACAACGTCATGAGCGTCGCGCCCACCGTTCCCTCCAGGCTCGGCACCACGGTCAGCTCCAGCAGGTCGTCGTCGATCACGGCGCCCGGGCACAGCACCTGCCCGCCGCCTGCCTGGCGGCCGTTGCCGATGCCCAGCGCGATGAAGCCGCCGGTCCAGTCGAAACCCGGGCCACGGATCCGGGCCTGGATCGGGTCGATCCGGCCCAGGCTCGCGATCCCTGTCAGCAGGTAGGCGAGTCCGCCAAGGATCTTCTTGAGTCCCTCGTTGGTCGCGACGGTCACCTGCGTGCCGAAGCCGCCGCTGGCGAGGTTGGCGCACCAATGGGTCGTGGTCCCGCCGTCGCTGCCGGTACTGTCGATCCGCAACAGGTCGATCGCCCTGGCCGGCGAGTCGCGCGCCACCGCCAGCGCAGCGTGTGGATCCAGCGGCACCCCTGCCGCGGCGGCGAAATCGTTGGCGGTGCCGAGCGGCACCAGCGCAAGCGAAGGCAATGCGTCGGCAGCCTCGTCGCGGTGCGCGAGCGTGGTGGCGACCTCGCTGAGCGTGCCGTCGCCGCCGGCCGCGATCACCGTGTCGACGCCATCGGCGATCGCCTCGGCGACGTACCGTTCCGCATCGCCCGCTTCCCAGGTGACACGCACGCTCACCTGTTCGCCATCGGCCCGCATGGCCGCCACGGCGTCGCGCAGCGGCTCGTCGCCCGCGGCCTTGCCGTTGATCACCAGTCGCCAGCGCATGCGCGCAGGCTAGCAGCCGCCTGTCACGGCCCCGTCACCGTGGCCGCGCACAATGGCGCCACATTGCAGGGACGAACGACGGAGGCGGGATTGCCTCCACTTCTCTCCAGGCCGGCGCCGAACGCGCCGGCTTTTTTATGCGCCGCGCCGCGCCGCGGCGACGGTGTCCTTCATGCGGCCGATCACGTCCGCATAGTCGCCGGCGCCGAAGATCGCCGAGCCCGCGACGAAGGTGTCCGCGCCCGCCGCCGCGACCTCGCCAATGTTGTCGGCCTTGACCCCGCCGTCGATCTCCAGGCGCACGTTGCGCCCGCTGCGCTCGATCATCCCGCGCACGCGCCGCAGCTTTTCCAGCGTGGACGGGATGAAGGCCTGCCCCCCGAAGCCCGGGTTGACCGACATCAGCAACACCATGTCCAGGTCCTCGAGCACGTAGTCCAGCACCTCCACGGGCGTGGCGGGATTGAGCACGAGCCCGGCCTGGCATCCGCTCGCGCGGATGAGCTGCACGGTGCGGTGCACGTGCCCGCTGGCCTCTGGATGGAAGCTGATCATGCTGGCCCCCGCCTTCGCGAAGTCCGGGACGATCCGGTCCACCGGCTGCACCATCAGGTGCACGTCGATCGGCGCGGTGACGCCATGCCGGCGCAGGGCTTCGCAGACCATCGGCCCGATGGTGAGGTTGGGCACGTAATGGTTGTCCATCACGTCGAAGTGGACCCAGTCCGCGCCCGCGGCGAGCACCGCGTCGACTTCCTCGCCCAGCCGGGCGAAATCGGCGGAAAGGATGGAGGGGGCGATGACGGTGGGTTGCATGGCGTGCGTCCTGCCGCTGGGAAGACCAGTCTAAACTGGCCGGCCCGGCGCAAATGGGCCACGCGTGGCAGGACCCCTCCTCCAATCCGAGCTCCCCGGCCTCGCGCTGGTCCATCGCGGCAAGGTCCGCGACGTGTTCGACCTGGGCGACGGCCACCTGCTGATCGTGGCGACCGACCGGCTGAGCGCGTTCGACGTGGTGCTGCCCGACCCGATCCCCGGCAAGGGCGAGATGCTCACCCGGATCAGCAACTTCTGGTTCGAGCGCACCGCGCACCTGATGCGCAACCACCTGACGGGCATCGACGTCGCGTCGGTGCTGCCGGCCGGGGTCGATCCCGCGCCCTACCTGCAGCGCGCCGTGGTGGCGAAGAAACTCAAGCCCGTGCCGGTGGAAGCCATCGCGCGCGGCTACCTGATCGGGAGCGGCTGGAAGGACTACCAGCGCACCGGCCGGGTCAGCGGCATCGCCCTGCCCGATGGCCTGCGCCAGGCCGAGCAGCTGCCGCAACCGGTGTTCACACCCTCGACCAAGGCGGCGGTCGGCGACCACGACGAGAACATCGACTTCGACACGATGGTGCGCATCGTCGGCGCGGACCTGGCCGAGCAGGTGCGCGATGCGACGCTGCGCCTGTACCAGTTCGCGGCGGACCACGCCGCTTCGCGCGGCATCCTGCTCGCGGACACCAAGTTCGAGTTCGGCACGGACGCGGACGGACGCCTGCACGTGATGGACGAGATGCTGACCCCCGACTCGTCGCGCTACTGGCCCGCGGACGAATACCGCGTCGGCACGAGTCCGCCGAGCTACGACAAGCAGATCGTGCGCGACTACCTGGAGACGCTGGACTGGGACAAGACCGCCCCCGGCCCGCGGCTGCCGCCCGAAGTGATCGAACGCACCCGCGCCCGCTACGCCGAGGCACTGCAGCGGCTGGCCGACATCGACTAGAGGATCGCGCATGGCAACCCACGACTCCGCCGAACGCC
>DASTUL010000049.1:0-8368 GCA_035759645.1 Lysobacteraceae bacterium | reverse complement strand
GATCACCAGCAGGGTCTTGAGCGAGTCGTTCACGTCGGTCACCGGTCGGGTGGGGCGGCGCCCCGCGGGCGCCAGCGCGGCATTATCGCAAGCAGGGAACCACCCGACGTGAGCCGCGGCCGGAACGTTGTGTTCGGCTGGCTGGCCGCCATTGCGCTCGCCGCCGGCTTCGCATCGCTGGGCGCCTGGCAGTACGGGCGCGCCGACGAAAAGCGGGCGGTGATGGCCGAGGCCGCGGCGGTGCTCGAAGCGCGCGAGCCGGTGCCGCTGGTCGCCGCTTCGGATCCGGAGCGCATCGATCAGCTGGACTGGAGTGCCGGCCGTGGTCGCTTCGTCGACACCGGGCCGTTCCTGCTCGACAACCAGCGCCACGAGGGACGCGTCGGTGTGCGGGCCTACCGTGTCTTCGTGCCGGAAGGCGAGGCCGCGGGCGCGTTGCTGGTCGATCTCGGCTGGTTGCCCCTCGGCGCGGGTCGCGCGATGCCCGAGGTGCCGACGCCGCAAGGCGACGTCGCGGTGCGCGGCCTGCTCGCGGCGCCGCCGTCGCCCGGGTTGCGCCTGGGCACGGGCATCGCGCCAGCCGGCGAAGGCTGGTTGCTCACCCGCGTCGAACCGGACGCCATCGCAGCCGCGGCAGGACTCGACCGGCCGATTGCCCCGCGCGTGCTGCGCCTGGATCCCGCGCTGTCGCTCGGCCATGCGCGCGACCTGGCCGTGCTACCGAACACGGTGCCGCCGGAGCGGCACCTCGGGTACGCGGTGCAGTGGTTCGGGTTGGCCGCCACCGTGCTGGTAATCGCGCTGGTGCTCACGCTGCGCAGCCGTCGCAAGAAGTCACGACCAGGGGAACGACGATGAACGAGTCCGATGCCTCCACACGACAGCGCCGCGGGCGGCTGCAGCTGCTGCTGCTGGTGGCGGTGTTCGTCGTGCCGATCCTGGTCGCAATGCTGTTGAATGCCGGCGGCTGGGTGCCCGCGCCGGAACGGCAGCACGGCGAGCTGCTGCAGCCACCGATCGACCTGCGCGGCGAGTCGCTCGCGCTCGCGGACGGTGGGACGTATGCGTGGAATCCAGAGGCGCGCCAGTGGCGCGTCGCCGCGCTGCCGCCGGCGGACTGCGATGCAGCCTGCATGCAGGTCGCGGCCGACCTGGACAAGGTGTGGCGCCTGCTCGGCCACAACGCGGACCGGCTGGACATCCTGTGGGCGGGGGCGTGGCCGCAGGGCGTCCAGGCGCCGGCGACCCTGCGCCTGCTGCGGCCCGATCCGGCGCTGCGCGCACGGCTGGCGCCCGCCGGCACGGTGGGCACGACCGTGCACGTGATCGATCCGAATGGCTTCGTGGTCCTGCGCTACCCTGCCGGCTTCGACGCCGCCGGCCTGCATGCGGACGTCAAGCGCCTGGTCAAGCTGCAGTGATCACGTCTTCCAAGAGTCGCCCATGACGTCGCAGGTCCATCGCAATTTCCATCGCCTTGCCTGGCTGGCGGTCGCGCTCGCGTTGGGCGTGATCGTGTTCGGCGCATTCGTGCGGTTGTCCAACGCCGGGCTGAGTTGTCCCGACTGGCCGACCTGCTACGGGCGCGCGACGTGGCCGGCGATCGGCGAGGCGACAGACCATGCGGCCACCGCGATCCGGCCGGTCGTCCCGCACAAGGCGTGGCGCGAGCAGGTGCATCGCATGCTTGCAGGTGGCTTGGGCGTGCTGGTGCTCGGCTTGGCATTGATGGCGGCACGCAAGCGGATCCATGGCATCGCTCAGGTGCTCGGCGCCTCCGCGCTGGTCGCGATCGCCATTCCGCTGTACATGCGCGGCGAGTACGTAACGGCGTCCGTGCTTGCGGCGGCGGGCGAGGGCATGCTCCTGGTGGCAGCGCTGCGCTGGAGCAACGTCGACTTGGCGCGCGTGTCGGCGATCACGCTCGCGGTGATCGTGTTCCAGGCGTTGCTTGGCATGTGGACCGTGACCTGGCTGCTGAAACCGGTGGTGGTGATGGCGCACCTGCTCGGCGGGTTGCTCACGCTGTCGCTGCTGGTGTGGATGGCGTGGCGCGCGACCGACTTGCCGATCCGCACGGTGGACGTCCGGCGCTTGCGTGGCTGGCTGTTCGTCGGGCTGGTGGCGCTCGCGGTGCAGATCGCGCTCGGCGGCTGGACCAGTGCCAACTACGCGGCGCTCGCCTGCGGCACCGACTTCCCGACCTGCGTCGGCCAGTGGATGCCCCCGGCCGATTTCCGCGAGGGCTTCGTGCTCTGGCGCGGCATCGGCGTCGACTACGAAGGCGGGATCCTCGACGGCGCATCGCGGATCGCGATCCATCTGGCGCACCGCGTCGGCGCGGTGGTGGCAACGCTGGCGACCGGCGCGTTTGCGCTGCAGTTGTTCCGCACGCCGGGCATGCGCGGCTGGGCCAGCGTGCTCACCGTGCTGCTGGCCGCGCAGCTTGCGCTCGGCATCGCCAACGTGAAGCTGGCGCTGCCGTTGTGGACCGCGGTCGCGCACAACGCGGGCGCGGTGCTGCTGCTGTTCGTGCTGGTGTCGCTGCTCGCGCGCCTGCGCGACACGGAGGCCTGAGCATGGCTGGCCACTGGCGCTCCTACTGGATACTGACCAAGCCGCGCGTGGTGGCGCTGATCGTGTTCACCGCGCTTGTGGGCATGTTCCTGGCGGTGCCCGGCCTGCCACCGTTGCGCGAGTCGGTGCTCGGGCTGCTGGGCATCTGGCTGGCGGCAGCGTCCGCGGCGGCGATCAACCACGTGCTCGACCAGCGCATCGACGCCGTGATGGCGCGCACGCACGACCGGCCGCTGCCGACCGGCGGCTTGCGCACCGCGCAGGCGGTGACGTTCGCCGTGGTGCTGGGCGTCGCGTCGATGCTGATCCTGTGGTTCGGCACCAATCCGCTGGCGGCGGTGCTGACATTCGGTTCGTTGATCGGCTACGCGATCGTCTACACCGGCTGGCTCAAGCGCGCGACGCCGCAGAACATCGTGATCGGCGGCATCGCGGGCGCCGCGCCGCCCGCGCTGGGCTGGTCGGCGATCACCGGGACGCTGGACCCGCACGCACTGCTGCTGGTGCTGATCGTCTTCGTGTGGACGCCGCCGCACTTCTGGGCGCTGGCGATCTTCCGGCGCGAGGACTACTCGCGCGCGATGGTGCCGATGCTGCCGGTCACGCACGGCGTGGTGTACACGCGCTGGCAGATCCTGCTGTACACCGTGCTGCTGGTACTGGCGACGCTGCTGCCCTGGGCCACCGGCATGAGCGGCGTGTTCTACCTCGGCGGCGCGCTGGTGCTCGGCGTGGTGTTCGTGTGGCACGCCTGGAAGCTGCTCGACCCGCCGGACGAGTTCTACGCGATGCGGGTGTTCAACTACTCCGTGGTGTACCTGATGGCGTTGTTTGCGTTCCTGCTGCTGGACCACTGGTTGCTGCCGTGGCTGGAGCCGGTGGCGGCGTTCGAGTTGCAGCGGGTGGAGTGAGCGGCCCGGAAGTCGCGACGGAATCAGTCGATCAGGACTTCCGCGTTCGGGACGACATCCGACGCGAGCGCCGCCATCAGCGTCGGATCTTCCGGATAACCGATGCCGTCCCGTTGCAGCGCGACCGTCCCTTGCGGCACGCCCTCTGCTCCCCCGACGGTCACCAGGATGTCCCGCCAGTTTCCGGGCGACGGTTCACCCACGGCGATCGGCGGCCTGACGGGTGCGACTTCGGCGATCAGCACGTCGTCGCCTGCCTCCCGATGGAATACCAGCAGCGTGCACGCACCATCGGTGCACCAGTTGGGGTCGTCGAGGAACGCCAGCAGGTCTTCGGCACCATCGCCGTCGAGATCGACGAAGGCGTGCCGGTGTGCGGGGATCTCGCGGATGTCCCGCGCCGCCATGACGGCCTCGACCGCCGCATCGGCGCGCGCGGCACTGTTCGGCGGCAGGCGCAACGCTTCGGTGGTCGCCGCCACCGGCGCCGGTTCGCCACGGTCCGTCGCGTCGGGGCCATCTTCACAAGCCGTCAACAGACAGGCGATGGCGACGGCGAGAAGGCAAGCGTTCCGCGGCATGGCGCTCTCCACATGGGGGAGCGCCAGCCTAGGCGGTCAGTTGTCGTCGCCGAGTAGATGCTGCTGCCAGAACAGGATGCTGGCGGCGCCGAAGTAGTCCGAGTTGGCCTTCTTGCGGAAGCCGTGGCCCTCGTCGGCGAACAGCAGGTACCAGACCGGCTGGCCGTTGCCGCGCACGGCCTCGACGATCTGCTCTGCCTCGGTCCAGGGCACGCGCGGGTCGTTGCGGCCCTGGGCGACGAACAGGGGCGAGGTGATCCGGCCGGCGTTGTTGAGCGGGGAGATGCGCTCGAACAGGGCGGCGATTGCCGGATCACGTTCGTCGCCGTACTCGGCGCGGCGCAGGTGGCGGCGGTAGTCCTCGGTGTTCTTCAGGAACGTGCCGAAGTGGGAGATGCCGACGATGTCGACGCCGGCGCGGATGCGCTCGGGGTAGGTCGCCATCGTTGCCAGCACCATGTAGCCGCCGTAGCTGCCGCCGTAGACGCCGACGCGCTCGTGGTCCAGGCCCGGCTGTTCCTCGATCCAGTCCAGCAGCGCGCCGATGTCGCGCACCGAATCCTCACGGCGTTTGGCGTTGTCCAGCGTCAGCCAGGTCTTGCCGTAGCCGGCCGAGCCGCGCACGTTCGGCACCAGCATCGCCACGCCCAGCTCGTTGGCGAGGAACTGCGCGGTGGGATTGAACGACGGGAGCGCCTGGCTCTCCGGGCCGCCGTGGATGTTGATCACGACCGGCAACGGCTGGTCCGCCGGGATGCCCGCGGGGCGGTAGTAGAAGGCGGGAATGGTGCGCGGCTTGCCGGCGAACTGATCGAAGGTCGGATAGCGGACCAGGGTCGGCGTCACGAAATCCGCCGGGTCCAGCCCGCCGACTTCGCTGCGGGTCCAGCGCACCAGCGAGCGGTCGCCGAGGTCGATGACGTAGCTGTCGCTCGGCGAGGTCGCGCTGTTCAGCGTGAGCGCCAGGCGATCCCCGTCCGGCGAGAACTCAAGGCCGCCGATCAACCCGACGGGAAGCTCCGGCAGCGGCACTTCGCGATGGTCGGGCAGTGACAGCACGCGCAGGCGATGGATGCCGTCCTCGTTGGTGACGTAGGCCAGGTGCCCGCCATCCGGGGCGATGGTGAACATCTCCACGTCCCACGGGATGTGGCCGCTCAGCTCGTTCAATGCGCCGCTGCGCGGATCGTGGTGGCGCAGGGTCATGAACTCGCTCGGGCGGCTGGCGATCGGCTCGTCGGAGACGAAGTACGCGGACTCGCCATCGGGCGCGTAGCGGAAGCCGCCGAACGCCGCCTTGCCCCCGTCGACAGGGAACATCGTGAGCTCGCCGGTGGCCAGGTCGACCTCGCCCGGGTAGGCCTCGTTGATCGACACGTAACGCGTGACCAGCAGGCGCGTGCCGTCGGGCGAGAAGTCCTGCGCGAACCAGCTCCCGCCGGCGTCGACCACGACGCGTGACTCGCCGGTGGCCATGTCGCGTACCCAGATGTCGGTGTCGGTGCCGTTGCGCCCGGTGCTGCTGTAGGCGAGCTGGCGGCCGTCGTGCGAGAACAGGGCACCGCGGTTCTGCGAGCGCTTGCCGTCGGTCAGCAGCGTTGTCTCGCGGCTGTCCAGGTCGAACCAGGACAGCTGCGAGAACTCGTCGCCGCCGGTGTCCTTGGCGAAGACGAAGCCTTCGTTGCCGGACGCGGCGGGTGCGGCGGTGACGCCACCGACGGGCTCGGGATAGAACGTCAGCTGTTCGCGCATGCCCATCGGTTCGCAGACGCGGTGGACCTGGCTGGTTTCCGCGAAGCGGGTGCTGACCAGCAGGCAGCCATCGCCGGTCCAGCCCGCGACGCTTGCGCTGCGGGTGTTCTGGTAGCGGTTCAGGCGCTCCAGCAGTTCCGCCGGAATGGGAGGGATGTTTTCGCTGGTGCGGGTGCCGACGACTTCGCGGGGTACGTCGGGTGCGAGTTGTGCAAACGCGGGCGATGCGCACAGCGAAGCCAGGATGAAAATTGCGGTAGGGCGAAGGTGCATGGCGGGTCCCCGGTGGCGTCAGGGGATGAGGTTAGCGCCAAATGCTGGATCCCCGCCTTCGCGGGGATGACAGGGTCAGCGCGCCAGCGACCCCAGGAGCGCCCGCATCTCTTCCTTGTCCCGGGCCGCGAGCACGCCCTCGCGTTGCTTGGCCTGCAACTCGTCGACGCGCTGCTGCAGCGTCTGCCGTTCCAGCTGGGCCATCGCGTCCAGGAACTCGTTCCGCCACAGTGCTTCATCGCCGGGCATTGGCTGGGAGGCCAGCTTCTGCAGCGCCGCCGAACGCTCGTCGCCCTCGGCGCCGGCGAAGTGTTCGAGGATCGCACCGGTGCTGGCGCCGGGCCGCTCGCGCACCAGCGCGATGATCTCGGCCAGCAGGTCGACGCCGGGTTGACGCAGCGCCGTGAAACCGTACGGCGGTTGCAGCTCCAGCGCGAGGGCGGGCTGCTGCAGCAGCAATGCGATGGCGCTGCGCACGAGGCTGCGCTTCGGCGCCGGCGCACCACGGCCACCGCCCCGGTGCGCGCGCTGCACCGGCACGTGCGTGTCAGGCGTGCTGTTGCGCGCGCCGACACCCGTCAGCTCCACCACGCGCTGGCGCATCAGGTCGCCGAACGCGCCGTCCGGGATCTGGGCGAGCAACGGCTTCGCGCGCTCCGCCAACCGGCCCTTGCCCTCGAGCGTGCGCAGGTCGACGTCGGCGGCCAGTGAATCGAACAGGAACTGCGACAGCGGCGTCGCATCGCGCAGGCGCGCATCGAAACCGGCCGCGCCTTCCTTGCGCACGATGGTGTCCGGGTCCTCGCCCTCGGGCAGGAACAGGAAGAACGCCTGGCGCCCGTCACGCATGCGCGGCAACACCGACTCGACCGCCTTCCACGCGGCGCTGCGGCCGGCGCGGTCGCCGTCGAAGCAGAAATACACGTCGGCCGCGTTTCGGAACAGCAGTTCCGCATGGTCGGGCGTCGTCGCGGTGCCGAGCGTGGCCACCGCGGTGTCGACGCCGTGCTCGAATAGCGCGATGACGTCCATGTAGCCCTCGACGACCACCAGCCGCGGGATGGTCGAGTGCGCTTGGCGCACCTGCCACAGGCCGTACAGTTCGCGGCCCTTGTGGAACAGCGGCGTCTCGGGCGAGTTGAGGTACTTCGGGCTGTCCTCGGGATCCAGCACGCGGCCGCCGAACGCGATGGGTCGCCCGCGCCGGTCCAGGATCGGGAACACCAGCCGGTCGCGGAACTTGTCGTAAACGCGCCCGTTCTCGCTGCGGGAGAACAGGCCGGCGCGTTCGAGCAGCTTCATGCGGCGCTCGTCCGTGCCCAAAGCGTCCTTGAGCGCGGAAAAACCGTCCGGCGCATAACCGAGGTGGAAGCGCTCGCGCACGCTTTCACCGACGCCACGCGTGTCGAGGTACGCCAGCGCCTTGGAGCTCGTCGCCAGTTGCCTGCGGAAGAACTGCGCCGCCGCCTCGACCGCCTTGAACAGGTCCAGCGTGTCGGGATTGGCATTGCGCTGTTGCGTGTCGCGCGGCACCTCGACGCCGACGCGCCGCGCCAGTTCCTCGACCGCATCGAGGAATTCCATGCGGTCGTACTGCATCAGGAAGCTGAGCGACGTGCCGTGCGCGCCGCAGCCGAAGCAGTGGTAGAACTGTTTCGTAGGCGACACGGTGAACGATGGCGAGCGCTCGTCGTGGAACGGACAACGCGCCGCGTACTCCTTGCCCTGCTTCTTCAGCGGCACCCGCGCGCCGATGAGCTCGACGATGTCGCTGCGCGCGAGCAGGTCGTCGATGAAGGCGTCGGGGATGCGGCCCATGGTGTGGCTAGGATAGGCGCTGCTTCACCAGCTTCGACACTTCACCCATGTCCGCCTGGCCGGCCAGGCGCGGCTTCAGCACGCCCATCAGCTTGCCCATGTCGGCCGGGCCGGACGCGCCGGTCTCGGCCATGGCGGCATCGATCGCGGCCAGCACTTCGGCTTCGCCCAGCTTTTCCGGCAGGTAGCGTTCGATCACCACGATCTCGGCACGCTCGATCCCGGCCAGGTCCTC
Organism: Lysobacteraceae bacterium; assembly: GCA_035759645.1. Classification (GTDB taxonomy): domain Bacteria; phylum Pseudomonadota; class Gammaproteobacteria; order Xanthomonadales; family Xanthomonadaceae; genus CAMPJU01. The sequence goes on along the minus strand of DASTUL010000049.1, from coordinate 221 downwards.
GCGACCGGCGGCGACGAACTGGGTCACCGAATCCTTGCGCTGCTTGACCATCTTCTCCAGCACGGCCAAGACCTGGGCGTCGTCGAGCTCGACCCGCTCGTCGACCTCGCGCTGCTTGATCGCCGCGTTGACCAGGCGGATCACGCCGAGCGAAGCCTTGTCGCCGCTCTTCATGGCGGCCTTCATGTCGTCGGTGAGGCGGGTCTTGAGGGTCATGGCGG
>DASTUL010000048.1:0-9994 GCA_035759645.1 Lysobacteraceae bacterium | reverse complement strand
TGCAGCAACGAATGCACCGGCGTATCGCCGCGCGCGTGCACGGTGCAGCCGATGATCCCGGCTTCGGGCTCGCCCCAGAACGAACCGGGAATCGATGCGCCATCAGGAACGCGCGCGAGCGCAATGCCGTACGACGCAAGCAGCGCCGCGACGGCAGGCTCATCGATGTCGCAAAGCGTCAACATGCGTTGCACCCGTAGCCCGGATGAAGCAAAGCGCAATCCGGGTCGTGAATCGCGCCCGCCATCGTCAATGGAAGTCCCGGCCCCGGATTCCGGCGCGTTGCGCCTGCATCCGGGCTACACGCTACGCCCGTTCGGGAAGCGCCACGGAAATATCCAGGACGTCGTGTTCGCCATCCTTGACGACGTCGACCTTGACGGCGTCGACATCGACGCTGACGTACTTGCGGATGACTTCCAGCAGCTCGCGGCGCAGCAGCGGCAGGTAGTCCGGGCCACCGACGGCGGAACGTTCCTGCGCGATGATGATGCGCAGGCGGTCCTTGGCGATGGAAGCGGTGTTCTTCTTGGCCTTCAGGAAATCGAACATGCCCATGCTCAACCTCCGAACAGCTTGTTGAAGAAGCCCTTCTTGTCGGGCAGGGTGAAGCGCATCGGCCGCTCCTCGCCCATCAGGCGCGCGACGGCGTCGTCGTAGGCCTGTCCCGCGTTGGACTCCAGGTCCAGGATCACCGGTTCGCCCTTGTTGGACGCATTGAGCACGTCGGTCGACTCGGGGATGACCCCGATCGTCTTCAGGCCGAGCACCTCCTCCACGTCGCCGATCGACAGCATTTCGCCACTCTCCACGCGACCCGGCGCATAGCGGGTCAGCAACAGGCTCGCCTTGACCTCGCCGCTGCCGCTCTCGGCGTGGCGGGTCTTGGAGGCGAGCAGGCCGAGGATGCGGTCCGAATCGCGCACCGACGACACTTCCGGGTTCACCACGACCACCGCCTGGTCGGCGAAGTACATCGCCAGGAACGCACCTTTCTCGATGCCCGCGGGCGAGTCGCACACGATGTAGTCGAAGCCGTCGGCGGCGAGGTCGTCGAGCACCTTCTGCACGCCTTCCTTGGTCAGCGCGTCCTTGTCGCGCGTCTGCGACGCCGCGAGGACGTGCAGGTTGTCGTAGCGCTTGTCCTTGATCAGCGCCTGCTTGAGCGATGCTTCGCCCTGGATCACGTTGACGAAGTCGTACACCACGCGGCGCTCGCAACCCATGATCAGGTCGAGGTTGCGCAGGCCCACGTCGAAGTCGATGACCGCAACCTTCTTGCCCCGGCGCGCGAGGCCGCAGGCCAGGCTGGCGCTGGTGGTGGTCTTGCCGACGCCGCCCTTGCCGGAGGTGACTACGATGATTTCAGCCAAGTGGTTTCTCCAGGAATGCGGTGGGGGAGGGTGTGTGTCGAGCGCTCAGTCGAGCGCCACGATCTTCAGTTCGTCGCCGTCGAGCCAGACCTGCGCCGGCTTGCCGCGCAGGTCCTGCGGGATTTCCTCGAGCACCTTGTAGTGGCCGGCGATGGCGACCAGTTCGGCCAGGAACTCGCGGCAGAAGATCCGCGCTTTTTCGTTGCCCTGCGCGCCGGCCAGCGCGCGCCCGCGCAATGCGCCGTACACGTGGATGGAGCCGTCGGCGATGACTTCCGCGCCGGCGCCGACCGTGCCGAGCACGGTGAGGTCGCGGTTGTCGGCGTAGAGCTGCTGGCCGGAGCGGACCGGGGTGGTTTGCATGAGTCCGGGTTGGGCAGGGGGGTGCTGCGCGGTCCCGGAATCCGGCGCCTGCGGCGCCTCCTTCCGGGCTACGGGGTCTGCGGGGTCCGATTTCGTCGGTCGGCTCCGTGTAGGAGCGGCGTCAGCCGCGACCCCGCCATCACCAGCGGGTTCGTATTGGGCGCGGAACTTGGCGAGGAGCGGGAGGCCCAGCGCTTCGGCGAGCTTGGCGTTGTCGTTGCTGCCGTAAGCGAGCGCGACCGGCAGCACGCCGGCGTCGCGGAGTGCGTCGACCAGGCCGCGCGCGGTCTTGGTATCGGGGATGCCGGGCAGGGTGTTGAAGTCGACGATGACCGCGGCGCGCGCGAACAGCTTGGGTGCGCGGTCGACGCGCTCGCGCATCTCGGCCGCGAGGCGGTCGACGTCGAGCGTGCGGATGCGGAGGTTGGCGATGCCGACCTGGCCGATCTTCAGTTCGCCGGCCTGCTCGTAATCGACCGCCGCGCCCATCAGCGGCAGGTTCCCGTCGGCCGTTGTGGTTCCGGCGCCGTGGCGCGCGGTGCGCCGACCCACGTCGCATCCGGCAGCGCGTCGCCGTAGGTCTCGCGCACCCACGCGTAGCTGCACAGCTCCTTCATCAGCATCGCGGCGCGCAGCTTGCGGCCGTCCGCCTCGATGACGTGCTGGCCGACTTCGCGGAAGCCGAAGCTGCCGTGGAAGAGCAGGGCGGGATCGCTGCCGTGCTCGAGGAACACCTCGCAGGCCAGTTGCGGGTAGCGCAGCTCGGCGTAGCTCTGCACGTCGGCGTAGAACGCGCGACCGACGCCGCCACCGCGGCGACGGCTGGCGACCACGATGCGGTCGATGTACAGGAACTCCGGGTTGCGCTCGCGGAACCAGCGGAAGTTCGCGCTGTCGTGGGGACTGTCGCTGCCCAGGGCGACCAGGAACCCCGCCATCGTCCCGTCGCGCTCGGCGACGCGGAAATACTCGGCGGTCTCGAAGAATGTCCGGATGCGCGCCGCGTCGAGCGGCAGGATCGCGGGACCGGCGGCATTGTTGAGCGCTAGGACGGAATCCAGCTCGTGCTCGCGCACGTCGCGGATGACGATCGACGACGACAACATTCCTACTGCTCCGCAAGGCCCCGTATTCGATACGGATTATCGCACGCCGAGCGGCCCCGGGGTCCGGTGGGACCCTTGCTGCCCCATGACTTTCGGTGCTCTCCACGACCCTTGTGGCGGGCTACGATGCGCCATGCTCGCGCGCCTGAACCATACCCGTCTGCTGCGTTATGCCGGCCTGTTCACCTGGGCGGTCGTGGCGGTGCCGTTGCTGTCCCTGTCGCTGGCGGTGCAACCGGCCGAAGGCGCGGCCCAACCGGCGCTGGACACGGGCCTGTGGGCCTCGGGGCTCTGGAAGGCCTGGGCGGCGCACGGTGCGTTCGGGCTGAGCTATGCCTGGCTCACCCGCGGCCTGGGCATGCGCCGGGTCGTCGCGGCGGACTACCTGCTGCTGGTGGTACTCACCGCCAGCGCGATCGCGGTCAGCTACTACAGCTCCAGCGGCCTGGGCAGTGTGCTGCTGATGGTGGCCGCCTGCGTGCTGCCCTGGCTGCTGCCGCTGTCGGTGGGCGTGCCCTGGCTGCTGCTCAGCCAGGTGGTGGTGATGCCGGTGTTCGTGCGCGCATTGGGCTTCTCGCCGCTCGAGTCGCTGATGCAGTCGCTGCTGTACGCCGGCTTCTCGGGCTTCGTGTTCGTCACCAGCCTGGTGGCGCTGCAGCAGGCCCGGGCCCGCGAGGAGCAGCGGCGCCTGAACGCCGAGCTGCGCGCGACCCGCGCATTGCTGGCCGAAAGCGCCCGCGTGAACGAGCGCACCCGCATTTCCCGCGAGCTGCACGACCTGCTGGGCCACCACCTCACGGCCTTGAGCCTGAACCTGGAAGTGGCCGGGCACCTGTCCGAGGGGCGGGTGAAGGAGCACGTGACCCAGGCCCACACGCTGGCCCGGCTGCTGTTGACCGACGTGCGCGAGGCGGTCAGCCAGCTGCGCGAGGGCGGGGCGATCGACCTGGCCGCCGCGCTGCGTCCGCTGGCCGAGAACGTGCCGTCGCTGGCGATCCACATGGAGATCGCGGAGCCGCTGGCGCTCGAGGACCCGGAGCGCGCGCACGTGTTGTTGCGCTGCACCCAGGAAATCATCACCAACGCGGTCCGCCACGCCGGTGCCGACAACCTCTGGATCGAGGCGTTCCGCCGCGACGGCCGCGTCACCATCACCGCGCGCGACGATGGCAAGGGTGCCGAAACCATCATCCCCGGCAACGGCCTGCGCGGCATGCGCGAGCGGCTGGCCCAGCAGGGCGGCACACTGCAGGTCGAGTCGCAGGCCGACGGCGGCTTCCGCCTGCGCCTGGCGCTGCCGACCGGTCCTGGCCTCGTCGAGGCCCCGGTCCCCACATGAAGAAGGATGTCCCGATGATCCGCGTGTGTCTCGTCGACGACCAGACCCTGGTGCGCCAGGGCATCCGATCGCTGCTGGCCCTGGCCGAGGGGGTGGAAGTGGTGGCAGAGGCCTCCGACGGCAAGCAGGCGGTCGAGCTGATCCCGCAGGTGCGTCCGGACGTGGTCCTGATGGACATGCGCATGCCGATGATGTCCGGCCTGGAAGCGCTGCAAGCCCTGGCCCGCGCCGGCCACCTGCCGCCCACGATCATCCTGACCACCTTCGACGACGACCAGCTGGTGCTGGCGGGCCTGAAGGCGGGCGCGAAGGGCTACCTGCTGAAGGACGTGTCGCTGGAGCAGCTGGTCGGCGCGATCCAGACCGTCGCGGCCGGTGGCTCGCTGGTGCAGCCGGCGGTCACGCAGCGCCTGCTCTCCGGCCTGGAGCACATGCGCAACGATTTCGTCAGCCTCGACCGCCCGGACCCGTTGACGGACCGCGAGACCGAGATCCTGCGGCTGATGGCTTCGGGCTTCTCCAACAAGGAAATCGCCAATTCGCTCGGCGTGGCCGAGGGCACGATCAAGAACCACGTGTCCAACATCCTGAGCAAGCTGGGCGTGCGCGACCGGACCCGGGCCGTCCTGAAGGCCTTCGAGCTTCAGTTGGTGTGAAATGTGTCTTTTCGCCGGCATGCGCCTCTTGCTACGATGATGGGTCTGCGCGCCCCGCCGGCGCTGGAGAAGCCTGAATGACCCGTTTCATCGAGATCCTGATTGCCCTGGCGATCGTGGCCGCGCTGTTCGTCGTGGTCGGCCTGCTGTTGCCGTCCGAGCGCCACCTCACCGAGAGCGTCGAAACCAACCGCAAGATGACCATCGTGTACGACACGCTGAGCAGCATGCGGCGGTTCGACGACTGGAATCCCGTCGCGCTGCGCAGCATCCGCGAAAGCAACCTCAGCGGCCCGGCCGCCGGCGAAGGCGCGACCTACGAGTACGAGTCGAGCGACGACCGCGTGGGCTCGGGCAGCTGGAAGATCGTCGAGGCGGTGCCGGGCGAGCGCATCGTGTACGAGGTCGATAACAACCACCGTGGCGCCGAGAAGGTGATGACCATCACCCTGGAACCCACCGGCCGCAACAACCGGAACGTCAAGATCACCCAGAGCTACGACGTCGACTACGGCTGGAACATCCTGGGCCGCTACGAGGGCCTGTACGTGGCCCGCAACGTCGGCGACAGCATGAAGATGGGCCTGCAGCGCCTTGGCAACATGCTGGCGACCGTCCCGAACTTCGACTACGCGGTGATCGAGGAACAGCCGACCATCGTCGAGCGCCCGGCACGGAACGTGCTGTTCGTGCCGTCGACCGTCAGCCGCGACAACGACGTCGTCCAGAACCAGATGGCGACCAACAACCAGTGGATCCGCAAGGTCATGGAGGCCAACGGCCTCGAGGCCGCGGGCCCGTTGCGGGTGGTGACCGTCGAGTTCGGCAGCGAGAACTACGCGTTCGAGCTCGCGCAGCCCGTGCGCAAGGCCGGCAGCGGCCCGGCGGAGGAAGGCGACGACGCCGAGGACGAGGCCGACGGCGAGACTGCTGCGGCTGAAGGCGAAGACGAAGGCGAGGATGCTGCCGGGGAAGTCGTTGCCGAGGACGCGGCGCCTGCGCCGCTCGTGGACGACGCACCGATCGAGATCGCGCTGCAGGGTCCGGTCGAGTACCGGATGGTCGAGCGCCACCAGGCCGCCACCACGTCGATGGAAGGCCACATGGCGAACCTCCCGCGCTTCCGCGACGCGGTCCGCGCCTGGGCGCTGACCCGCGGCCACGAGACCACCGGCCGTCCGTACGAAGAGTGGGAAGCCGGCATCGCCGCCAGCTTCACCGACGAAGGCGAGTTCGAGATCTACTGGCCCATCAAGTAGCACGGAACGTGCGCGGCTTCGACACCGACGCCGCGCACGCCCACCTGGCGAAGCGCGACCGGAAACTGGCGACCTGGATGCGCCGCATCGGGCCGATCGGTCCGGAACCGCGTTGGCGGAAATCCTTCGACCCCGTGGATGCGCTGGCGCGCGCGATCCTCTACCAGCAACTGTCGGGCAAGGCCGCGGCGACGATCGTCGGTCGCGTGGAAACCGCGATCGACAGCGACCGCCTGCATTGCGACACGCTGGCCCGCTGCGACGACGCAACCATCCGCGCCTGCGGCGTGTCCGGCAACAAGCTGCTCGCGCTGCGCGACCTGGCACTGCGCGAATCGCGCGGTGAAGTCCCGTCGCTGCGGCAGATGGCATCGATGGACGACGCCGCGATCGTCGATGCGCTGGTGCCGATACGCGGCATCGGCCGCTGGACGGTCGAGATGATGCTGATGTTCCGGTTGGGACGCCCGGACGTGCTGCCGGTCGACGACCTCGGCGTGCGCAAGGGCGCGCAACTGGTCGACCGTGCGGATGCGATGCCCACCCCCAAGCAACTGCTGGCCCGCGGCGAACGCTGGGGCCCGTACCGCACCTACGCCAGCTTCTACCTCTGGCGCATCGCCGACGCCGACAAGACGCCCACGAAGCGATCGCAAGACGCGTGAGGCATCGCCCCGGGATGGGTAATGCATCCCGGATTCCGCCGCGTTGCGCCTGCATCCGGGCTACGCCGCTACGTCGCCACGTCCGTAGCCCGGATGCAGCGCAGCGGAATCCGGGTCCGCGCCGCGACATCCCGTAGCCCGGATGCAGCGCAGCGGAATCCGGGATTGTCAGCCGTCGAAGCGCCAGTGCCAGGGTTCGTAGCTGATGCCGTGCGGGTTGTCGCGCGGGTAGCTCAGGACGAAACCGTCGGCGGCGGCGTTGTCGCTTAGCCACGCGAACGCGTCGGTTGCCTCGAAGGTTTCTTCCGCCGGCGCCTCACCCGGCGTGCCAATGTCGAGCGCGCGACCCGAGTGGTGTTCGCTGAAGCCGGGCGCGGCGTTGACCGCAAGGATCTCGCCGACCGTCTGTCCGCGCTCGAGCTTCCGCTCGAAGATACCCAGCTGGTAGTCGTGGCTGCGGTAGCCGGAGATGGATTCGAGCAGCACGCCGTCGCGATGGGCGGCGTGCTGCAGATGACGCCAGGCGCGCGCGGCGTTCGTGTCGAGCCATAGCGGGCGGCGGAAGCGATCGAAGCCCGCGAGCTGCAACTGCAGCGGTTCCGCCACCAGCGCGAGGCCGGTGCGCTCGGCATAACCGTCGACGTCCAGGCCCAGTGCTTCCAGCCGGGCCTCGAGGCCCGACAACGGCAACGTCCCCGCAGGCCCCATGCGTGGCCGCGGCCCATGCCGGGCAAGGGCGTCCATTGCCTCGTCGATCCCGGGCTCGCGCGCCAGCGCCGGCACGAGCGCGACGAGGCCTTCGGGCAACTCGGCGGCCAGGTACTTCCCGTCACGCTTGCGCCGAAGCACCCACTGCGCCCGCGCCAGGATCCGCGCGTCGCGGCTGGCGCGCGCGCGCAGCAGGCCGCCCGGCCAGAGTTCGATCTCCGGCGTGTTGACCATCAGCTGGGCGCGCGGCTGCATGACCGAAGCGTACCTGCTCGGTAGGAGCGGCGTAAGCCGCGATGCCGTCCCCGAAAAGCATCGCGGCTTAAGCCGCTCCTACACCGCTTTCAGTGGGGTGCGCTTGCGCGCAGGTGGTCCAGCAGCGCCTGGGGCTGGCGGGGTTGCAGCAGCAGCCCGTAGCCCTGCGTCGTCGGCACCCAGGCCACGCGCGGACCGCCGCCCATCGCAACCAGCGCCTTCTCGCGGTTGCGCAGGCGGAACCAGCCGCTGCGGAACCCTGGAACCGACGTGCCGTTGCTCTTGTACGTCGGCTTGAGGTGGGTGTGTTCGTCGAGGTTGGCCACGCGCGCTTCCTCGAGCCGCAACTGTGCCCAGTCCAGCCGCCGCTTGTAGAACGTGGTGGCGACCTCGACGCCGTCGGCATCCACGGTGATGCGATGCCGACGCATTGCGCGGTCGACGACGAGGGCGATGGCCCCGCAGAGGAGGGCGACGCTCGCAAGCGCGATGCCGATCGTCAGGGGTTCGTTGTCGGCGATCAGGCTCTTCGGTCCGTCGCTCATGTAGGCGAACCCGAGCGCGACCCCGGTGATGACCACAGGCAGCACCGTCGTGAGCCCCAGCAGCCAGGCGCGCGCGCCACTCGAAGCCGGTTCCAGTTGCCAGGGTGTGCGGTTTGTCATCGCTGGCCGACCCCGAAGATGACCAGGCCCACGGCCAACGCGATGGCGCTGGCCGCGAGCAGCACGGCGACGATACGGGGTGCGCGCGGGCCGAAGCGGCGTTCGATCATGTTGATGACATGCAGCATGGCGTCACATCTCCTTGCTCATTTGCGTTCTCCCTTGCGTTCCTTGCCGGCGCCCGCATCGGGCAACCGGCCTGCCTTGCGCAGCGCGTCGCGCAGCACGTACTCGATCTGGGCGTTGAGGCTGCGCAGCTCGTCGTCGGCCCAGCGCTGTGCCGCCGACAGGATCTCGGCGTTGATGCGCAGCGGATAGGCCTTCTTTTCGGTCATGGTGTAGGAGCGGCGTAAGCCGCGATTCAATACAACGTGCCGGCGTTCACGATCGGCTGCGTCGACCGATCCCCGCACAGCACCACCAGCAAATTGCTGACCATCGCGGCCTTGCGTTCCTCGTCCAGGTGCACGACGCCGTTCTTCTGCAGTTCCTGCAGCGCCATCTCGACCATCCCGACGGCGCCCGCCACGATCCGCGTGCGCGCCGCGATGACGGCGTTGGCCTGCTGGCGTTGCAGCATCGCGCTGGCGATTTCCGGCGCGTAGGCGAGGTGGCTGATCCGTGCGTCGATCACGTCGACACCCGCCTCGGTCAGCCGCTCGTCGAGCTGCTGCTTGAGCTTCTCGCTGATCTCCACCGGGTGGCTGCGCAACGAGACCTGGCCGTCCTCGTGCTGGTCGTACGGGTAGGACGTGGCCATCGCGCGCAGCGCGGCCTCGGACTGGATGTGCACGAAGCTCTCGTAGTCGTCGACGTTGAACACCGCCTCTGCCGAATCCACGACCCGCCACACGATCACCGCGGCGATCTCGATCGGGCTGCCGTCCAGTTCGTTGACCTTGAGCTTGCCGCTCTCGAAGTTGCGCACGCGCAGCGAGACCTTGCGCTTGCTGAAGAAGGGGTTGTTCCAGCGCAGCCCGTTCTCCTTGACCGTGCCGATGTAGCGGCCGAACAGGCTGACCACCGCGGCCTGGTTGGGCTCGACCATGTACAGGCCGATCATCATCAGCAGGCTGACCAGCCCGAGGACGATGGCGCCGACGGCCATCCACACGCTTTCGCCGCGCACGCCTTCCACGAACAGCCAGATGCTGCCGGCGACGAGCGCCAGGAACAGCAACAGCAGCGGGATTCCCGGAAACGACCGGATCTGGTTCTCTTTCATCGTTGACCCTCCCTTGCCGCCGGGACCTCCCGGCCGCCACGAGGTAGTGATATCAAAGTGATATCAACCTACGCAAGCGCTTCCCGACGAACGGCCGTCAGTCGGGGGTGAGCAGCAGCAGGGGGGCGGGCCGAAACTCGCCCGTGGCATAGAGCGCGTGGCCCGTGGCCGACCAGGCGATGGCTTCCGCCTGGGGGAGCAGGGTGAGGTCGTGGACGACCGGTTGGCGCGCGACGGCCTCGCTCCAGGTGTCCCCGCCGCGTTCGTAGAGCAGCACGTCGTCGTAGGTGAGGACCGCCAGGGCTTGGCCGTCCGGCGAGATGTCCGCGGCCGTGACCTGGCCCCTCAGCCGCGCGCCTTCCGGGTCGTCCCGGCGTTCG
>DASTUL010000047.1:0-19188 GCA_035759645.1 Lysobacteraceae bacterium | reverse complement strand
AAGCCGAACTCGTCGGCGTGTTCTCCGACCGTCCCGACGCCGCGGCACTCGCGCGCGTGCCCGCCGCGTTGCGCTGGAGCGACACGCCGGCGCGCCACGCGACACGCGCGGATTTCGATCGCGCCCTCGGCGATGCGGTCGCGGCCGTGCGCCCGGACTGGGTGGTCTGCGCCGGGTACCTGCGGATCCTCGACGATCCATTCGTCGAACGGTTCCGCGGGCGGCTGCTGAACATCCATCCGTCGCTGCTGCCGAAATACCGCGGTTTGCGCACGCATGCGCGCGTGCTCGAAGCGGGCGACGACGAGCATGGCGCCAGCGTCCATTTCGTCGTCCCGGAGCTCGACGCCGGCGCCGTCGTCGCACAGGCGCGGGTTCCGGTCGTTCGCGGCGAAGGCGCCGCGTCGCTGGCCGCGCGCGTGCTCGCGGTCGAACATCCGTTGCTGGTGGCGGCATTGCGCCTGGCCGTTGCCGGCCGCCTGGCTGAACGCGAAGGGGACGCAATACTGGATGGTCACCCCTTGTTTATCCCGTTGCAGCTAGATTCCGCCGGTAGTTTTGCGCCGAATGCCCCGGCGCACGCCCCGATCCCACAGGAGTGACCATGCCCCACGCCGTGACCACGCCAACCGCCCGTCCTGTCCGCTGGCGCGCCGCCCTCCTGCGCGCCACGCTTGGTGCCGCGACGCTGCTCGCCGCGATCCCGGCTTTCGCGCTGGAACCGTTCACCGCGACGTACGAAGCCTGGTACGAGGGCAGCCGCCAGGGCGACGGCGTGATGCGCCTGGTGCCCGCCGGCGAAGGCCGCTGGACCTACAGCCTGGACGTGCGTGGCACGGAAGGCATGGCGGCGATCGCCGGCGCCGACCTGTCGCAGAGCACCACGTTCGACACGGCCAACGGCCACTGGCGCCCGCTGGCCGGAAGCGACTCGTCGAAGCTGCTGTTCAAGTCCAGCACCCGCAAGGCGACGTACGACTGGAACCGCGGCGAGGCGCGCTGGACGGGCGACGTGAAACCCGAGCGCGCCGGCCCCGTGAAGCTGCGTGCCGGCGACATGGACGCGATGCTGCTCAACCTCGCGCTCGCGCGCGACGTGGCAGCGGGCAAGACGCTGTCCTATCGCCTGGTCGAGAACGGCCGCGCCAAGCAGCACGTCTACAAGGTCGCCGGCAAGGAACAGGTCACCATTGGCGGTCGCGCGCACGAAGCGACCAAGGTGCTCCGCACCGACGACGAGAAGCAGACCATCGCCTGGATCGTGAAGGGCATCCCCGTGCCGGTCCGCATCCTCCAGCGCGACGAAGGCGAGGACAAGATGGACCTGCGCCTCGTCTCCATCGACTGACTTCTTCCGCCAAGAGCCGGCGCGCACTGAGGTAGTACCTCGGGCCGCCGTCATGCGTGAGGGTGGTTTGTCCGTCGTGACGGCTGTCCTGCCTCTAACGCCGGCCGCAGGCCATCCATGGCCTGCTCAAACCACCCTCACGCACGCCGACGGCCTTCGGGATTAGCGGGCGCGCCGAGGCGGTTGCGTTTGCTCTTTTCTCCCCACGAGCGCCGGCGATGTTGCAAGGCGCGATCGTGGTGCCTCGACGGGACAATACGCGCCATGGATGGCGCGGATTAGCCTCCATGGACGGATTCACGGCGTGTCCCGGCGAGGCACCACGGCCGCGCCCCACGCACACACCGCTCAGTCGACGCGCTTGATCCTGGCGCCGAGGGCGGAGAGTTTTTCTTCGATGCGCTCGTAGCCGCGGTCGAGGTGGTAGATGCGGTCGATGGTGGTTTCGCCGTCGGCGACCAGTCCCGCGAGGATGAGCGACGCCGACGCGCGCAGGTCCGTCGCCATCACCGGCGCACCGCCCAGGCGCGGGACCCCGTGGACGACGGCCGTGTGCCCCTCGATCCGGATGTCCGCGCCCAGCCGCTGCAGCTCCTGCACGTGCATGAAGCGGTTCTCGAAGATCGTCTCCGTCACGATGCCGACACCTTCGGCGATGCAGTTCATCGCCATGAACTGCGCCTGCATGTCGGTCGGGAAGCCCGGGTGCGGCGCCGTGGCGATGTCGACCGATTTCGGACGGCGGCCACCCATGTCGAGTGCGATGCGGTCGCGCTCGCATCGGATCTGCGCTCCCGCCTCTGCCAGCTTGTCGAGCACCGCGTCCATCGAGTCCGGACGCGCGCCGCTCACGACGATGGAGCCGCCGGTCATTGCCGCCGCGACCAGGAAGGTGCCCGTCTCGATGCGGTCGGGCAGCACCCTGTGCCGGCCGCCATGCAGCCGCTCCACGCCCTCGATCACGATCTGGCCGGTGCCCGCGCCGGTGACCTGCGCACCGAGCGCGTTGAGGCAATCGGCCAGGTCGACGATCTCCGGTTCCCGCGCCGCGTTCTCCAGCACGGTGCGGCCCTCGGCGAGCGCCGCGGCCATCAGCACGTTCTCCGTCGCGCCGACGCTGGCGAATTCGAACACGTGGTGCGCGCCGCGCAGTCGCGCCGCGGACGCCTTGATGTAGCCGTTCTCGACCGAGATGTCCGCGCCCAGCGCGCGCAGGCCCTTGAGGTGCAGGTCGACCGGCCGCGAGCCGATCGCGCAACCGCCGGGCAGCGACACTTCCGCGGCCCCATGTTTCGCCAGCAGCGGACCGAGGACCAGCACCGAAGCGCGCATGGTCTTGACCAGTTCGTAGGGCGCGATGTGGCTGGTCAACCGGCTCGAGTCGATGTGCAGCGTGAAGTCGTCGTCCATCGTCACGCCGACGCCGAGTTCGGCCAGCAGGCGCAAGGTCGTCTTGACATCGTGCAGGTTCGGCACGTTGCCGATCTCGACCTCGCCGTCGGTCAGCAGCGTCGCGCACAGGATCGGCAGCACTGCGTTCTTCGCGCCGGAGATGCGGACCTCGCCATGCAGCGGCACGCCGCCCTCGACGACGATCTTCTGCATGGTCAGGCGCGCCCGGCTTCGTCGGGCGTCAGCGTGCGCAGCGCCAGTGCGTGGATCTCGCCGCCCATCCGCTCGCCGAGCGTGGCGTAGACCAGGCGATGGCGGGCCAGCGGCAGCTTGCCGGCAAAGGCATCGCTGACCACCGTGGCCTCGAAATGGACCCCGTCCTCGCCCTGCACGTCGGCACGGGCGCCGGGGAGCCCGGCTTCGATCAGTTGGCGGATGCTCTCGGCGTTCATCGGGGGCTGCGTGTCGTTGCGCGTAAACTCCCGGCCAGTCTAGCGGAAAGCCCCCTTGCCCATGGCGCAATCCACGTCCCGACCGGCGCCCGGCGCCGATGCCGACCACGCGTTCGCCGCGAGCGGAAAACGCGTGCTCGAGATCGAGACCCGCGCGCTCGAAGCGCTGGCGGGCCGGCTCGACGGCGACTTCACCGCCGCCTGCCGCCTGCTGCTCGCCTGCGAGGGACGCGTGGTCTGCACCGGCATGGGGAAATCCGGGCACATCGCCCGGAAGATCGCGGCGACCCTGGCCTCGACGGGCACGCCGTCCTTCTACGTGCACCCGGGTGAAGCCGGCCATGGCGACCTGGGCATGGTCACCGATGCGGACGTGGTGCTCGCGCTGTCCAATTCGGGCGAGACCGACGAACTGCTGATGTTGTTGCCGGTGCTCAAGCGCCAGGGCAACCGCCTGGTGGCGATGACGGGCCGGCCGGGCTCCACGCTGGCGCGCCAAGCCGACGTCCACCTGGACGTGAGCGTGCCGGCCGAGGCGTGCCCGCTCGACCTCGCACCCACGTCCAGCACCACCGCCGCGCTGGCGATGGGCGATGCGCTGGCCGTGGCGCTCCTCGAGGCGCGCGGCTTCACCGCCGACGACTTCGCACGCTCGCATCCGGCGGGCGCGCTGGGCCGCCGGCTGCTGCTGCACATCACCGACGTCATGCACGCAGGCGACGAAGTGCCGCGCATCCATGCCGGCGCGACGATCAGCGAGGCGCTGGTGGAGATGAGCCGCAAGCGCCTGGGCATCACCGCCGTGGTCGACGGCGATGGCGGGCTGCTCGGCCTGTACACCGACGGCGACCTGCGCCGCACGCTCGACGACGCCGCCGTCGACCTGCGCCGGACCACCATCGACGCGGTGATGACCCGCACGCCGCGCACCATCGGCGCCGACGCACTCGCGGTCGAGGCGGCACGCCTGATGGAAGAGCACAAGATCAACGCATTGCTGGTCGTCGACGGATCCAACAAGGTCGTCGGCGCGCTCAACATCCACGACCTGCTGCGCGCGCGGGTGGTCTGATGCCCTACAGCCACCTCGACGACATCCCTGCCGACATCCGGGCCCGCGCCGCGCGCATTCGCCTGGCCTGCTTCGATGTCGACGGCACGCTGACCGACGGACGCCTGTATTTCGACAGCAACGGGCTCGAACTCAAGGCCTTCCACGTGCACGACGGCCAGGGCCTGGTGCTGCTGCGCAAGGCAGGCATCGCCGTCGCGCTGGTCACCGCGCGCGCCAGCCCCATCGCCGAGCAACGGGCCGCCGAACTCGGGATCGAAGCCTGGACGTGCGTGGCCGACAAGCTGGCCTGCGTGCGCGGCATCGCGGACCGCCACGGCATCGGCATGGACCAGGTGGCGTTCATGGGCGACGACCTGCCGGACCTGCGCATCCAGGCGGAAGCCGGCTTCGCGGTCGCGCCGGCCGATGCACACCAGTGGGTGCGCGAGCGCGTGCACTGGCGGACCGTCGCGCGCGGCGGCAAGGGAGCGGCGCGCGAGCTGTGCGACCTGCTGCTGGGCGCGCAGGGCCATGCCGAGGCGGCCTTGGCGGGCACGCTCTGATGTGGAGCTGGCGCGGCCTGCTCACGCTCGTCCTGCTGGCGGCCGCAGTCGTGTCGGGCTGGTCCGTCTGGACCCATCGCGCACCTGAACCGTCGCGCGACCCGGCCAGCGGGCGTTCGGACTACCAGCTGTACGATTTCGAGCTGGTGGTGCTGGACGACCAGGGCCTCGAGGCATTCACGCTCCGCGCGCCGCAGCTGGCCCGCCAGCCCGGCGACGAGTCGCTCGACCTGGCGCAACCCGTGTTCCTGTTCCCCGCTGGCGACGGCGAAGACGAGCAGGTCCAGTGGGAGATGCGCTCGGATGCGGCCTGGGTCAGCCCGGATGGCGGAGAAGTGCAGTTGCGCGGCGACGTGCGCGCCCAGAACCCGGGCGCGACCGGCGGCTCGACGATCCTCGCCACCGAACGCCTGGACGTGTTCCCCCGCGACGACCGCGCCAGCACCGAGGCGTCGGTCAGGATCGAACGCCCGGGTTCTATAATCCGGGGCCGCGGCCTGCGGGTGGACCTCGCCACGAAGCACTACGTGCTGCAATCCGATGTGGAGACCCGCTATGTTCCGAATCGCTAGTGTCCTGCTTGCCGCCGCCGCGACCGTCGCGATGGGCGGCGCCTTCGCACGCTCGTCCGACCGCAGCCAGCCCATGGACATCGAGGCCGGTCGCCAGGAAGGCACCTTCGAGAGCGACAGCACCAACATCCTGTCCGGCGGGGTCACCATTTCGCAGGGCACCCTGGACATCAAGGCAGGCCGCGCGGAGATCACCCTCGTCGGCGGCGACCCGTCCAGGGCCGTGCTCACGGGTTCGCCGGTGGTGCTTCGGCAGCAGATGGACGACGGAACGCCGATGACCGCGCACGCCGCCAAGATCGACTACAACCTGCGCACGGAAGTCGTGGTGTTCACCGGCGACGTGCGCATCGAGCAGCCGCGCGGTTCGATGAGCGGCGAGCGCGTGGTCTACAACATGCAGACCGGTCGCGTGGAAAGCGGTGGCGAGGGCGCCGGCCGGGTCCGCATGCGGATCCTGCCGCGCGGCGCGCGCACGCCGGCAGGCGACGCGACCGACGCGCAGGACGACGCGCAGGACGAAGGCTGATGCTGGTCGCGCAGGGACTGCGCAAGCGCTACCGCTCGCGCGAGGTCGTCCGGGATTTCGGCCTGACCCTGGACGCGGGCGAGGTCGTCGGCCTGCTCGGCCCCAACGGCGCGGGCAAGACGACGTGCTTCTACATGATCGTGGGACTGGTGCCGGCCGATGCCGGTTCCATCGTGCTCGACGGCCGCGACATCACACACGAACCGATGTATGCGCGCGCCCGGCTGGGCGTCGGCTACCTGCCGCAGGAACCGTCGGTGTTCCGCAAGCTGTCGGTCGCCGACAACATCCGCCTGGTGCTGGAACTGCGCAAGGACCTCGACCGCGCCGGCCGCGAACGTGAGCTGGCCAACCTGATGGACGAGCTGCAGGTCGGGCACGTCGCCGACCAGTCCGGGCTCAGCCTGTCCGGCGGTGAACGCAGGCGCGTCGAGATCGCGCGCGCACTGGCCGCGCGCCCGCGGTTGATGCTGCTCGACGAGCCGTTCGCGGGCGTCGACCCGATTTCCGTCGGCGAGATCCAGCGCATCGTCAGCCACCTGCGCAACCGCGGGATCGGCGTGCTGATCACCGACCACAACGTGCGCGAGACGCTGGGCATCTGCGACCGCGCCTACATCCTCAACGAAGGCGGGGTGCTGGCCCAGGGCGCGCCGGACAGCCTGCTGTCCAACCCCGACGTGCGCCGCGTCTACCTGGGCGAGGCGTTCAGGCTCTAAGCAAAAGATGCCTTAGGCGATGAAGCCCAGCCTCCAGGTCGCACTCGGCCAGCAGCTCAGGCTGACGCCGCAGTTGCGCCAGGCCATCCACCTGCTGCAACTGTCCGGCGCCGAACTCGAACAGGAGCTCGCCGCCGCGGTGGAGGCCAACCCCCTCCTGGACTGGGACGAAACGCCACCGGAACCAGCCGCGGATGCGGGCGACACGGACGCGGGCGACGCCGAAGCCGTGCAGGAACCCGACTGGGACGACGGCCCTGCCCTCCCCTGGCAAGGCGACGGCACGGACGCGAGCCAGGACATGGCGGCGGCCAGCGAAACCCTGCACGACCACCTGCTGTGGCAACTCCATCTCGGCCACTTCACGGAGCGCGACCGCGCGATCGGCGCGGCCCTGGTCGACGCGATCGACGATGACGGCTACCTGCGCGAATCGCCTGACTCGATCGCCACCGCGACCGGGCTGCAACCGCCACCGACCCCGAACGAAACCAGCACGGTGTTGCATCGCCTGCAATGCTTCGATCCGGTCGGCGTCGGCGCGCGCGACCTGGGCGAATGCCTGCGCCTGCAGCTCGCCCTGCTGCCCGACGACACGCCGGGCCGGACGCTGGCCACCGACATCGCCGGCGACGCGCTGCAACGCCTGCCGCGGGCGGGCATCGATGGCCTGGCCCGCGAGCTCGGGCTTGATCCCGGTGAGGTCGCCATCGCCGTGGCCCTGCTGCGCAGCCTCGATCCGCGGCCCGGCGCCCGGTTCGGCGAACTCCCCAACGGCAGCTACGTCATGCCCGACGTGGTCGTCTGGCGCGACCGGGGCCTGTGGCGGGTGGCGCTCGCTTCGGGCGCGCGGCCGCGCGTCACGCTGCACCAGGGCTATGCGGCGATGGCCGACCAGGCCGCCGGGACCGATGCGAGCTACCTGCGCGGCCGCCTGCAGGAGGCGCGCTGGCTGCTCAAGGGGCTGCAGGCGCGCGGCGAGACGCTGCTCCGGGTGATGCACTGCGTGCTCCGCCAGCAGGCGGGCTTCCTGGAATTCGGGGAACAGGCCCTGCGACCGCTCACGCTGCGCGAAGTCGCCGCCGAGGTCGGCCTGCACGAATCGACGGTGTCGCGCGCGGTCGCGCGCAAGTACGCCCGCACGCCGCGCGGCACGCTGCCGTTGCGCGCGTTCTTCTCGTCGGGCATCGAAACCGGGGGCGGCGAGGCGTCCAGCACGGCGATCCAGGCGCTGATCCGGCAGCTGGTGGACGCCGAGGATCCCCGCCGCCCGCTGTCGGACGCCCGCCTGGCCGACGCGCTCAAGGCCGCGGGCATCCCGGTGGCCCGCCGGACCGTCGCCAAGTACCGCGAGGCCCTCCGTATCCCGGTCTCCGCCGAGCGCCTGCGGATGGCCTGAGCCGCACCATCCCGAACTCGCTATCCTGTCCCCCCGTCGTGTCGAAGGAGGCCACATGCGCATCGAGACCCACGGCCAGCAGATCGCCGTCACGCCTGCGCTCAGGGACTACGTCGAGACCCGCCTCTCGCGCCTGGCGCGACATTTCGACCAGCCCCTCGAGGTCCGCACCCAGCTGCGCGTGGACAAGCCCGCGCACCGTGCCGAAGCCACCGTCAGCGTGTCGGGCCGGACCCTCCACGCCGACGCCGACGCCAACGACATGTACGCGGCCATCGACCTGCTCGCCGACAAGCTCGACCGCCTGTTGCTCAAGCACAAGGAAAAGCGGGTCGACCACCATCGCGGCGAGCACCCGGTGCGCGCCGGCGAGTTCGGCTGAAGCGCGTGCACGAGTTGCTGGCCGCCGACCGGATCGCCCTGCTCGTCGAACCCGGTGGCCGCGACGCCGTGCTCGACACCGCCGCGCGCCTGCTGGCCGACGGCTCGGCCAACATCACCGCCGCCATCGCCGCCGCCCTGCGCGAGCGCGAGCAGCTCGGCAGCACCGGGATCGGCCATGGGATCGCCATCCCCCACGCGCGCACCAATGCGTTCGATCGCGCGCGCGGCGCGTTCCTGCGGCTGCGCGAACCGGTCGACTTCGAGGCCGGCGACGGCCAGCCGGTCGACCTGGTGTTCGCCATGGCGGTCCCGCGCCATTTCGACCGCGAGCACCTGCGGATCCTGTCGGATCTCGCATCGCGCTTTTCCGACGCTGGGTTCCGCGCGGCGCTGCGCGATGCGCCCGACATCGCTGCGTTGCGCGAGCTGCTGCTCGTCCCCGCGCCCGTGACGGGCTGACCATGGACGAGCGGATCAGTGCGATGGAGCTGTTCGAGCAGCTCGGCGAGCGGCTCGACCTGCGCTGGCTGGCCGGCCGCCACGGGCAGGGCCGCATCCTCGAATCGGTGCAGACGGTCGCGCGCCGCCCGTCGCTCGCCGGCTACCTCAACACCATCTACCCCAACAAGGTGCAGATCCTCGGGACCGAGGAACTGGCCTGGCTCGATTCGCTCGACTCGCGCCATCGCTGGGAAACGATCGAGAAGATCATCCAGTTCCGGCCGCTCGCGCTGGTGATCAGCAAGGACCAGCCCGGCCCGGCCGACCTGATCGAGGCCGCCGACGAGTCCGGCACGCCGCTCTGGGCGTCGCCGCGCCGCGGCCACGAGCTGTTGAACCACCTGCAGTACCACCTCGCCCGCACGCTGGCGCCGCGCATCACGCTGCACGGCGTGTTCATGGAGATCTACTCCATCGGCGTGCTGATCACCGGCGAGGCGGGCGCGGGCAAGAGCGAGCTGGCACTGGAGCTGGTCACCCGCGGGCACCGGCTGGTCGCCGACGACGCGCCGGAGTTCACCCAGATCGCGCCGGACGTGCTCGACGGCACCTGTCCGGAGATGTTGCAGGACATGCTCGAGGTGCGCGGCCTCGGCGTGCTCAACATCCGCGAGATGTTCGGCGACACGGCGGTGAAGCGGAACAAGTACCTGCGCCTGGTCGTGCACCTGACCCAACCGTCGGAATCGTCGCGGACCGACGGGCTGGACCGGATCACCGGCGAGCTCGGCGCGCGGCGCGTGCTCGACCTGGACGTGCCCACGGTCAACATCCCCGTCATGCCCGGCCGCAACCTCGCGGTGCTGGCGGAAGCCGCGGCACGCACCCACATCCTGCGGGCGAAGGGCGTGGATCCGGCCGCGGCGTTCATGGCACGGCACAGCCACTACCTGCAGAGCGCGCCTGGCAGATGAACGCGCCCGCGCGCCCCACCCTGATCATCGTCAGCGGCATGTCCGGTTCGGGCAAGTCGGTGGCGCTGAACACGCTCGAGGACATGGATTTCTACTGCGTCGACAACCTGCCGGCGGACCTGCTGCCGCAGTTCGTGCAGAGCGTCACGGGCGACGGCAGCACGCGCGACAAGCTGGCCGTCGGGATCGACGTGCGCAACCGGCACAGCGACCTGGCCAACATCCCGGAATGGCTGTCGGCGGTGGGCGCACTGGGCCTGGATCCGCGGCTGGTGTTCTTCGACACCACCGACCACGTATTGCTCAAGCGCTATGCCGACACCCGCCGCCGGCATCCGCTCAGCCACCTGGGGCTGTCGCTGGCCGACGCGATCTCGCTGGAGCGGCAGGTGCTCAAGCCCCTGCGGCAGCTCGCCGACGTGGTGATCGACACCAGCGAGCTCAACGTGCACCAGCTGCGCCGGCAGGTGATCACGGACTTCGGGCTGGGGCATGCGTCGTCGCTGTCGCTGTTGTTCGAATCGTTCGCCTATCGGCGCGGGGTGCCGCCGGACGCCGATTTCGTGTTCGACGTGCGCCCGCTGCCCAACCCGCACTGGGACGCACGCCTGCGCCCGCTGTCGGGGCGCGATGCCGACGTGCGCGCCTACCTGGACGGCAATGCGGACGTCGAGCAGTACGCGACCCAGGTGGAGGAATTCCTCGACACCTGGCTGCCGCGCCTGCGCTCGGAAACCCGCAGTTACGTGACCGTGGCGTTCGGCTGCACGGGCGGGCGCCATCGCTCGGTGTACCTGGCCGAGCGCCTGGCCAACTATTTCCGTGACGCCGGCTGGGAGGAAGTCGCGACCCACCACCGCGAGCTCGACTGAACGCCAGCCGCGTCTGCTAACTTTCCCGGATGGCCGTCGGCGTCCTGCTCATCACCCATGAAGGCATCGGCCCGGCGCTGCTGGCCGTGGCAACCGGGTTGCTGGGCACGCTGCCGTTGCGCGCCGAGGCGTTCGAGGTCCCCTTCGATGGCGACCCGGAGGCGTTGCTGCCGGAAGCCAGCGCGGCCCTGCGACGGGTGGACGGCGGCAGCGGGGTGCTGGTGTTGACCGATGTCTTCGGAGCGACGCCGAGCAACCTCGCCGCCCGCGTCGCGCGCCTGGGCACCCGGGTACGCCGCGTTTCCGCGGTCAGCCTGCCGATGCTGCTGCGGGTGATGAACTATGCCGAACTCGGCCTGGACGACCTGCCGGCCATTGCGGCCGCGGGAACACGCAATGGAGTACTGCACGACGATGGCTGAGACAACGCCCAACGAGAGCCGAACATGATCGAACGCGAAATGACCGTGGCCAACCGGCTCGGATTGCACGCCCGCGCCACGGCCAAGCTGGTGCAGCTGCTGTCCGGCTTCCGCTGCGAGGCGACGCTGTCCGCGCGCGGCCGGCAGGTGAACGCGAAAAGCATCATGGGCGTGATGCTGCTGGCGGCCGGCCACGGCAGCACCGTGGTGTTGCGGGTCGAAGGCGAGGACGAGGAAGCCGCGGCGGATGCCGTGGCGGCCCTGTTCGAGCGCCGCTTCGACGAGGACGCCTGAGTGCGCGTCGCATGAGGCAGGCACTACCCGGCACGGGCGCCTCGCGCGGCACCGCGCTGGGCCGCGCCCGGGTCCGCCTGCCACACGTGCTCGACGTCGTCGAGCAGCACCTGGAACCGGAGGCGGTCGAGCCGGAGCTCGCGCGCCTGCACGCGGCCATCGACACGGTGCGTGCGGAGATGCACGCGCTGCGCCAGCGGCTGCACGGCGCGCTGGCGCAGGAGATCGGCGAGTTCCTCGACCTGCATGCATTGCTGCTGGACGACCCGGAACTGCTGCAGGGCCTCGACGACCTGGTGCGGACCCACCACTACACCGCCGACTACGCCCTGCGCGTGCAGCGCGACCGGTTGGCCGCCGTGTTCGCGGAGATGGACGACGCCTACCTGCGCAGCCGCCTGGACGACATCGACCAGGTCGTCGGGCGGATCCATGCCGCCCTGCACCGCTGCGACGCGCACGTGGCCGGCGTGGCCGGCGAGATCCTGGTCACCGACACCGTCGCCCCCGCGGAGATGGCCCAACTGCAGTCCCAAGGCGTGATGGCGGTGGTGACCTCGGCGGGCAGCGTGTTGTCGCACAGCGCCATCCTGGCGCGCAGCATGCACCTGCCGATGGTCGTGGGCACCGCGCAGGTGCTGCAGCGGGTGAACGACGGCGACGTGCTCGCCGTCGATGGCGGCACCGGCCTGGTGGTGGTCGAGCCGGACGCGTCGGACTTGCGCGCCCATCGCACCCGGCTGCGCGACCAGGCCCGCGAGCGGCGACAGCTGCACCGGCTGCGGCGCGAGCCTTCGCGCACCACGGATGGCGTGGACATCCGCCTGTACGCCAACGCCGAATCGCGCGAGGACGTCGCCACCGCGCACGCGTACGGCGCGGCGGGCGTCGGCCTGTACCGCACCGAGTTCCTGTTCCTGCAGCGCAACGAGCTGCCGGACGAAGAGGAGCAGTTCCGCGCGTACCGCGACCTGGTGCTGGGCATGACCGGGCGCACTGTCACCATCCGCACCCTCGATGTCGGCGCGGACAAGGCCGACCGCACCGGGCTGGTGCTCGCGAACGAACCCAACCCGGCGCTGGGCGTGCGCGGCGTGCGCCTGTCGCTGGCGCGCACGCGCCTGTTCGAGACGCAGTTGCGCGCGATCCTGCGCGCGTCCGGCTACGGTCCCGTGCGCGTGCTCGTGCCGATGGTCACGGGGCGCGAGGAAGTGCTGGCGGTGCGCGGACTGTTGCAGAAGGTCGCCGCCGAGCTGCGGGCTGCCGGCCACGAGGTCGCCGAGCAGGTGCCGTTGGGCGCGATGATCGAGGTGCCCGCCGCGGCCATTGCGCTGCGCACGTTCCTGGGCGCGATCGACTTCCTGTCGATCGGCACCAACGACCTGGTGCAGTACCTGCTCGCCGCTGACCGCAACAATGACGCACTGGGCGAGTTGTACAGCCCGTTGCACCCGGCGGTGATCCGCACGCTGCACGACGTGATCCGCATGGCGCGCATGCGCAACCGGCCGGTGGCGGTGTGCGGCGAGATGGCCGGCGACCCGGCGTTCGTCCCGTTGCTGCTGGCCCTCGGGCTGGAGGAGCTGAGCCTGCACCCGGCGACGATGCTGGAGGTGAGGCAGGCCATCCGTGGTTGCAGCCTGGCCACGCTGCGGACCCGCCTGCCCGCGCTGCTGCGCGCACGCGACCGCGCCACGATCGAGCGATGGATGGCCGGCGCCTGTTCCCCCGCGCCATAATCGTGCATGGCCGAAACCCTCCGCCACGACAAGACCGCGCGCCAGCTGCGATTGCTGTCGGACGCGCTCGACAGCGGCCGGCTCGGCCCCGTGCGCCGGCTCGTCAACACCCTCTCCCCCGCGGAGATCGGCAACCTGCTGGAGTCGCTGCCGCCCGGCAAGCGCACCGTCGTGTGGGGACTGGTCGACCCCGAAGATGATGGCGAGGTGCTGGTCCACGTCGGCGACGAGGTCCGCGAGGGCCTGCTGGCGGAGATGGACCCGGACGAGATCATCGCGGCGGTCGAGGACCTCGACATCGACGACCTGGCGGACCTGGTCGAGGACCTGCCCGACACGGTCATCGACGAGGTCCTCAAGTCGATGGACCGCGACAACCGCGAGCGCCTCGAGCAGGCCCTGTCCTATCCCGAGGACACCGCCGGCCGCCTGATGAACCCGGACGTGGTGACGGTGCGCACCGACACCACGGTCGACGTCGTGCTGCGCTACCTGCGCCTGCGCGGCGAGCTGCCCGAGCACACCGACCACCTGTACGTGGTCAGCCGGCGCCACCAGTACCTGGGGCGGATCGCGCTCCAGGTACTGCTCACCCACGAGGCCAATACGCCGGTCAACCAGCTGATCGACGATACCCAGCCGGCGATCGACGTCGACGAGTCCGCCGGCAGCGTCGCGCGCCAGTTCTCCGACCACGACTGGATCAGCGCCCCGGTGGTGGACGACGCCAACATCCTGCTCGGCCGCATCACCATCGACGACGTCGTCGACATCATCCGCGACCAGGCCGAGCACCAGGCCCTGGGCGCGGCCGGCCTGGACGAGGACGAGGACCTGTTCAGCCCCGTGCCGCGCGCGGCGAGGCGGCGCGCCATCTGGCTCGGCATCAACCTGGCGACCGCGTTCCTCGCATCGTGGGTGATCGGCCGCTTCGAGGGCACGCTGGAACGGATCGTCGCGCTCGCCGTGCTGATGCCGGTCGTGGCCAGCATGGGCGGCGTGGCCGGGACGCAGACGCTCACGCTGATGGTGCGGGGCCTGGCGCTCGGCCAGGTCGGCCGCGGCAACCTGCGTGCGCTGCTGGTCAAGGAAGGCAGCGTCGGCCTGCTCAATGGCCTGGCCTGGTCGTTGGTCGTCGGCATCGTCGCCGCGCTGTGGTTCCGCGACATGCCGCTGGGCGGCGTCATCGCGGCGGCCATGATGATCAACCTGGTAGTCGCCGCGCTGGCGGGCGTGCTGGTGCCGCTGATGCTGCGCCGGATGAACGTCGACCCCGCGCTCGCCGGCGGCGTCGTGCTGACGACGGTGACCGACGTCGTCGGTTTCCTGAGCTTCCTCGGACTCGCGACCCTGGTGCTGCTGCGCTGACCCGGATTGCGGCCTTTGGCCTTCATCCGGGCTACGACGAACCGTTGACCCGCCGCAATCCGTTGACCCACCGCGAACCGTTGACCCGCCGCAAACCGTAGCCCGGATGCAGCGCAGCGGAATCCGGGATCACGCCAACAGCGCCTCCAACACCGCCATCCGCGCCGCGACGCCATTGGCGACCTGGCGCAGCACCAGCGATTGCGGGCCGTCCGCGACGGCATCCTCGATCTCGACGCCGCGATTCATCGGCCCTGGATGCAGCACGACCGCATCGGATGCGGCCAGGCGCAGGCGCGCCTCGTTCAATCCGTAGTCGCGGTGGTAGTCCTCCAGCGAGGCCACCAACCCGTCGACCATCCGCTCGCGCTGCAGGCGCAGCATCAACACGGCGTCCACGCCGTCGAGGGCCGCGTCGAGGTCGTCGCCGACCGTGCAGCCTTCCAGCGTCGCGTCGTCCGGCAGTAATCCAACAGGACCGCAGACGCGGATCTCGCCGGTACCCAGCGTCCGCAACGCGTGCAGGTCCGAGCGTGCCACCCGTGAATGGCGGACGTCGCCGACGACCAGGACGCGCAGCTTCGAGAAATCCGCGCCCTTCGCCTGCCGCAGCGTCAGCATGTCGAGCAGCCCCTGCGTCGGGTGCGCGCTGCGGCCGTCACCGGCGTTGACCAGCGCGGTCCCGGGCGCCGCCGCTTCGGCCAGCGCGGCCACGGCGCCGTCTTCGCGGTGCCGCACCACGAAGCCGTGCACGCCCATCGCCTCCAGCGTGCGCAGCGTGTCGAGCGCGGTCTCGCCCTTGCTGGTCGACGAGGTGGATGCGTCGAAGTTCAGCACGTCCGCGCCGAGGCGCTGCGCCGCCAGCTGGAAGCTGCTGCGCGTGCGCGTGGACGGTTCGAAGAACAGCGTGCACACCGCGCGCCCGGCGAGGACGCCGCGCAGCGTGGTGCCGCCCTGCGCCTCGCCCACCCATTGCTGCGCACGGTCGAGCAATGATTCCAGCGTTGCGCGCGGCAGGCCGTCGAGCGTCAGCAGGTGTCGCAACCGCCCGGCCGCGTCGACCTGGGCCGTGCTCATGGCGCCAGCCCCGCCACCGGCAATGCATCCTGCGGCGCGGCGAGCCAGCGTTCGACGATGACGGCGGCGGCAACCGCGTCGAGCGCGGCCGCATCGCGCCGCCGGCGCCGTCCGTCGGCGCGATCTGCGGCGAACCGCTGCGCCGCCTCGATCGAGCTGGCGCGCTCGTCCACCATCACCACCGGCAACGCGAAACGCGCGGCGAGTTCGCGCGCGAACGCGTGCGCCCGCCGACGGATCGGCTGGTCCCCGCCATCGAGCGTCATCGGGTCGCCGACCACCAGGCCATGGGGACGCCATTCCTTGTACAGCCGATCGATTTCCGCCCAGTCGGGCCCCTGCGCGTGCACGTCGACCACGGCCAGCGCGCGCGCACCGGTGCCGTAGGCGCTGCCCACCGCGACGCCGATCCGGCGCATGCCCACGTCGAAGCCCAGCACGGTGCCGTCGCGGCGGATGCCCGCGACGTCACCGGGCGGGGCGTCGGGGCCGGTCATGCGTGTCCGCTGTAATCCGCCAGGTGCGCCAGGTCCACGCCGAGGCGCCCGGCCGACGCCTGCCAGCGCAGCGGCAATGGCAGGGTGAACAGCAGCTCCGCATCCGCCGGCACGGTCAGCCAGCTGTTCTCCACGAGTTCCTGCTCCAGTTGCCCCGCGCCCCAGCCCGCGCAACCGAGCGCGACGACCGCGTTCGCCGGACCCTCGCCGCGGGCGATCGCCTCGAGCACGTCGCGCGAGGTGGTGACCGACAGGTCGCCGGTGATCGCCAGGGTCGAATCCCATTCGGTCTCCCCGTCGTGCAGCACGAAGCCGCGTTCGGGATGGACGGGGCCGCCCGCGAGCACCGGGCGCGCGCGCAGGGCCTTGTCGTCGCACGCAATGCCCATCTGCCGGAGCACCTCGCCGAGCGTGTACTCGGAGGCGCGGTTGACCATGACGCCCATCGCGCCGTCGGCATCGTGCTGGCAGACCAGGGTCACGCTGCGCGCGAACGTCGGGTCGCCGAGCGCGGGGAGCGCGACGAGCAACTGGTTCGCGAGCGAATCGCGGAAATCGGCGGTATCGGTGGTCTGGGGGGCATCCACGGGCGGCATTCTAGCCTGCGCTACGTCGACGCCGCGGCGGAGTAGGATCGCGATTCGCCCTCCGCGCCGCCATCCACATGACCGCCATGACCAGATTGCCCCGCCTCCTGCTGACCGCGTGCCTCGCCACCGTCTCCGTGGCCGCGTGCGAACGTGTGCCCGAACCCGCGCCGGCGGAAGCCCCGGCCACCGCCGAGGCGGCAGCCACCTACGCCGAAGAACACGCCGGCGATTACGCGGTCGTGCCGCTCACCGCGGACCTGTCCGCGTTCGACGAGGACGGCAAGCGGATGATCGCCCTGCTGGTGGAGGCCTCGCAGGTGATGGACGACCTGTTCTGGCAGCAGTCCTGGTCGGGCGACCGCGAGGCGCTGCTGGCCCGGGCGCCGGACGACGCCACCCGCGAGCTGGTCCGGATCAACTACGGCCCGTGGGACCGGCTCAATGCCGACACCCCGTTGCTCGAAGGCATCGGCTCGCGCCCGCCGGGCGGCATGTTCTACCCCGCCGACATGACGAAGGCCGAGTTCGAGCAGGCCGACCTCGCGGACAAGACGTCCTGGTACACGCTGCTGCGGCGCGACGATGCGGGCGAACTGGTCACCGTGCCGTACCACGTCGCGTACGCCGACGACCTGGAACGCGCGGCGGCGCTGCTCCGCGAGGCCGCTAAGTACAGCGCGCACGAAGGCTTCGCCGATTACCTGGGGATGCGCGCCGACGCGCTGCTCACCGGCGAGTTCCAGCCCAGCGACATGGCCTGGATGGACATGCGCGGCAACCCGGTGGACGTGGTGATTGGTCCGATTGAGAGCTACGAGGACCAACTGTTCGGCTACAAGACCGCGTACGAGGGGCTGGTGCTGGTCAAGGACATGGCATGGAGCGAGCGCCTGGCGCGCTTCGCGCAGTTCCTGCCCGAGCTGCAGCGCGGCCTGCCGGTCCCGGACGAGTACAAGGCGCAGATGCCTGGGTCCAACGCCGACCTCAACGCGTACACGGCCGTGTACTACGGCGGCAACGCGAACGTCGGCGCCAAGACCATCGCCATCAACCTGCCCAACGACGAGGAAGTGCAGCTGGCCAAGGGCACCCGCCGGCTGCAGCTGCAGAACGTGATGCGCGCGAAGTTCGACAAGATCATGGTGCCGATCGCGAACGAGCTCATCGTCGAGGACCAGCTGGACAACGTGACCTTCGACGCGTTCTTCCAGAACACGATGTTCCACGAGGTCGCGCACGGCCTGGGCATCAAGAACACGCTCGATGGCAAGGGCACCGTGTCGGAGGCGCTGAAGGACTACGCGTCGAGCTTCGAGGAAGGCAAGGCCGACATCCTCGGGCTGTACATGATCGACGCGCTCGCGCAGAAGGGCGAGATGGAAGCCGGGAAGCTCGAGGACAACTACGTGACGTTCCTGGCCGGCATCCTGCGCTCGGTCCGCTTCGGCGGCACCGACGCGCATGCCCAGGCCAACATGCTGCGCTTCAACTTCTTCGCCGACCGCGGCGCGTTCGTGCGCGACCCGGAGACCGGCAAGTACCGGGTGGACGTCGAGGCGATGCGGACGGCCGCCGAGGAGCTCGCGGCGTTGCTCCTGGTGATCCAGGGCGACGGCGACTACGCCGACGCCAAGCGCATCACCGACGAGCTCGGCGTCATCGAACCGGAGCTCGAGGCCGACCTGGCAAGACTCGCGGACGCAGGCATCCCCATCGACATCCGCTTCGAGCAGGGGCTCGACGTGCTGGGGCTGGAGCAGTTCGCCGCGGACGAGACGCCCGATCCGCAGCGCTGACGGCGCCTAGTTCGCCTCGGAGATCTCGACCCCGTCCAGCCCCTTCGCCAGGCTGTGCGCGTCGCCGCCCTGCGCCAGCTTGATCTGCAGGCGCACCTCGTTGGCGGAGTCGGCGTAGCGCAGCGCGTCCTCGTAACTGATCTCGCCGGCCTGGTACAGCGCGAACAGGCTCTGGTCGAAGGTCTGCATGCCGAGGTTGGTCGACTCCTTCATCACTTCCTTCAGCTTGTGGATCTCGCCGTCGCGGATGTAGTCCTGCACCAGCGGCGTGCCGAGCATGATCTCCATCGCCACGCGGCGGCCCTTGCCGTCGGGCGTCGGGATCAACTGCTGCGCGACCACGCCCTTGATGTTGAGCGAGAGGTCCATCAGCAACTGGCCGCGACGGTCCTCCGGGAAGAAGTTGATGATGCGGTCCATCGCCTGGTTGGCGTTGTTGGCATGCAGCGTGCACAGCACCAGGTGGCCGGTCTCGGCGAAGGCGATGGCGTGGTCCATGCCCTCGCGGGTGCGCACCTCGCCGATCATGATCACGTCCGGCGCCTGGCGCAGCGTGTTCTTCAGGGCGGCTTCCCAGCTGTCGGTGTCGATGCCGACCTCGCGCTGGGTGACGATGCAACCCTCGTGCTTGTGCACGAATTCGATCGGGTCCTCGATCGTGATGATGTGACCCGTCGAGTTGAGGTTTCGGTAGCCGATCATCGCC
>DASTUL010000046.1:0-12699 GCA_035759645.1 Lysobacteraceae bacterium | reverse complement strand
CAGCACGAAGAACGCGCCGAACCACGGCATCACGTTCACCACCCCGCCGTAGTCGCGGATCATGCGGCTGTGCATCCGGTCGTAGAGCACGCCCACGCAGGTGAACATCGCGCCGGAGATGAAACCGTGGCTGATCATCTGAACCATCGCGCCCTGCAGGCCCAGGCGCGCGGCATCCACGTTGCCCGCGTCGCGCACCAGCGCGAACGCGATGAACGTGCCGAGGGTGACGAAGCCCATGTGCGAGATCGACGAGTAGGCGATCAGCTTCTTCATGTCGTCCTGGACCAGGGCGACGAAGCCGATGTAGACCACGGCGATCAGGCTCAGCGCGATCACCAGCCACGCCCACTCCTGGCCCGCGTCCGGCACGATCGGCAACGTGAAGCGCAGGAAGCCGTAACCGCCGATCTTCAGCATGATCGCCGCCAGCACCACCGATCCGCCGGTCGGCGCCTCCACGTGCGCGTCCGGCAACCAGGTGTGCACCGGGAACATCGGCACCTTGACCGCGAACGCGGCCAGGAACGCGAAGAACAGCCACGCCTGTTCCGTCATCGTGAGCGGCAGCGCGGCGAGGTCCGCCAGCTGCCAGCTGCCGCCCTGCAGGTACAGGTACACCAGGCCGACCAGCATGAACACCGAGCCGAGGAAGGTGTACAGGAAGAACTTGAGCGAGGCATACACCCGGCGCGGGCCGCCCCACACGCCGATGATGATGAACATCGGGATGAGCATGGCTTCGAAGAACACGTAGAACAGCATCGCGTCCATCGCGCAGAACACGCCGACCATCAGCCCTTCCAGGATGAGCATCGCCGCGCCGTATTGGGCGATGCGGCTGTGCACCGAGCCCCACGCGCCGATCAGCACGAGCACCGTCACCAGGGTGGTCAGGCCGATCAGCGCGACGGAGATGCCGTCGGCGCCGAGCGCGTACCGGATGTCGTAGGCGGCGATCCAGCTGCGCGACTCGACGAACTGCATGCCGGGGTCGGCCAGGTCGAACGCGGTGAACAGCGGGACCGTCAATGCAAGTGCAGCCAGCGCGAACGCGAGCGCCGTCCAGCGCGCCGCCCGCACGCGAGCGTTGCCCATCAGCAGCAGCAATGCGCCACCGAGGATCGGGAGCCAGGTCAGGAGGCTGAGCAGGGGCCAGTTCGCCACGAGTGAGGGATCCGTTCGGTGTGTCGTCGGCCGGCGCTCAGGTCCAGAACCGGATCAGCACGGCAAGCAGTGCGATCAGGCCCAGGATCATCACGAAGGCATAGTGGAAGAGGAAACCGGACTGCGCCCGGCGCACGATCCCGGCGGTGAAGTCCACCACCCGCGCACTGCCGTTGACGAACAGGTCGTCGATCACGCGGCTGTCGAACCCGCGTGACAGCCGGCCGACGCCCAGGCCGCCGCCGGCGAACCCGTCGATCCACAGGCGGTCGAAGCCGTACTTCTCCTCGAGGACGCGCTTCGGCCACGCGAACACGCGAGCCGCCTTCGCCGGCAGGCCGGGCATCCACAGGTACATCACGGTGGCGAGCACGAACCCGGCGATCATCAGCCAGAAGGTCGGCGTCTGCACGGCATGCAGCGCGAACGCGAGCGGGCCGTGGAATTCGGCCGCGAGCGCGGCCATCGGGTCGTTGGCGCGCAACACCTCGATCGCGCCGGCGAAGAACGGCACGGCCTCGTGGTGGCCGGTCCAGTCGGTGCCGAACAGCATCGGGCCGGCGGTGAAGTAGCCGACCGCGATCGACGGGATCGCCAGCAGCACCAGCGGCAGCGTCACCACCCAGGGCGACTCGTGTGGCGGGTGTTCGGCGTCGACGTGGTGGTGGTCGTGGTCGTCGTGGGCGGCGTGGGGATCGTGCGGCTTCTGGTCCCAGCGGGGCTTGCCGTGGAAGGTCAGGTACAGCAGGCGGAAGCTGTAGAACGCCGTCACCGCCACGCCGCCCAGGACCGCCCAGTAACCGTAGGTCGCGATCCAGTGGCCCGAGGTTTGCGCGTTGTGCGCCGCCGCCTCGATGATCGTGTCCTTGGAATAGAAGCCGCTGAAGAACGGCGTGCCGATCAACGCCAGGGTGCCGATGATCATCGTGACCCACGTGATCGGCATGTACCGGCGCAGGCCGCCCATGTAGCGCATGTCCTGCTCGTGGTGCATGCCGATGATCACCGAGCCGGCGCCCAGGAACAGCAGCGCCTTGAAGAACGCGTGGGTCATCAGGTGGTACACGCCGGCGGTGTATGCCGACACGCCCAGCGCGACGGTCATGTACCCCAGTTGCGACAGCGTCGAGTACGCGACGACGCGCTTGATGTCGTTTTGCACGATGCCGATCAGGCCGGTGAAGAACGCGGTGGTCGCGCCGATGAACAGCACGAACAGCAGCGCCGCCTCCGACAGCTCGAACAGCGGCGACATGCGCGCCACCATGAAGATGCCGGCGGTGACCATCGTCGCGGCATGGATCAGCGCCGAGATCGGGGTGGGGCCTTCCATCGAGTCCGGCAGCCACACGTGCAACGGTACCTGCGCCGACTTGCCCATCGCACCGATGAACAGGCAGGTGCAGATGAGCGTGGCGACCTGCCACGGGTACCCGTCGATGACCTCGACAGTCGCGCCCGGCAACACCTCCCGGGCGGTGCCGAACACCGTCGCGTAGTCCAGGCTGCCGAACCAGAACAGCACCGCCGCGATGCCCAGCAGGAAACCGAAGTCGCCCACGCGATTGACCAGGAACGCCTTGAGGTTGGCGAAGATCGCGCTCGGGCGCCGGTACCAGAACCCGATCAGCAGATAGGACACCAGGCCCACCGCCTCCCAGCCGAAGAACAGCTGCATGAAGTTGTTGCTCATCACGAGCATCAACATCGAGAAGGTGAACAGGGAGATGTAGCTGAAGAAGCGTTGGTAGCCGGGGTCCTCGGCCATGTAGCCGATCGTGTACACGTGCACCAGCAGCGAGACGAAGGTGACGACCACCATCATCATCGCCGTCAGGTTGTCGACCAGGAAGCCGACGTGCGCCTCGTAGCCGGCGACCTGGAACCAGGTGTAGACGTTCTCGTTGAAAATCGGCGCGCCCTGCCCCACCAGCTGCCACAGCACGTGCACCGACAGCGCGCAGCTCGTGGCAACGCCGAGGATGGTCACCCAGTGCGCGCCGGCGCGACCGACCTTGCGGCCGAACAGGCCGGCGACCACCGCGCCCAGCAACGGCGCCAGGACGATCCAGAGCAGGACCGATTTGGAGATTGCGACTTCTGCGCCCGGCATCGGCTCAGCCCTTCAACGTATCGATCTCGGCGACGTTGATCGTGCGCCGGTTGCGGAACAGGGTGACCAGGATCGCCAGGCCGATCGCGGCCTCGGCCGCGGCCACGGTGAGGATGAAGAACACGAACACCTGCCCCGCCGCGTCGCCGAGGTGGCGCGAGAACGCGATGAAGTTGATGTTGACCGCGAGCAGCATCAGTTCGATCGACATCAGCAGGATGATCACGTTCTTCCGGTTGAGGAAGATGCCGGCCACGCTGATGCAGAACAGCGCAGCGCCGAGCGCGAGGAAGTGGCCGAGCGACAGGGACGTCCCGAGCAGGCTCATGGCGCAGCCTCCGGATCGGTCGGGCCGGTGGGCTCGGCCGGCGTGCCCTGGCGCGGCGACGACGGCATGCTCACCAGCCGCACGCGGTCCACGGCGCGCACCCGCGCCTGCTCACCGGGATTCTGCGATTTGTTGCCGGTGCGCCGGCGCAAGGTGAGGGTCACCGCGGCGATCACGGCCACGGTCAGGATCAGCGCGGCAACCTCGAACGGCAGCAGGAACTGCGTGAACAGCGTCCGCGCGATCCATTCGGTGTTCGACATGCCTGCCGCGAGCGCCGGATCGACCGGCAGCGCCTGCATCCGGGCCGAGATGCCGACCAGCGCCAGGATCTCCAGCAGCATCACCACCGCGACCGCAAGGCCCACCGGCAGGTACTTGACGTAACCCTCGCGCAACGGCACCAGGTCGATGTCCAGCATCATCACCACGAACAGGAACAGCACCATCACCGCGCCCACGTACACCAGCACCAGCGCCACGCCCAGGAACTCGGCGCCGGCCAGCAACCACGTGCAGGCCACCGAGAAGAAGGTGAGCACCAGCCACAACGCGGAATGCACGGGATTCCTCGCGCCGATGACGGCCACGGCGGACAGCACCGCGGCGATCGCGAAGGCGTAGAAGGCGAGCAGTTCGAAACTCATGGTCACTGCCTATCGGTAGGGAGCATCGGCGGCGCGGCGCTCGGCGATCTCGGCTTCGAGCCGGTCCCCGATCGCGAGCAGCTGCGACTTGGTGACGACGTTCTGGCCGCGCTTGTCGAAGTGGTATTCGTGGATGTGCGTCTCCACGATCGAGTCGACCGGGCACGATTCCTCGCAGAAACCGCAGTAGATGCACTTGAACAGGTCGATGTCGTAGCGCGTGGTGCGGCGGGTGCCGTCGGACCGCTGCTCGGAGTCGATGGTGATCGCCAGCGCGGGGCACACGGCCTCGCACAGCTTGCAGGCGATGCAGCGTTCCTCGCCGTTCGGGTAGCGGCGCAACGCGTGCAACCCGCGGAAGCGCGGCGACTGCGGCGTCTTCTCCATCGGGTACATCAGCGTGTACTTGGGCCGGAACAGGTACTTGAGCGTCAGCCACAAGCCCGCGAACAGCTCGATGAGCAGCAGCCGGCGGAACCAGTCAACTGCCCTGCCTGGGATCGTCCTGCGCATCACCGTCCTGCCTCGAACACGCCGTAGTACGCCAGCAGCGCCGCGACCACGATCCAGGCGATGCTCAGCGGGATGAAGACCTTCCAGCCCAGGCGCATGATCTGGTCGTAGCGGTAGCGCGGGAACGTCGCGCGGAACCAGATGAAGCAGCTGGCGAAGAAGAACACCTTCGCGAACAGCCACCACCAGCCGTCCACCGACAGGAAGGGAATGCCCCAGCCGTGGAACGGGCTCAGCCAGCCGCCCACGAAGAAGATCGCGGTCAGGAAGCTGACCAGGATCATGTTGGCGTACTCGGCCAGGAAGAACAGCGCGAACGCCGAGCCGGAGTACTCGACCATGTGGCCAGCCACGATTTCGCTCTCGCCTTCCACCACGTCGAACGGCGCGCGATTGGTCTCGGCCACGCCCGACACGAAGTAGATGACGAACAGCGGCAGCAGAGGCAGCCAGAACCATTCGAACAGCCCTGCGTCGCCCGCCTGCGCCAGCACGATCTCGCTGAGGTTCAGGCTGCCAGCGCCGACCATCACGCCGACCAGGGCGAAGCCCATCGCGATCTCGTAGCTGACCACCTGCGCCGCCGAGCGCATCGCCCCGAGGAACGCGTACTTCGAGTTGGACGCCCAACCCGCGAGGATCACGCCGTAGACGCCCAGCGATGTCATCGCCAGCAGGTACAGCAGGCCGGCGTTCGCGTTCGACAACACCACCTGGTAGTCGAACGGCACCACGGCCCAGGCTGCGAACGAAGGCGCCAGCACGATGAGCGGCGCGAGCGTGTACAGCACCTTGTGCGCGCTGGAGGGCTGGATGACCTCCTTGAACAGCAGCTTGAACACGTCGGCGAAGGCCTGCAGCACGCCCATGCCGACGTACATCGGCCCGTGGCGGACATGCATCCAGCCGATCAGCTTGCGCTCCCAGACCACGTAGAACGCGACGGTGACGATCACCGGCATGGCGATGGCCAGGATCTTCAGCACGATCCAGGCGAGCGCGCCGAGGACGCCAAAGGACAGCAGGAAGTCGTGGACGGCGTCGATCACCGGACCGCCTCCACGCGCACGCGTCCCGCGCCGAGCGCCGCGGTCGCGCCATGGCCGGACTCGACCAGCACCGCGCCCTGCGCGACCTTGTCGCTGGTTTCGACCGGCAGCGTCGCCGTGCCCGCGCCGTTGACGACTTTCGCCATCGCGCCGTCGCCGAGGCCTGCCGCCCGCGCGTCCGCCGGATGCAGCACGATTCGCGGACCGCGGTTGAGCGGATGGGCCTGGAGTGCCGCGCAGCGGCGGATCACCGCATCGCTGCGGTAGATGCCGACGGAGGACACCAGCTCGAGGCCGTCCGGATCCCCGTCATTCCCGCGCAGGCGGGAATCCATCGACTGTCCGTCAGCCGCCTCCGGGCGACTGGATTCCCGCCTGCGCGGGAATGACGACGCATCGATCGAAGCCAGCAAGCCCGTGAGGTCCGTGAACTCGAACCCCTGCGCACCCAGTTCCCCACCCAGCGCACGCAACACGCGCCAGCCGGCACGCGCCTCGCCCGGCAACCGGCCGGCCGCCTGGGCGCGCTGGTCGCGGCCGTCCAGGTTGGTCAGCGTCGCGTCGATCTCGGGCAGCAGCCCGATCGGCAGGATCACGTCGGCAACGGCACGGGTCGATTCGCAGGCGAACGCGGTGCATGCGACGACCTGCGCCTTGCCCAGCGCGGCCATGGCGGCGGCCTGGTCGGCGAAGTCCAGGCCGGGCTCGATGCCGTACAGCAGGTAGCCACTGCGCGGCTGCGCCAGCATCGCCCGCGCATCGCGCGAGGCCGGCAGCACGCCGTGGCGGGCAAGCCCGACGGCGTTGGCGCCCTGCGGGATGCGGCACAGCGCGGCGCCGGTCGCGGCCGCGAACTCGCGCGCCGCCGAACGGATCGCGGCCGCATGCGGCCCGTTCTCGGCGATCGCGCCGAGGATCACCACGGCGTTCGACGCACCGGACAGCTCGTCGCGCAGCGCCTGCCCGCCCAGCGCCCGCGCCATCCACGCCGGCGCCATCACGTGCTTGCCGGCGATGTCGAATGCGAAGTCGAAGTCGACCGGGTTGACCACGTGCACCTTCGCGCCGCGCAGGAACGCCTTGCGCACGCGCTGGTGCAGCAGCGGCACTTCGTGGCGCAGGTTGCTGCCGACGATCACCACGTGGTCGGCGGCGTCGATGGCGGCCACCGGTGTTGCGAACGCCTCGGCGATCCCGTCGTCCGACAGGTCGCACTGCCCGATCCGGTGGTCGAGGTTGCCGGTGCCCAATGCCTCGGCCAGGCGTGCCAGCAGCGCGCCCTCCTCGTTCGAGGTCGACGGGTGCACGAGGATGCCGAGGTCGTCGGCGGCGTTGTCGCGCAGGATGTTCGCGGCGCGGGCCAGTGCCTCGTCCCACGTCGTGGTCCGCCACGCATCGCCATCGCGCACCATGGGCGCAACCGCGCGGTCGTCCGCGTACAGGCCCTGGTGCGCGTAGCGGTCGCGATCCGACAGCCAGCACTCGTTCACGTCGTCGTTGTCGCGCGGCACGCTGCGCATGACCTCGCCACGGCGGACGTGGTGGAACAGGTTGCTGCCCAGCGCGTCGTGGTAGCCCAGCGATTCGCGCGCGACCAGTTCCCACGGGCGGGCACGGAAGCGGAACACCTTGTTGGTCAGCGCGCCGACCGGGCAGACGTCGATCACGTTGCCGGACAGCTCGGTGGTCAGCGGCTTGCCGTCGTAGGTGCCGATCTGCAGGTTCTCGCCGCGCATCATGCCGCCCAGCTCGTGCGTCCCGGCGATCTCCGCGGTGACGCGGATGCAGCGCGTGCACTGGATGCAACGCGTCATGTCGCTCGACACCAGCGGACCCAGGTCCTCGTCGGCCACCACGCGCTTGCGCTCGGCGAAGCGGCTGACCGAACGGCCGTAGCCCAGCGAAAGGTCCTGCAACTCGCACTCGCCACCCTGGTCGCAGATCGGGCAGTCCAGCGGATGGTTGATCAGCAGGAACTCCATCACGTTGCGCTGCGCCTTCAGCGCCTTGTCGCTGCGCGTGCGCACCTGCATGCCGTCCATCACGGGCGTCGCGCATGCGGGCGCCGGCTTGCCCATCTTTTCGACGTCCACCAGGCACATGCGGCAGTTGGCCGCGATGGCCAGCTTGTCGTGGTAACAGAAGCGCGGGATCGGGATGCCGGCCTTGTCGGCGGCATGGATGATCATCGAGCCCTTGGGCGCGGCCAGCTCGACGCCATCGATGACGACGGTGACGTGGTCCGGCGGGAGGTTCGGGTTGACGGGCTGGGCGCTCACGCGGCCACCTCCCTCGGCACCACGGTGCCCGCAGCCTGGTCGTCCACCAGGAACCGCCCGTTGACGATCGCGTACTCGAACTCGTCGCGGTAATGACGGATGAAACCCTGCACAGGCCAAGCGGCGGCCTCGCCGAACGCGCAGATGGTGTGTCCCTCGATCTGGCCCGCGGCGGTGCGCAGCATCTCCAGGTCGTCGGGCGTCGCGCGCATGTCGGCGATCCGCGTGAGCATGCGGTACATCCAGCCGGTGCCTTCTCGGCACGGCGTGCACTGGCCGCAGCTTTCCTTGAAGTAGAAGCGCGCGATGCGCTGGCAGGCGCGCACCATGCACGTCGTCTCGTCCATCACGATCACCGCGCCGGAGCCCAGGCCCGACCCGGCCTTCTGCAGCGCGTCGTAATCCATGGTCAGCCCCATCATCGTCTCGCCCGGCAGCACCGGCATCGACGACCCGCCCGGGATGACCGCCTTGAGCTTGCGGCCTTCGCGCATGCCGCCCGCCATCTCCAGCAGCTCGGCGAACGGCGTGCCCAGCCGGATCTCGTAGTTGCCCGGCTTCGCGACGTGGCCCGACACCGAGAACACCTTGGCGCCGCCGTTGTTCGGCTTGCCCAGGTCCAGGAACCACTGGGCACCGTTGCGCACGATCGCCGGCACCGACGCGAACGTCTCGGTGTTGTTGATCGTGGTCGGCTTGCCGTACAGGCCGAAGTTCGCCGGGAACGGCGGCTTGAACCGCGGCTGGCCCTTCTTGCCTTCCAGCGACTCCATCAGCGCCGTCTCTTCGCCGCAGATGTAGGCGCCGGCGCCGAGCACGTTGTACAGGTCGATGTCCACGCCGCTGCCGAGCAGGTCGCGGCCGAGCCAGCCGTTGGCGTAGGCCTCGCGGGTCGCCTCTTCCAGGTGCTCGAACGGCTCGTGGTGGAACTCGCCGCGCAGGTAGTTGTAGCCCACCGTGCTGCCGGTCGCGTAGCAGGCGATGGCCATGCCCTCGATCACCGCATGCGGGTTGTAGCGCAGGATGTCGCGGTCCTTGGCGGTGCCCGGCTCGGATTCGTCCGAGTTGCACAGGATGTACTTCTGGGTGCCGCTGCCCTTCGGCATGAAGCTCCACTTCAGGCCGGTCGGGAAGCCCGCGCCGCCGCGGCCGCGCAGGTTCGACTGCTTGACCATCTCGATCACGTCGGCCTGCGGCATCTTCTCCTCCAGGATCCGGCGCAGCGCGCTGTAGCCACCGGTCTTGAGGTAGTTCTCGTACGACCACGGCTTGTCGAAGTGCAGCGTCGTGTAGACGACGCTGTGCTCCTTCGGCGGCGGGCCCACGGGGCCCGTCGGCTGGCTGTAGTCGATGGACGCGTGGTCGTGGTGCATGCTCACTTCAGCCCGTCCAGCAGCTCGTCGACCTTCTCGGTGTCGACGTTCTCGTGGTAATGCCCGTTCACGACCACCACCGGGGCGCCGCAGCACGCGGCCAGGCACTCCTCCTCGCGCTTGAGGAAGACGCGCCCGTCGGCCGACGACTCGCCCAGCTTGCAGCCGAGCATCTTCTCCGCGTGGGCGACCAGGCCCTCGGCGCCGTTGAGCCAGCAGCTGATGTTGGTGCAGAACGCGACGTTGTTGCGGCCGACCGGCTCGGTCTCGAACATCGAATAGAACGACGCGACCTCGTAGGCCCACACCGGCGGCAGCCCGAGGTATTTCGCGACGGCGGCGATCAGCTCGTCGCTCAGCCAGCCGCCATTCTGCTCCTGCGCGGCGAACAGGCCCTGGAGCACCGCCGAACGCTTGCGGTCCTCCGGGAACTTGGCCACCCAGTGGTCGATGTGCGCACGCGTCGCGTCCGACAGTACCAGCTGCGGATCGACGTCGCGGCATGCCTCGAAGTTTCCGGTCGCTTTCATCGATCGATCTCGCCGAACACGATGTCGTAGGTGCCGATCATCGCCACGACGTCGGCCAGCATGTGCCCGCGCACCACGGTGTCCATGCTCGACAGGTGGGCGAAGCCGGGCGCGCGCAGCTTCACCCGGAACGGCTTGTTGGCGCCGTCGGACACCAGGTAGCAGCCGAATTCGCCCTTGGGCGCTTCCACCGCGCGGTAGGTCTCGCCCGCGGGCACGCAGTAGCCCTCGGAAAACAGCTTGAAGTGGTGGATCAGGGCTTCCATGTCGTCCTTCAGCCCCACGCGGGTGGGCGGCGCGACCTTGTAGTTGTCCAGCATCACCGGACCGGGGTTGGCCTTCAGCCACCGCACGCACTGGGCGATGATCGCGGCCGACTGGCGCATCTCCGCGATGCGCACGAGGTACCGGTCGTAGCAGTCGCCGTTGACGCCGACCGGGATGTCGAAGTCCACCGCGTCGTAGCGCGCGTACGGCTGCTTCTTGCGGATGTCCCACTCGACCCCGGACCCGCGCAGCATCGGGCCGCTCATGCCCCAGGCAAGCGCCTGCTCCGGCGGCACCACGCCGATGCCGACGGTGCGCTGCTTCCAGATGCGGTTGTCCGTCAGCAACGTCTCGTACTCGTCGACGCGCTTCGGGAAGTCGGTGGCGAACGCCTCGATGTAATCGAGCACGGAACCCTCGCGCCACGCATTGAAGCGCTTGAGGCCCCTGCCCTTGCGCCACGGCGACTCCCGGTACCGGGGCATTTGGTCCGGCAGGTCGCGGTAGACGCCGCCCGGGCGGTAGTACGTGGCATGCATGCGCGCACCGCTGACCGCCTCGTACACGTCCATCAGTTCCTCGCGTTCGCGGAACGCGTACAGGAACACCGCCATCGCGCCGAGGTCCAGCCCGCTCGAGCCCACCCACATCAGGTGGTTGAGGATGCGCGTGACCTCGTCCATCAAGGTGCGGATCCATTGCGCGCGCTCCGGCGCCTCGATCCCCATCAGGGTCTCGATCGCCAGCACGTACGCGTGCTCGTTGCACATCATCGACACGTAGTCGAGCCGGTCCATGTAGCCGATGGACTGGTTGAACGGCTTGGACTCGGCCAGCTTCTCCGTGCCTCGGTGGAGCAGCCCGATGTGCGGGTCGGCGCGTTGCACCGTCTCGCCGTCCATTTCCAGGATCAGGCGCAGCACGCCGTGCGCGGCCGGATGCTGCGGGCCGAAGTTCAACGTGTAGTTGCGGATCTCCGCAGGGCCGGCAACGCCGCCCGGCAGGCCGTCGGCGTTCACCAGCGGCATGCGCTCCGCTGCGGGAGGCACCTGCGTGCTCATCGCGCCGCCTCCCCGCCGGGTTCGGCGGTGGGCATCCCGATGTCGGGGCTGGAGGTCGGGATCGATCGAAGGGCGGTGTGCCCGCGGTCGTCGCGCCGGAAGTCCGTGTCCTCGCCCCGCGCGGTCGCGAAGCGCGCGTCGTCGCGGATCACCCGCGGCACCAGCACGCGTGGCTCGACCGAGGTCACCGGCTCGTAGATCACCCGCTCCTTCTCGGCGTCGTAGCGCACCTCGACGTTGCCGATCAGCGGGAAGTCCTTGCGGAACGGATGCCCGACGAAACCGTAGTCGGTCAGGATCCGGCGCAGGTCCGGATGGCCGTCGAAGATGATGCCGAACATGTCGAATGCCTCTCGCTCGAACCAGTTCAGGCCGGGCCAGGCGTCCACCAGCGAATCGACGATCGGAAGCGCATCGTCCGCCGCGTAACACTTCACGGACACGCGCAGGTTGTGGCGAATGGACAATAGCTGCAGCACCACGGCGAAGCGGCGCTGCGGCGTCGCCGCCAGGTCGCTGGTCACCTGGCCGAACGCGAAGCGCCCGGGGCCCCGCCCCTCCACGCCGCGCGAGAACCCTTCCGACGAGACGTCGGTGTCCCATTCGTCGCTTCCATACCCGAGATAGTCGACGCCGGACAGGTCCATCGCCTGCTCGAAGCCGAACTCGTCACGCAATGCGACACACGTGGCGCGCCAGGCCGCGGCCGGCACTTCCATCAGCACTTCGCCCCTCGGCGCGGCCACGCCGACGGTCGCGTCCGGGAAGCGCGCGCGCAGGCGCTCGACGAACCCACCGGCGCCACTCATGCCGTGGCGTCCCGCGTGGTCGCGTCGTCGCTGCGCGCGAAGGGGTTCTGCGCCGTGCGGCGGATCTTCTTCTGCAACTGCAGGATGCCGTAGACCAGCGCCTCGGCGGTCGGGGGGCAGCCGGGCACGTAGATGTCCACCGGCACGATCCGGTCGCAACCGCGCACGACCGCGTACGAATAGTGGTAGTAGCCGCCGCCGTTGGCGCAGCTGCCCATCGAGATGACCCACTTCGGGTCGGGCATCTGGTCGTAGACCTTGCGCAGGGCCGGCGCCATCTTGTTGACCAGCGTGCCGGCGACGATCATCACGTCGGACTGGCGCGGCGACGGGCGGAACACGACGCCGTAGCGGTCCAGGTCAAGGCGCGCCGCGCCGGCGTGCATCATCTCGACCGCGCAGCAGGCCAGGCCGAACGTCATCGG
The DNA here is from genome assembly GCA_035759645.1 of Lysobacteraceae bacterium. Classification (GTDB taxonomy): domain Bacteria; phylum Pseudomonadota; class Gammaproteobacteria; order Xanthomonadales; family Xanthomonadaceae; genus CAMPJU01. The sequence goes on along the minus strand of DASTUL010000046.1, from coordinate 138 downwards.
CCACATCGAACCGGTGCGCGCCCAGTTCCACAGCACGTCCATGCTGGTGGTGACGAAGCCGTTCTCCAGCAGCGGGTTGCCCTCGGTGGAGAGCAGGCTCTCCGGACGCAGGATGTCGTCGACCCGACCTTCCGGGAT
>DASTUL010000045.1:0-6087 GCA_035759645.1 Lysobacteraceae bacterium | reverse complement strand
GGTGCACGACTGGGACACCGCCAAGGGATTCTGCGAAGCGGTGGCGCGGACGATGGCGACCATCGCCCCGAAGCGCTATGTCGCCACCGCATCGAAGGAGCTGCGCAAGGGCCGGTTGTTCATCGACTGGCTGCGCAACGGGCGCGGCGCGACGTCGGTCGCGAGCTGGTCGCTGCGGGCGCGGCCGGGCGCCGGCGTGGCGATGCCGGTGCGCTGGGAGGAACTCGGCCGCGCGAAGTCGGGCGACCACTACGACCTCGCAGGCGCGCTGCGCAGGGCATCGCGGCTGACGCGTGATCCGTGGGAGGGTTGGGACGCGGCGCGCACCCAGGAACTGCCCGGCGCATGACCGGCCGCTTCGCAGGCCGGCGCTACAATGCACGGTCCCCACGTTCCACGGAAACACGATGAAGCTCGGAAGCCTCAAGGAAGGCGGTCGCGACGGCACCCTGGTCGTCGTGTCGCGCGACCTCGCGCGCGCGGTACAGGCCACTGGCATCGCACCGACCCTGCAGCGCGCGCTGGAAGACTGGTCCAACGTCGCCCCGCGGCTCAACGCGCTGTACGACGCGCTGAACGACGGCAGCGCCGACGGCGCGTTCGACCTGGATGTCGCGAAGCTCGCGGCGCCGTTGCCGCGCGCCTACGAGTTCGTCGACGGCAGCGCGTACCTCCCGCACGTCGCACGGGTGCGCCGTGCGCGCGGTGCCGAGGTGCCCGAGAGCTTCTACACCGACCCGTTGATGTACCAGGCGACCAGCGCCGGCTTCCTCGGCCCGCGCGATCCGGTGCGCGTGGTCGACGAGGCCTACGGGATCGACCTGGAGGCCGAGATCGTGGTGGTCACCGACGACGTGCCGATGGCGGCGACGCCGGAACAGGCCGCGGGCCACATCCAGTTGATCGGCCTGGTCAACGATGTGTCGCTGCGCAACCTCATCCCGGGCGAGCTCGCCAAGGGCTTCGGCTTCCTGCAGTCCAAGCCGCGCTCGGCGCTGTCCCCGGTGTTCGTGACACCGGACGAGCTCGGCGACGCCTGGCGGGACAACAAGGTCCATCGCCCGCTGCTGACCCACGTCAACGGCGACTGGTTCGGCGCCCCGGAGGCCGGTGTCGACATGCAGTTCGACTTCGCCCAGCTCGTGGCGCACGTCGCGAAGACGCGGCCGCTGTCGGCCGGCACCATCGTCGGCTCGGGCACGATCGCCAACCAGGACACCAGCAAGGGCGCCTCGTGCTTCGCCGAGCGCCGCACGGTGGAGGCCCTGCGCGACGGCAAGCCGTCCACGCCCTTCATGTCCTTCGGCGACAGCGTGCGCATCGAGATGCTGGATGCCGACGGCAACAGCATCTTCGGCGCCATCGACCAGCGCATCGAGCGCCAGGCAGCGCCCTGAGCGGAGCCTGCCAGCGACGGGCGGTCTTCCCCCGCCACCATGCCGGGTCTATCGTAGGCAACGTGTCTCGCGGATGGACGCCGCAGGGGAACGACGCTTGAACGACCGGCTACGCCTGTACTCCTACTGGCGCTCGAGCGCCGCCTACCGGGTGCGTATCGGCCTCAACCTCAAGGGGCTGCCGTTCGAGACGGTGCCGGTCCACCTGTTGCGTGACGGCGGCGAGCAACACTGCGCGGAATTCCGCGAAGCGAACCCGCAGGGCCTGGTGCCGGTGCTGCAGCACGGCAACCGCACGCTGCGCCAGTCGCTGGCGATCCTGGAATACCTCGACGAGACCTGGCCGGCACCGATGCTGCTGCCGAGTTCGGCGCGTGCCCGGCAGCGCGTGCGCGCGCTGGCACAGGCCGTCGCCTGCGACATCCATCCACTCAACAACCTGCGCGTGCTGCAGTACTTCGAGCAGACCTGGGGCGTGCCCCAGCCCGAGCGCGAGGAATGGGTGCGCCACTGGCTGCGGGAAGGGCTCGCGGCCTGCGAGGCGATGCTGCACGACCATCCGGCCACCGGGGAATTCTGCGAAGGCGAAGCGCCGACCATCGCCGACTGTTGCCTGATCCCGCAGCTGTACAACGCGCGCCGGTTCTCGCTCGACCTGTCGCCGTACCCGACCCTGGCGCGCATCGAGGCGGCCTGCCTGGCGTTGCCGGAGTTCGCCGACGCCAGGCCCGAAGCCCAACCGGACGCGCCCGCACCTGCGTAGGAGCTGTTACACCGTTTCGTCAGCGCCGAACACGTCGGCGTACGGGTCGTGTTCGCCACTGCTGCCTTCCGACAGCCTGAACTTCAACGCCAGGCCGTCGCGCGAGTCGGCGGCGTTCAGTGCCGCCTCCATCTCGATCTTGCCGTCCTTGTGCAGCCGGAACAGGCACTGGTCGAAGGTTTCCATGCCTTCCTCCAGCGAATCCTCCATCGCCTTCTTGATCTCGTGCACCTGGCCGCGGCGCATCAGGTCGCGCACGTGCGGGGTGTTGATCAGGACCTCGGTCGCCGGCATGCGGCGCCCGTCCACGCCGACCACCAGGCGCTGCGACACCACCGCGCGCAGGTTGAGCGACAGGTTCATCAGCACGTTCTTGTGCGCGGCTTCCGGGAAGAAGTTGAGGATGCGCTCGAGCGTCTGGTCGGCGTTGTTGGAGTGCAGCGTCGCCAGGCACAGGTGGCCGGTCTCGGCGAAGGAGATGGCCGCCTCCATGGTGGTGGCGTCCAGGATCTCGCCGATCAGGATGACGTCCGGGGCCTCGCGCATCGCGTTCTTGAGCGCGTTGTGGAAGGCATGCGTGTCCATGCCCACCTCGCGCTGGTTCACCAGCGACTTCTTGTGCGTGTGCAGGAACTCGATCGGGTCCTCGATGGTGAGGATGTGGCCGGTCGCGTTGCTGTTGCGGTGGTCGATCATCGACGCCAGGGTCGTCGACTTGCCCGACCCGGTGCTGCCCACGATCAGGACCAGCCCGCGCGGCGCCATGATGATGTTCTTGAGCACCTGCGGCAGTTGCAGTTCCTCGATCGAGGGGATGGTCGCCTTGATCGAGCGGATGACCATGGCCACCTCGCCGCGCTGCTTGAACACGTTCACGCGGAAGCGGCCGGCGTCGGGCAGGGCGATCGCGGTGTTCAGTTCCAGGTCGCGCTCGAAGATCGGCACCTGGCCCTCGTCCATCAGCGAGTACGCGATCTTCTTGACCATGCCGTCCGGCAGCCCGGTGCTGCCCAGGGGGTGGAGCTTGCCCTCGACCTTCACGTGGACCGGCGCCCCCGTGGTCAGGAACATGTCCGACGCGTTCTTGTCGACCATCAGCTTCAGGAAGTAGCCAATGTCCATTCGTTTCCCCCCGGGATGGGCTGGCACAATGGCCGCAAACCGTCGACACGGCACCGACCAACCATGGACGCAAGCTTCGCACGATTCCCCCGCAACCGGCATGTGATGCGGCTGGTGGCCGCGCCTATGCCGTACTTCGTGCTCCTCGTCACGATGCTCGCAGGATGCGCGACGTTGCCGCCACCGACGGCCGAGATCGACGCGGCGCTTGCGGCGGTGGTCGCCGCGGAAGCGGCCGATGCCGACCAGCACGCCGCGCGCGAGATCGACCTGGCGCGCGATGCGCTGGTCCGCGCGCAGGCCGCGATGTCCGCGGGGGAGGACGACGAGGCACGCAAGCTCGCGCATGCCGCCGCCGCGACCGCGGACCTGGCCCGTGCGCTCAGCCGCGCCAGCGCCGCCGAAAGCCTGCTGGCCGAACGCCTGGCCGCGATCGCCGACTTGAGTGCACGCCTCGGGCTGGACGGCGGCGCCGGGGTCTCGGCACCGTTGCCGGCGCTGCCGCCGATGGGCGACGCCGACAGCGCCGGCGGGCTCGCCCAGCGGCTGGCCTTGCTGGATGCCGATCCGCGCCTGCAGGGCCACGCGGCCTACGAGCGCCTGCGGGCGCGCCAGGCGCTCGACGCCTTGCTCGCCGCCGACCGGGGCGACCGGGACGACGCCCGTTACGTCGCCAACGTCAGGGTGCAGGCCGCCGAGATCGCGGCGCGTGGCGAAGCGATGCGCGCCGAGGCGATGGCGCTGGAACTCGAGCACAGCCAGTTGATGGTCGAGGCCAGCCGCCGCGAGGCCGAGGAGGCGCGGCAGGAAGCGGCGCGGCTTCGCCTGGAAGCCCAGGTCCGGGCCGAGGAGGCCGCCCGCCTGCGCGCAGCCGCCGCGGAAGCCACCGCGGCACGCATCGCCGCCGAGGAGGTGATCCTGGAGGTCGGGGGAGACCAGGCCGATCGCCTGCGTGAAGCCCGCGAACTCGAAGCGGAACTGGCCCGCCAGGAAGCTGAATTGCTGCGGCAGGCGGCTGAAGCCGAGGCCGCTGCGGAGGCCGCGGAGGAAGAGGCCGACCCCGCCTGATCGCCCCCTGTCGGAAGCGTCCGGAAGTGGCCCGGATCGCCTTGCCGGACACCCGGGGGAGGAGTAGGGTCAATCATCCGGGCGGTCCTGTTCGCCGCCTGGCGAGCCAGGCCGATGTCGCAAGCGCCAGCACTCCAGGAGGGCGCCGCCGGAAGCGGATTCCGTGCCGGCCCCCGGAGTGCGTGGACCGGTCCGGCAGTTCCCCAAAAGTCGCATCCGACGCCCCGTGCCGCGCAGGCCGGGGCGTTTTCGCATGCGCAAGCGTCCCCACGGCCGGCCCGCACCGGGCAGGGCCACGTACGTCCGCAGGAGGTCTCCATGTTCGAAGGGCAACCGCAGGTGGAACTCGAGGCATTGATGAAGGCCAACACCGAGTTCCGGCAGCTCTACCACCGCCACAAGGAACTCGACAAGCAGGTGCTCGATGCCGAGCTCGGCGTGCTCCCCGTCGACGACACGACCCTGTCCCAGATGAAGCGCGAGAAGCTGGCCGCGAAGGACCGGCTCACGCGCATGTACGACCGCATGCACCACTAGCGGACCGCCTTGCATGGGCGGCGCCGGCCTTCCTCGTCGGCCGGCGCCGCCCGTGCACACCGCACGGCAACCGCCCGTGCAACAGGCGCGCGTTGCATCGATAATCGGCGCTTCGCCGCGCAGACGGCACCGGAGCGCGACATCAAGATGGCCGACCCGTCAGCCGACCCGATCGTCCACCAGTCCGTCCTCGAGCTGATCGGCGACACTCCGATCGTGAAGGCGCAGCGGCTGGACACCGGCCCTTGCGAGCTCTACCTCAAGCTCGAAAGCCAGAACCCCGGCGGCTCGGTCAAGGACCGGATCGGCATCAGCATGATCGCGGCCGCCGAGCGCCGCGGCGACATCAAGCCCGGCGACACGCTGGTGGAAGGCACCGCGGGCAACACCGGCATCGGCCTGGCGCTGGTCGCGCGACAGAAGGGGTACCGGCTGGTGCTGGTCGTCCCGGACAAGATGAGCCGGGAAAAGATCTTCAACCTCAAGGCGATGGGCGCGGAGGTCGTGCTCACCCGTTCGGATGTCGCCAAGGGGCACCCGGACTACTACCAGGACATGGCCGCGCGGATCGCGCGCGAGACCCCGGGCGCGTACTTCGTCAACCAGTTTGGCAACCCCGACAACCCGGCCGCGCACGAGCACGGCACGGGGCCGGAAATCCTGCGCCAGATGGCGACGGTCGGCGGGCTCGATGCGCTGGTGTTCGGCTGCGGATCGTCCGGCACGATGACCGGGCTCTCGCGCTGCTTCGCCGAGCACTCCCCGCACACCGAGCTGGTGCTGGCCGATCCGGTCGGCTCGATCCTCGCGGAGTACATCAACGAGGGCACGCTGTCGGACAAGTCGGCCAGCTGGATGGTCGAGGGCATCGGCGAGGATTTCCTGCCGTCGATCTCCGACTTCTCGCGGGTGAAGAAGGCCTACGCGATCAGCGACAAGGAGAGCTTCCTCACCGGGCGCGAACTGCTGGAGAAGGAGGGCATCCTGGGCGGCTCGTCGACGGGCACCCTGCTGGCCGCGGCCCTGAAGTACTGCCGCGAACAGACCACGCCCAAGCGCGTGCTGACGCTGGTCTGCGACACCGGCAACAAGTACCTGTCGAAGATGTACAACGACTACTGGATGCTGGACAACGGCTTCCTGGAGCGCCAGCCGAGCAACGACCTGCGCGACCTGATCGTGCGGCCGTACTCGCAGCGC
>DASTUL010000044.1:0-20423 GCA_035759645.1 Lysobacteraceae bacterium | reverse complement strand
AGGAAGCCGCGCATCTTGCGCAGCTTGATCTGGTAGTCGCCCTCGTCGGTCACGGGGCGGAACTTCACTTCCTTGATCTCGACCTGCTTGGTCTTCTTGCGCGCCGCCGCGGCCTTCTTCTGGGCCTCGAACTTGAACTTGCCGAAGTCCATGACCCGGCAGACCGGCGGATCCGCGTTGGGCTGGATCTCGACGAGGTCCAGTCCTTCTTCGGCGGCCATGCGGAGCGCGTCATCGCGCTCCATCACGCCCACCATTTCGCCGTCGCTGCCGATCACGCGTACGCGCGGCACGCGGATGTCCTGGTTGCGACGGTTCTGCTTATCGGTATTGATTGGCGACTCTCCAGCGGGTGTTCTTTGCCGGCGCTCAGGCGCCGGGATGGGACTGCTTGCGCAGCAACTCGGCGAAGGCCTCGACCGGCATGGCCTTCAAATCTTCACCGGAGCGCGTGCGCACCGCAACGGCGTGCTGCTCCTTCTCGCGGTCTCCGACCACCAGCAGGAACGGCACGCGCTGCAGCGTATGCTCGCGGATCTTATAGCCGATCTTCTCGTTCCGCAAATCGGATTCCACCCTGAATCCTTGATTCACAAGGGTTTTTCTGACTTCAGCAGCCCAGTCTGCCTGGGCATCGGTGATGTTCATGACCACCGCCTGGACCGGGGCCAGCCAGGGCGGGAAGTGCCCGGCGTGGTGCTCGACCAGGATGCCGATGAAGCGCTCCATGGAACCCACGATGGCCCGGTGGAGCATTACCGGATGGCGGCGCTGGCTGTGCTCGTCCACGTATTCGGCGCCCAGCCGGCCCGGCATCATGAAGTCGACCTGCATGGTCCCGAGCTGCCAGGTCCGGCCGATCGCATCCTTGAGGTGGTACTCGATCTTCGGGCCGTAGAAGGCGCCTTCGCCCGGCAGCTCCTCCCATTCCACGCCGGCCTTGCGCAAGGCTGAACGCAGGGCGTCCTCCGCCTTGTCCCAAGTCGCGTCGTCACCCAGCCGCGGGTCCGGCCGCAGGGCCAGCTTGAGCTGGACATCGGTGAAGCCGAAGTCGGCGTAGACCTGCATCGCCTGCTGGTGGAAGTCCGTGACCTCGGCCTCGACCTGGTCTTCGGTGCAGAACACGTGGCCGTCGTCCTGGGTGAAGCCGCGCACGCGCAGGATGCCGTGCAGCGCGCCGGACGGCTCGTTGCGGTGGCAGGCGCCGAACTCGCCATAGCGAATCGGCAGGTCGCGATAGCTGTGCAGGCCCGAGTTGAACACCTGCACGTGGCCCGGGCAGTTCATCGGCTTGAGCGCATAGGTGCGCTTCTCCGACTCGGTGAAGAACATGTTCTCCTTGTAGTTGTCCCAATGGCCGGACTTCTTCCAGAGCTCCACGTCCAGGATCTGCGGGCAGCGCACTTCCTGGTAGCCGCTGTCGCGATAGACCTTGCGCATGTGCTGCTCGACGGCCTGCCAGATCGCCCAGCCCTTGGGATGCCAGAACACCAGGCCCGGCGCCTCCTCCTGCAGGTGGAACAGGTCCTGCTGCTTCGCGATCCGGCGGTGGTCGCGTTTCTCGGCTTCCTCGAGTTGCGTGAGGTACGCCCTGAGGTCCTTGTCGTTCAACCACGCGGTGCCGTAGATGCGGCTGAGCATCTGGTTGTGGTGGTCGCCGCGCCAGTACGCGCCGGCGACCTTCATCAGCTTGAAGCCGCGCAGCTTGTCGGTCGACGGGACATGCGGCCCGCGGCACAGGTCGGTGAACTCGCCCTGCGAGTAGAGCGAAAGGTCCTCGCCGGCGGGGATCGACTCGATGATCTGCGCCTTGTACTCCTCGCCCATGTCGCGGAAGAACTTCGTCGCGTCGTCGCGCGACTTGACGCTGCGCGACACCGGGTGCGCTTCCTTGACGATCTTCTCCATCTCCGCCTCGATCGCCGGCAGGTCGTCGGGCGTGAACGGGCGCTCGTACGCGAAGTCGTAATAGAAACCGTTGTCGATCACCGGGCCGATGGTGACCTGCGCGCCGGGATGCAGGCGCTGCACGGCCTGCGCGAGCAGGTGCGCCGTGGAGTGGCGCAGCACGTCGAGCGCGTCGGGATGCTTGTCGGTGACGATCTCGAGCGAGACATCGTTCTCGATGACATGGCTGGTGTCGACCAGCCGCCCGTCGACCTTGCCCGCGAGCGCGGCCTTGGCCAGGCCGGGGCCGATGGACGCGGCGATGTCGGCGACGGAAACGGGATGGTCGAACTCGCGGCGGGAGCCGTCGGGGAGCGTGATGGCGATCATGGATGGTGGGTTCGGATCACGAAAAAGGGCGCCACGAGGACGCCCTTGGGAAGCCTCGCGGAGTGGTCAGCAGTGGGCGTCGGTAGTGTCCATGTCGCACGCTCGGCCGGCGGGTTGGCGCGGGCCACCTGGGCTGCTCATCCCGACTGGGGATGGGGCGGATACGCTATCACGAAAAACGGCGGGGCCCTGGGGGCCACGCCGTCGATTCCGCCGAATTGGTGGGCGGTACAGGGATCGAACCTGTGACCCCTACCATGTCAAGGTAGTGCTCTACCGCTGAGCTAACCGCCCTCGCCGCGGGCGTGCCCGCGGGAGCCGCGCAGTCTACCGGACGCCGCCGGGCCCAGACAACAACCGGTCAGGCTTGCGGGATCCGCAGGACCTGGCCCGGATAGATCCGGTCCGGATCCTTCAGCATCGGCTGGTTCGCCTCGAAGATCCGCTGGTACTTGCTGGCGTCACCGTACTGGTCCTTGGCGATGCCGGAAAGCGTGTCGCCGGACTTCACCGTGTAGGTCTTCGACGTCCAGTCGCCATTGCCGCTTCCCGCCGACGCATGGCCCACGGTCTGGCTCGCACCCGGCCGGCCGGCCGCGGTGTCCGCCCCACCACTGACGCGGCTGAAATCGGCATCTGCCCGCGCCACGCGCAGGCGATCCTCGACGCGTTCGACGCCGTGGACATTGCCCACCACCAGGACCGCCTTCTCGCGGTCGTCCTGGCTCTTCACGGTCCCCGACAGGACTACCGTGCCGCCGCCCTGGAACTTGAAGTCAATGCCGGACGGGTCGATGCCGTTCTCGCGCAGGTGGGTGCTCAACGGCTTGGTGACGTCGTCGGGCTTGTCGCCGTCGCGCCCCAGGATCTTGTCGCCAGCGTCCTTCATGAAGTCGAAAAAGCCCATTTCGATGCCTCCGCTTGGTGGACGGGCAGCGTGGGCTCCGGGTGGTTACCGGAAGGTCAACGGTCAGGCACCCAGGCTGGCTTCCTTCAGCTTGTGGATCTGGTCCCTGACGCGGGCGGCGTCCTCGAACTCCAGGTCGCGGGCGTGGCGGTACATCTGTTCCTCCAGCGCCACCAGCTTCGCGGCCAGCTTGGCGGGTGGCAGCGCGGCGTAAGTCTCGGCCTCGTCGGCCACTTTCCGTCCCCTGCCCTTGCCGGCCTTGACCATGCCGCCGTCGGCCCGCGCGCCCTCCATGACGTCCATGATCGCGCGCGCCACCGACTGCGGGGTGATGCCGTGCTCCAGGTTGTACTCGACCTGCTTCTCGCGGCGGCGGTCGGTCTCGGCGATCGCCTTCTCCATGGACTTGGTCATCCGGTCGGCATACAGGATCGCCTTGCCGCGCAGGTTGCGCGCAGCGCGCCCGATGGTCTGGATCAGCGAACCCGCGGAGCGCAGGAAGCCCTCCTTGTCGGCGTCGAGGATCGCGACCAGCGACACCTCGGGCATGTCCAGGCCTTCGCGCAGCAGGTTGATGCCGACCAGCACGTCGAACTTGCCCAGGCGCAGGTCCCGGATGATCTCCACGCGCTCGACGGTTTCGATGTCCGAGTGCAGGTAGCGCACGCGCACGTCGTGCTCGGACAGGTACTCGGTCAGGTTCTCCGCCATGCGCTTGGTGAGCGTGGTGACCAGCACGCGGTCGCCCATCGCCACGCGCTCGGTGATCTCGCCCATCAGGTCGTCCACCTGGGTGGCGACCGGTCGGACCTCCACCGGCGGGTCGATCAACCCGGTCGGGCGCACCACGAGCTCCACCACCTCGTCGCCTGACTTGTTCAGTTCCCAGGGCCCCGGCGTCGCGGAGGTGAAGATCGCGCGGGGCGAGCGCCCTTCCCACTCCTCGAACTTCAAGGGCCGGTTGTCGAGCGCCGAAGGCAGCCGGAAGCCGAACTCGACCAGCGTCTCCTTGCGCGAGCGGTCGCCCTTGTACATCGCGCCGACCTGCGGAACGGTCACGTGCGACTCGTCGACCACCAGCAGCGCGTCGGGCGGCAGGTAGTCGAACAGGCAGGGCGGCGGCTCGCCCGGCATGTGGCCCGTGAGATGCCTGCTGTAGTTCTCGATGCCGTTGCAGTAGCCGACCTCGGCCATCATCTCCAGGTCGAAGGTGGTGCGCTGCTGCAGGCGCTGGGCCTCGACCAGCTTGTTCTGCGCGTACAGGACCTCGAGGCGCTCCTTCAGCTCGTCCTTGATCGTCTTCACGGCGTCGAGGATCGTGCGCCGCGTGGTGACGTAGTGCGACTTGGGATAGATCGTGTAGCGCGGCAACTTGCGCAGCACTTCGCCGGTCAACGGATCGAAGGTGGCGATCGACTCGATCTCGCCGTCGAACAGTTCGAGCCGCACCGCCTCCGCCTCGCTCTCGGCCGGATGCACGTCGATGGTCTCGCCGCGCACGCGGTAGGTGCCGCGGCGCAGGTCCATCTCGTTGCGGGTGTATTGCATCTCGGTGAGGCGGCGGATCAGCTCGCGCTGGTCGATGCGTTCGCCGCGGACCATGTGCAGCACCATCTTGTGGTATTCGCCCGGGTCGCCGAGGCCGTAGATGGCCGAGACGGTGCAGACGATGATCGTGTCGCGGCGCTCGAGCAACGCCTTGGTCGCGGACAGCCGCATCTGCTCGATGTGCTCGTTGATCGAGCTGTCCTTGTCGATGAACGTATCCGACGACGGGATGTACGCCTCGGGCTGGTAGTAGTCGTAGTAGCTGACGAAGTATTCGACCGCGTTGTCCGGGAAGAACGACTTGAACTCGCCGTAGAGCTGCGCCGCCAGCGTCTTGTTCGGCGCCATCACCAGGGTCGGCTTCTGCACGTCCTGGATGACGTTGGCGATCGTGTAGGTCTTGCCCGAGCCGGTGACGCCGAGCAGCGTCTGGTGGGCGAGGCCGGCCTTGAACCCGGCGGCCAGGCGCGCGATGGCCTGGGGCTGGTCGCCCGCGGGGCTGTAGGGGGATTCCAGGCGGAAACCCGCGGGGCTGTCGGTGGGATGGCGGGCGGCGGCATTCATGCGACCTGCCAGTTTAGCGGTCCCGCATGAACGAAAAGGGCCTGCGGAGGTTGTCCGCAAGCCCTTTCCTGAACATGGCGCCCGAAGTTGGACTCGAACCAACGACCCCCTGATTAACAGTCAAGTGCTCTAACCAGCTGAGCTATTCGGGCGGGGGCGCCATTGTGCCGAGCGGCACGGGGCCATGCAATACGAAAGCTTCCGACGCGGGCACGCGGAACCCCCCGATTTCCACGAAAACGCCAGCAGCAGACCCTGTGCCTCCAACAAAGGAGCAGGACATGAACGGACGCCAGCGTGGATTCACCCTGATCGAGGCCGTCATCTGCCTGGGGGTCGCCAGCATCCTGCTGGGCGTTGCCGTCCCCATCGTGACCGACGCATTGGCCAGCTCGCGGGCTTCGGCCGCCCGGGCCACGCTGCTCGCGTCGCTGACGACCGCGATCGGGCACGCGGCGACGACGGGCACGGAAGTGGTGCTGTGCCCGTCCAACGGCACCGCCTGCCTCGACTCCTTCGACTGGTCCGGAGGGTGGATCGCGTTCGCGGACATCGACGGAAACCGGCGCCGCGCGCCAGCGGAAACCCTCGTGAAAGCCACTGGCCCCCTGCACGAGAGCGTCCGCCTGCGCACCACGACGGGCCGCCGCCGGCTGGTCGTCCAGCCCAACGGCGGCAACGCGGGATCGAACGTCACCTTCACCCTGTGCGACCGCCGCGGCACCGGTGCGGCCGTCACCCTCGTGCTTGCCAACACCGGCCGGCTCCGCGCCGGCGAGCCCACCCGGAAGGCAGCGCGCGGATGCATCGACGCGCTGCCCTGACCCGGCGCGCCTAGGGGCAATCCTCGACGGTGATCGTGTAATTGTTCAGGCTGTTTCCTTGCCCCTGGTACTTGCAGACGACCGGCTGGGGCGTGTCCGCGGCCGCTCCGAACTGGACGTTGATCAATGCGCCGCTTGCGACGGATGGGAAGCCCATCGTCGTGGTCTCCGTCACCGACCCCTCGTTCTCGACCGTCAGGCTGGTCGCACCGCTCGCGCCCGTGACGGCGAAATTGCGGCAGACCTTGGTCGTGTACGAACTGCCCGGGTAGACCTTGCCGTTGGCTCCCGTGCTGTCGTAGCAGGTCAGTGAAGCCGTGCTCGTCTGGTTGATCTGGTAGTTGTAATTCGCGATCTTGACGGACATCGGGTCGCCCGCGAACTGCGTGGTGCAGGTGAACGGGTTCGGTTGGGTGGTGCCGCTGGTCGCCGGGTTGCAGGTCGCCGTCGGGCTGACGCTGAAAGTCGGGTTGACGTTGGTGAACACATACGGATCGAGCGCGATCTGGAACGAGCCGCCTGATCCCGCACTGCCATCCGAGTCGCTCCACGAACTGTCCGGCTTGAACGGCTGCGCGTCCGTGAGCGTCGTCTTGTCGTCTTCGTCGATCGCGCCCCGCATGACCGCCACACCCGAATTCGACTTGCGGATGGCGGCGATCGCATTGGTCTCGGTGTTCGGCGTGGGATGGCTGCCGGGCACGACCTTGCCGCGCACCGGAACGTCGGACGACAGGCTGGTACGGAAGTCGTTGTTGGCCACCACGATCTGCGCACCCGTCGTCGGTGACCAGTTCGCCAGCTCGGTCAGGTTGATCGTGGTGAACGGCAATACCTTGAGGACGCAGGTGCGGAGTTCAGCGGAGGTCGGGGTGCCGGACACGCCGTCGCAATCCGCCTTCGCCTCGTTGATGGCCTGGATCGCCTCGTCCTCGAGGTAGTCGATATAGAGGCCGCGGTCGTGCAACCACCGCAACGTGGACTCGCCGGCGCTGGAGGCGAAGCGCTTGATGGTGATGGCCGCTGCCGGGGCATTGATGGCATGCGTCGCCTCGAGGCTGGCAACGGTGGCATCGCCCGGTGGGGGGACGGTGTTGTACGTGCCCGAACCGCCGCCGACGAACCGGTTGCCGAGGTAGGCGAGCACGAAATTCTGGTAATTGGTGGTCGCCGCCGGCGTGGGCACGTAGTCGCTCACAGTGGTCGAGGCACCGTTGTCCGTCTCCAGCAGGTTCATGTAGTCGTTGTACATGTCGGCGGCGACGCGGAAGATGCCGTCGACCCGGATCAGGCGACACGCTTCCGTGTAGATGCCGGTTGACGGCGCGAGCTCGCCGGTCGAGGCCGAATACAGCGAATGCGTGGTGTGGTTGCCGAGGCGCGGGTCGAAACGCGCACCTTCCGAAGCGACCGGGTCATGGTGGTCGCGGCAGCAGACCGTGCAATGGCTGCTCTGCACCTCGACGCCCGTCGCGATGCCGGCCGGCGCCGGCGATTCCGAATCCTCGGGAACGACGTACCGCAGGCCGTTCCAATAGGTCGGCCGCTTGCCGACCACGCCTGTCGGCGCGGTGCCGTAATCGCAGGTGCAACCCGCCACGATGGTTTCCACGCGCGACTGCGCCAACGCCTGGGCGTCGTTGAGCGCGGCATAGGTCAGCACGTCGAACCGGGTTTCGATGACCCGCTGGCTCGTGCTCTTGCCGGCCACTTCGGGCTTCGGGTTGGTCGCGGCAGTGTCGGAGCCGTCACCGACTGCGATCGGGATGACGCCCTCCTCGCTGGCCGGGTTGACGATGATGACCTCCGGGCCCCGCGGGCCACCACTGCTCGACACCTTGGCGAGCTTCGCCGAATCCTGGGGCGACAGCGCCGCGATCGCGGCCTCCAGCTCCACCTTCTGCGCCGAACCCATGGCATCGGTCCACGCAACCGCCACCTGGATCCGCTTGAATTCGTTGTTGGAGACGTAGTTCGCCGCCGTGGCGCCGGTGTCGGCCACGGCCGCGAAGCTGCCGCCCGCTTGCGGGTACGCGAACCGCTCGATCGTCCAGGAGCGCGTGTAGTCGACCCCGTCGATCGTCACCGCCGCGTCGTTTCCGTCGGTGAACGACTGGAACTCGGCGCGGTCCCGGTACCCCTCGAAGAACTCGATCTTCTCCGTCGCCAGCGCGAGCGCTGCCGACTGCGCGCGCGTTTCCGCGCCGGCCTTGAACAGCGCGCCCTGCAAGGCGGCCAACGAGAGCAGGCCGAAGCTCATCACCACGACCGAGACGAGGACCTCGATCAGGCTGAATCCGCGCGGATGGCTGGGAAGTCGGTTCATGCGCGGATCCTCAGAACGCAGTGCTTGAGTCGAGCCACGAGCCGGCGACGCGGCCGAACTTGGCGCTGGAAGGCAGCTTGTGGGTGTCGCCACTGGTCGAAGTGTCGTCGTAGATGATCGTCAGGTCGCCCGACATCTTGACGTTGCCCTCCACTACCAGCGCGCCGAAGAGCTTCACCCCGCCCTGGCCGGTGACCAGTTCGGTGGCACCCGACGTCGTGTTCGGGGTGTCGTCGTGGACGAAGAGCAACCCGTAGAAGACCAGGTTGCCGCCCGCCGTACCGAGCGACAACTGGCCGGCGTCGGTCTGGTTGAGGACCAGGATGACCGGGTTCCCCGGGCTGCCGATCACGGCCGGCGAGCCGGCGGTGCCACTGGGCAGCGCGGTGCATCCTGCCCCGGCATACAGGATGCCGCTGGAGTTCGCGTCGAGGGTCAGGCACTGGGCCTGCGTGATCTCCTCCGCCTGGAACTCTTCCAGCATCGCGTACTGCACGCAGTTTTCGAGCGCGGTCTCGCCGCAATTGGCGAGGGTCGTGCCGGCAGCATCGGCCTCGGCGGTCGTGTAGCCCACGTTGAAGGTGTATTCGAACAGCGAGTCATCGGTCGGGTCGGCGGCCTTGTCCATGCCGCCCCCCGGGAAGAACTGGATGTCGGGCAACGCGCCGACCCCGGCATCCTTGTCGATGATGTCCTCGGCCTCGCGGGTGATGCTGCCTGCCCCGCCGCCGCCCATGTGGCCCGACAGGAACTGCGAGCTGCTGCCGCCGCCGCAGGTGCAGTCGTCCGTGGTCGCGCACGTGGTTTTCAGCGCCGCCTCGCTCGTGCCCTTCAGGAAATCGCCCACGTGGCAGGTCACGAAGCTGCCGTTGGTGGTGATGTCCGCGTCGTTCGGCGTCCAGATCGAGGCCGGCAACCCGTATCCGCCGGCGTTGGGCGCCGCGACGATCTGGGCGTTGCCGAGGCCTTGTACCCAGCCGCTCGCCACCAGCGGGACAGCGGCGCTCGGCACGAAGCTGTTGTAGGTCGCCCAGGCCTCCCGCACCTGCGCGTCCGCGCCTTCGCCGGCCAACGCCACCTGCGCCACCAGGGTGAGGGCGATGCGGTTGCCCGAGGCCGGGTCCAGCTCGCAATGCACGTCGTTGGGATCGGTGGTGTCCAGGCGGCAAAGCAAAGCGCCCACCGTGGTGTCCGCGGCGAAGTCCGCCGCACCGCCGACACCATCCTCGACCTGCGCCCCGGCCGGGACGACCGCGGTGTACGGCAATTCCAGCGACCCGGTCGCCGTTCCGTCGCTGGTCCAGTAATACAGGTCGGCACGCCTTGCCAGGTCCCTTTCGGACAGGCACGGATGGCCAGCCGGCGGGGTCGCCATGCACGGAACCCAGTGCTCCGTGCCGGTCGCGAACCAGCCGCCGTCCGCCACCTGGTCGGAAATCAGGCGGTCCCGGTTGGCCTTGAGGTATTCGCCCGCGAGCGACAGCGCGTACTCGGCGGACTGTTCGGCCATGCGCGCCCGGTTCTGGTTGGTGGTCGTGCGTTGCTCGAAATACCCGACGCTGGTGGAGAACAGCACCATCGCGGTGATGATCACCAGCAGGATCAGGGTGACGGCGAGCGTGCTGACGCCACGCTGGCGAATTGGCCCCATAAGGGGTCGCGGAATGGTCATGGTGCCGGGGCCTTGTTGCAGTCGTCGACGAGGGCGCGCAGGCAATTGGCACGCACCTTCACGTTGGAAGCCACCGTGCGCGAAGTGGCGGCGTCGCTGCGCAGGTGGCCGGTCAGGGCGAACTTGATCTCGCGGAGCTGCATCGGCGTGTAACCGGTGGCGGTGATCTCCTGAAGGCCGTGGCTCGACAAGTCCGGGTCGTCCACCGCGCCGTCGCCGTCGCTGTCGACCAGTCCGCTGGCGTCCACGACGAACGACTCGATGTCCACCGTGCGCGGATCGCTGAGCGCGCACCAGCCGCTGGCAGCGCAGGGCACGGGGTACTTGGAATAGTCCGGGCTTGCGCCATCGCAGGACGGCGCGGCAGCCGCGCTGCTCTCGCCCGCCTCGATGACGCCGACGACCTGGCCGCCGATGGTCGCCGTGGCGCGGCGGATGGCGCGGACTTCCTGGTTGGCCAGGTCGACCTGGCCGGCCGTCCCCGGCTGGCGGTCGTACGCGTACACCACGCAATGGCGGCCGGCGACCGAGGTATCGACCAGCAACGGAGCGAACTCGGAAAATTCGGTGGCGGAGGGCGTCGCAACATACTCCATCGCCTCCTCGTCATAACCCGCGCGGCGCAGTTCCTCGCTGATGTACTGGCTGATGGTGCGCAGCTCCTGGGTCAGGCGCGCCGCCATCACGTAGTCGGAGTTGGCGCGCACGCTGCTGACCGTGAACGCGAGCATCGCCCCCAGCACGACCATGCCGGCCACGAGCGCGACCATCAGCTCGATCAGGCTGAAACCTGCGCTGCGGCGGCGGGTCACAGCGAGCACCTGCGACCGTTGAAGTGGGGCATCTTGTCGGGCGCGTCGGCCGGCTCGCAGAGCACGGCCCGGCCGCGCGTGTCGACATAGAAGTTTAGACGGTATTCCTCGCTCCCCTCCGGCGCCTGCAGGGCGATGCCGCCCCAGTCGCTGCTGTCGGTGATGCCGCCGCGCTTGGGATCGATTACCGCGACACCGGTGTTGCCGCCCAGCGTGGGGACGCCCACGGCGGTGACTCCGTTCCAGTCGCCGGTGGCACCGGGAAAGACCGAGACGTTGCAGAAGCCGGCAGTGCCCGGCGCAGCGAAACAGTCGCAGGGCGTGCTGTCGGCAGGATTGGAGGTCGTGCTGACGCCCATGCAGAAGTCCCCCGCGTTGTTGGCCAGGCTGACCTTCAGCAGGTCGTCCCGGCGCAGCGCGTCGAACCGGGCCTCGTTCCACGCCGATGCAAGCTGTTCGCCTGCACCTTCGAGGATCGTCCGCTGGCGGAACGAAGTGAACGACGGCACGGCGACGGCGAGCAGCACGGCGAGCACCGCAATCGTGACCATGAGTTCGATGAGGGTGAAGCCCTGGGCGCGCATTCTCATCCGATGCAGTTGTCGTCGGCTTCGCATCTGAGCAAGCCATGGCGCCCGCCGCAACCCGGTGACGACGAACGGCATCCCGTTTCCGACCGGCGCTGTCCCGACTGTGCGCCCCGTCACGGTGCCGGATCCGGCTGTGGCCGATGGTAGGATTCGGCCCACTGACGGGGGTATGCCATGAAGCGCCAGTCCGGATTCACGCTCATCGAACTGATGATCACGATCGTCGTCATCGGGATCCTGGCGGCCATCGCGCTCCCGATGTTCGGCGAGCAACTCGCGAAGAGTCGGCGCTCGGAGGCGATCGCCGTGTTGGCGGACCTGCAGTTGCGGCAGGAGCGCTGGCGCGCGAGCCATTCGACCTACGGCACCCTCGACCAGGTCAGCGGCACGACCGCCGCGGGGTTCAATGCAGCGCACCCGAACTACACGTTCAGCGTCTCGGCCAACGACGGCACCGACGTGCTGATCACGGCCACGCCAAAGAACGCCCAGCTCGGCGACCGCTGCGGCAACTACCTGCTGCGCATCGACAACAACAACAACAACACGCCGGCGGGCATGGTGGACAAGACCACCAGCACGTCCGCCGATCGCTGCTGGTAACCGTCAGGCCGCGATCCGGTAGCAGGGCTTGTACTGGCCCGCGATCTTCATGCGCCGCTGCTCGACGAACGCACGCAGCAACGCGTCCAGCGACTCCATCATGTCCGGGTCGCCGTGGATGTCGTAGGGGCCGTGCAGTTCCACCTGGCGCATGCCCTCTTCCTTGACGTTGCCCGCCACTATCCCCGAGAACGCGCAGCGCAGGTCCGCGGCGAGGTCGTGCGGGGCCCGGCCATGCCGCAGTTGCAGCGCCGCCATCGCGGCATGCATCGGCACGAAGCGCTGCTGGTACGCCAGGGGCACGTGCAACGCCCAGTTGAAGAAGAACGAGTCGCGCACCGCGATCCGGTGCTCGCGCACCTTCGCGATGCCCGCGGCCATGTGCCGGGCGACGGCAACCGGATCGTCGATCACGATCCGGTACCGGCCGGCGGCCTCGTCGCCCAGCGTCAGCCGGATGAAGCGGTCGATCTGCTCGAAGTACGGCGCCGACGCGGTCGGGCCAGTGAACACCAGCGGGAACGGCAGGTCGCGGTTCTCATCGCGCAGCAGGATGCCCAGCAGGTACAGGATCTCCTCCGCCGTGCCGACACCGCCGGGGAACACGACGAACCCGTGGCCGACGCGCACGAACGCCTCGAGCCGCTTCTCGATGTCCGGCATGATCACCAGGTGGTCGACGATGGGGTTCGGCGACTCGGCCGCGATGATCCCCGGCTCGGTGATGCCGATGTAGCGGGTGTTGCGCGTGCGCTGCTTGGCATGGGCGATGGTCGCGCCCTTCATCGGACCCTTCATGGCGCCCGGGCCGCACCCGGTGCAGATGTCGAGCCCGCGCAGGCCGAGCTGGTAGCCGACCTCCTTGGTGTAGCCGTACTCCTCGCGGTTGATCGAATGGCCGCCCCAGCACACCACGAGGTTCGGGTCGCCGGGGCGCAACAGTCGCGCGTTGCGCAGCAGGCCGAACACGGCCTCGGTGATGCCGGCGCTGCTCGCGAGGTCGCTGCCGCCTTCGTCCCCGAGCTCGATCGCCGTGTACGCGAGGTCGCGCACCACGGCGAACAGCAGCTCGGCGACACCGCGGATGATCTGCCCGTCCACGAACGCCATCGCCGGCGCGCTACGCAGGACCAGGCGCAGGCCACGGTCGTGCTGTTCGACCTGGATGTCGAAGTCGGGGTAGAGCTCCTGCGCGGCACGCGGATCGTCGCTCGCCGAACCGCTGGTCAGCACCGCCAGCGCGCAGCGGCGCAGCAGGTCGTGCAGGCCGCCCGCCGAGGCGTCGCGCAGGCGCGCGACCTCCTGCCGGGAGAGCACGTCCAGCCCGCCGCGCGGGTAGATGTGGGTGTCCACCGTGGGCATCGCCCGGTCGACGGCGCCTTGCGCCTGTTGCATGCCGGATTCCATCTTCTTCATGCCTCAAATGTATCGCACTGGCCCAAAAGGGAAACGGCCGGGTCGCCCCGGCCGTTCCTGTCCCTCGCGGCGGTGCGGCCGGTCAGAACTTGTAACGGAACCCCACCTGCAACGCCCAGCGGGACTCGCCCGTCGTGTCGCGCAGGCGGGAGGTGTCCGGGCGGGTGAAGTCGTAGATGTAACGCCCGTCGTCGGTGATGCCCGCGAACTCGACCACGCCGCGGTTCAGCGGGAACCCGATCTCCTCGATCCGGCCCCAGTCATCGTTGATGAGGTTGCCGATGTTGAGGATGTCCAGCCAGATCTCCGCCTTGTTGTCGCCGAAGAAGCCGGGCAGCTCCTGCGAGATCCGCACGTCGAAGGTGTTCACCCACGGGTTGGTCTCGGAGTTGCGCGTGGCGACGTCGCCACGGAAGCGGGCAAGGCCGGGGTTTTCGGACACGAAGTTCGCCCACGCCGCCGCGTCCGCCGCGCCGCCGACCCATTGCACGTCGCCCGGGTTGGTCGGAACGAAGACCAGGTCGTTGCCGAAGATGCCGTCGCCGTTCGCGTCGTTGTCGAAGGTCCAGCTGTACGGCTTGCCTTCGCGGCCTTCGTAGAACATCGAGACTTCCGTCTTGTAGTTCTCGAAGAAGTAGTGGCGGTAGCTGACGGCCGCGGTGAAGCGGTCCTTGACCAGATAGTTCGACTTGGAGGCGACGTTCTCGTTCGGGTTGAACACCGAGCGGCCGTTCCAGTTGGAGATGGCGCGGCTGGAGGTCAGCGGGCTGACTTCGGTCGCGTTGGTGTAGGTGTAGGCCAGCTGCCAGAACCAGCTTTCGTCCAGCGGCTTCATCAGGCTGACGGTCAAGGTCTCGCCGCGGCCCTTGTCGGTCTCGCGGGCCAGCAGCACCTCGCGATAGGCCGTGTTGGCATTGGCGCGGTCGCCACCTTCGAAGTCCTGGCCGCGGGTGTCGTACTCGCCGCCATCCGTGGTCTCCCAGAACAGCAGGCGGCCGTCCGGCGCCACCCCGGTCGGGGCGCCCAGGTTCAGGTGCTCGTAGTAGATGCCGGTATTGACGCGGCTGAGCACCACCTCGGCGCTGGCGACCATGCCCCACCACGGCAGTTCGTGGTCGACGGCCAGGTTCGCCTTCCACACCGACGGCTGGTTGAGGCCCGGGTGCAGGAAGTCGATGTCCGCCGCCGGCGCGTCACCCACGAACGGCTGGTTGTCCGGGTCGGCGCTGAAGGGCGGCAGGTCGTCGATGCGGTTGCAGCGGGTGCTGAAGCCGAAGCCGCAGCCGTATACGTCGATGGTCAGGCCGTTGTTGGTGAACGGGTTGGACAGCCACACGTTGGCCGCCGCGCCCTGGAACAGGCCGAAGCCGCCGCGCAGCTGCGTGCGCAGCTCGGAATCGAAGGTGTAGTTGAAGCCGAAGCGCGGCTGGATCAGCTCGTTGCCGTCGACGGTCGCGTCGTTGCGGAAGCCGAAGAACTCGCTGGCGTCCTCGTTGAACAGCGGCTTGTCGTCGATGATCGGCGTGTCGATGCGGACGCCGGCGGTCAGGGTCAGCGCATCGTTGACCGTCCAGGTGTCCTGCACGAACAGGCCGAGGTTCTCGAGGGTGAACTCCGCGGCGGGGTTCTGGCCCGGCGCGGCCACGCGCAGGGCGTAGTCCTCGTAGATGCCGTCGGCGAAGTCGTCCGGGTTGTCGAAGCCGTAGGCACCCAGCGACGACTCGACGAACAGGTTGTAGATGTCGTTCTTGTCGTAGTCGACGCCGAACTTCAGCTCGTGGTCGCCCAGGTACCAGTTGGCGGCCGCGAAGGCGTTGAGCGTCTGGGTGTCGAGCACGTTGGCGTGGCGGAACTGCTCGCGGCCCATGTACAGGACGGTGTCGCCGTAGTCGATGCGCAGCTGCGGCAGGCGCGACAGCGCGATCGGCTCGGAGTGGTAGTCACGGTGGGACACCGCGACCTCGGTGGAAAAGTCCATCGTCCAGTCGCTGAACAACTGGCCGACCACCGTCTCGAACGTCTTGTCCTGGTTGTACCAGTGGCTCGACAGCGAGTACTCGTCGTTGTCGATGTTCGGCAGCACTGCCTCGTTCTGCTCGGTCTTGTTGTAGCGCAGGCTGGCGCGGTGGTAGTCGTTGATGTTCCAGTCCAGCTTGACCAGCTTGTCCTCGATCTCCGTGCCGAGCGAGGCCGGCGGATTGGAGCTGCCGGCCGGGAAGCCCAGCGCCGCGGCTGCGGCGATCGCGGCCTGCACGTCGGCGACGGTGAAGTCCTCGTACTCGTTGGTCGCGCCGCTGCCGGCCGGGCCGAACTCGGCGCCCGGGGCGGTGCGCTCGAAGTTCTCGTACGAGGCGAAGAAGAACAGCTTGTCCTTGACGATGGGGCCGCCCAGGGTCATGCCGTAGGTGGTCTCGTCGTCGAAGCCGGTGAACGGGTTGCCGTCCTCGTCCTCGCCCACCCAGTCCGCCTCGCGGTAGACGTAGTAGACCGAGCCGTCGAAGTTGTTGGTGCCCGACTTGGTGACCGCGTTGATGTTGGCGCCGGTGTAGCCCTTCTGGGTCACGTCGTAGTTGGCGACGTTGACCTGGATCTCCTCGATCGCGTCGATGGAGATCGGCTGCTTGATCGTGGGCAGGTTGTTCGACTCAAGGCCGAAGCTGTCGTTGGTCGACACGCGGTCGATGGTGATCGAGTTGAAGCGGGTGTTCTGGCCCAGTGCCGAGATCTCGCCGCGCTCCTTGTCCGTCTGCGCGATGCGCGGGTCGAGGCGGGCGTAGTCCTGGATGCTGCGCTGGATCGAGGCGAAGGCTTCGATCTGCTCGCGATCGACGTTGGTGCCGGTACCCATCTTCATCGAGTCGAAGACGTCGGAGCCGCGGACGCCGACGGCCGTCACGGTCTCAAGGGTGGTCACGTCGTTGACGAGCTGGACTTCGACCTGGGCGACCTGGTCGAGCGCGAAATACAGGTTTTCCTCGCTGGCTGCCCCTTCGCCCGCCTTGTTGACGGTGATCGTGTAGGGGCCGCCCACGCGCAGGCCGCGGGCGTCGAAACGCCCTTCGGCGTCGGTGGTGGCCCGGCTGACGGTGCCCGATTCGGTGTGGACGATGGAGACTTCGGCGCCTGCGACAGGCTGGCCGGTGGCGGACACCACTTCGCCGCTGACGCCGGCCGTGGTGCTCTGCGCGAAGACCGGTGCCGCCGCGAGCGCGGCCAGCAGGCCGAGGGTGAGTCGGGACATCCGGACAGGAGTGCGTTTGGTCATGGCGAGGCCTCGTGCAAGGAAATCGGTTGCGTGGATTGACGGGACGCACGCTACCGGCCGGACACGCGCGTCCGTCAGCCGACAGCTGTTGCAAATGGGGGAACCCGCCGGGCCATACCCACCCGGAGGGTTAACAGCACTTTAACAGCGTAGACCGGAAATGTGGCAGTTCCCTGACACGGGGATGCGGTGCCGGCCGATGGACGCGGGGCCGTCGCCGGGGTGCATCAGGTTCCGGCGAGGTAGGTCCCGACCCCGTCGAGCAGCATCTGCACCGACAGCGCGACCAGCAGCATCCCCATCAGGCGTTCGATGGCGATCAGGACCCGGGTCCCCAGCCAGCGATAAAGATAGGTGGCCGAGAACAGGATGGCCGCGGTCGCGCCCCAGGCGATCATCAGGGCCAGGCTCCAGTCGCCCATCCGCCCCGGGTCCTGGCTGCCCATCAGCATCACCGCGGCCATGCCCGAGGGGCCGGCCACCATCGGGATCGCCAGTGGGACGATGAAGGGCTCGCCCTCGGGGAGCTCGCCCATCAGGCCTTCCGGCGGCGGGAAGATCATCCGCAGGCCGATCAGGAACAGCACGATGCCGCCGGCGATCGCGACCGACTCCTGGCGCAGGTGCATCACCTCCAGCACGTACTGGCCGCCCCACAGGAACACCATCAGCACGCCCAGCGCGATCAGCAGCTCGCGCGCGATGACGATTCGCTGCCGGCGCGGGGGCAGCCGGCGCAGGACGCTGAGGAACACCGGGATGTTGCCCAGCGGATCCAGGATCAGGAACAGCAGCAGCGCGGCCGACGCGATGGTCACGCCGCGATCCCCTCGCCCGCCGCCGGGCTCCAGACCTGGCCCCGGTGGCGCGCGCCCGCGGCCGACAGCAGTTCGACGCAGGCGCCGGCGTACTGCGCGGGATCCCGGGCCAGGACGTCGTCTTCCTCCACGTAGGCCTTCGCGCGCAGCGGCGTGCGCATCGGCCCGGGGCGCAGGCCGGCGACGCGGACCGTGCCGGTGCCGAGTTCGGCCTGCAGCATCGGCACGACGCCGGCGAGCCCCAGGTGGGCGAGGCCGTAACCACCCCAGAAGGCACCGCCCACCCGCGCTGGATCGTCCACCGCGAACACCACCGCGCCATCGTCGGCGCGCCGGAGCAACGGCAGGCACGCCTGGGTGAGCCAGAGGGGCGCGGTGAGGTTGACGTGGATCGCCCTGGCGAGCGCGGCCGGATCGGCCTGCTCGAGCGGGGTCAGGCCAGGGAACCAGGCGGCACAGTGCAGCAGGCCGTCCAGGCGGCCGAATTCTTCGCCGAGGCGGCGTGCGAGGTCCAGGTGGTCGTCGGGCGACGCGCCCTCGAGGTCCATCGGGTAGAGCGCGGGAGCAGGCCCGTCCTGCATGGCGACCGCATCGTGCACGCGGTTGAGCTTCGGCACTTTCCGCCCGAGCAGCACCACGGTGGCGCCGGCGCGCGCGCAGGCCATGGAGGCGGCACTGCCGAGCCCGCCATGGGCCCCGGTCACGAGCACGATGCGCCCTTCCAGGGCGCCCGCAGGTCCTGCCTCGGCGGCAGGCGCCGGGCTCACGCCTTCTGAGCCTCGGCGATGATCCGGGACAGCTCGCCGGATTCGGCCAGCTCAAGGGTGATGTCGCAACCGCCGATCAGCTCGCCGTTGACGAACAGCTGCGGGAACGTCGGCCAGTTCGAGTAGCGCGGCAGGTTGGCGCGGATCTCTGGCTCCTCCAGCACGTTGACCGTATGCATCGCGGTCGCGCCGGCGGCCTGGAGCGCCTGCACGGTGCGGCTGGAGAACCCGCACATGGGGAACTGCGGGGTGCCCTTCATGAAGAGGACGATCGGGTGGCCTTCGACCTCGGCCTGGATGCGCTGCAACACCGCCATGGAACACTCCTGGGACTCGACGCCTGCGCCATCTGCACGAAGGCGCGACGGAACGTGGGGATACAATCGCCCATTGTAATCCCGCCCAGCCAGAAGGACATTGCCATGGCGTTCGAACTGCCTCCCCTGCCCTACGACCGCTCCGCGCTGGAGCCGCACGTCTCCGCCGAGACCCTCGACTTCCACCATGGCAAGCACCACAAGGCCTACGTCGACAACCTCAACAAGCTGATCGAGGGCACCGAGTTCGCCGACATGGACCTGGTCGGGATCATCCGCAAGTCGCAGGGCGGCATCTTCAACAACGCCGCGCAGGTCTGGAACCACACCTTCTACTGGAACTGCATGTCGCCCAATGGCGGCGGCGAGCCGTCCGGCAAGCTGGGCGAGGCGATCACGAAGGCCTTCGGCGATTTTGCGAAGTTCAAGGAGCAGTTCAGCGACACGGCGGTCAAGACGTTCGGTTCGGGCTGGGCCTGGCTGGTGCAGCGGCCCGATGGGGCGCTGGCGATCGTCAGCACCTCCAACGCGAACAACCCGCTGACCGGCGACGACACGCCGCTGCTCACCTGCGACGTGTGGGAGCACGCGTACTACGTCGATTACCGCAACGCACGGCCGAAGTACGTCGAATCCTTCTGGAACCTGGTCAACTGGGACTTCGTCGCTTCGAACATGAAGTAATTGCATGTGGGAGCTGCCGTGGCGGCTCCCACGATCAATCGCGCAGGCGTGCGATCACCGGCGCGACTTGCGCCTGCCGCGGCAACGCGTCGCCGACGTGCGCCAGCGCCAGCGCCAACCCGCCCGCCGAGTCCGCCCGCAGCGTCGCGTGGCCGACCTTCCGGCCGGCGCGCGCGGCCTTGCCGTAGTCGTGCCAATGCCCGCCGGGTTCCGACAGCACGGGGGCCGGACCAGGCATCTCGCCGATCCAGTTGAGCATGCAGGCGTGCCCGACCATCCGGGTATCGCCGAGCGGCAGCCCGAGCACGGCGCGCAGGTGGTTCTGGAACTGGCTGGTCTCGCTGCCCTCGATGGTCCAGTGGCCCGAGTTGTGCACGCGCGGCGCAAGCTCGTTGGCGAGCAGCTGTCCGTCGCGGCAGAACAGCTCCAGCGCGAGCACGCCGACGTAGTCGAGGGCTTCCGCGAGGCGACGCGCATGCGCCACCGCGGTTTCAGCCAGTGCCGCTTCGACCGAGGCCGGCGCCAGGCTCGCGGACAACACGCCATCGACGTGCCAGTTCTCCGTCACGGGCCATGCGCGGAACTCGCCGTCGCGCCCACGCACGGCCACGACGCTCAGTTCGCGTTCGAACGGCACGAAGGCTTCGAGAATCAGGCCGACCTTCGGCGCCTGCGCGCCTAGCGCATCCCACGCGGCATCGATGTCGGCTTCGCCCGCGCCGCGGATCCGGTGCTGGCCCTTCCCGTCGTAGCCCAGGCGTCGCGTCTTGAGGATGCAGGGCGCGCCGATCCGCGCGATGGCTTCGGCAAGCGCTTCGCGCGTGTCGACAGGCGCGTAGGGCGGCACGGGAATGCCGAGCCTGGTGAACAATTCCTTCTCGGCCAGGCGGTCCTGCGCCACGGCCAGCGCCTGGGGGCTCGGGAACACCGGGATGCGCTCGGCGAGCCAGCGTGCCGATTCGGCTGGCACGTTCTCGAAGTCGAACGTGGCGACGTCGACTTGCGCGGCAAAGCGCGCGAGTGCCGATTCGTC
>DASTUL010000043.1:0-11063 GCA_035759645.1 Lysobacteraceae bacterium | reverse complement strand
GTCGTCCATGCCCAGCGACGCGTACGTGCGTTGCGCGGCGGCGTTGGCGCGTTCGACGTACAGGCGCAGGCCGATGACGCCGGGTGTCGCGCGCGCAAGCGATGAGGCGTGGTCGTAGAGCGCGGCGAAGACGCCGGTGCGGCGTTCGCCCGGCGGCACGTAGACGCTCTGGATCCACCACCACCAGCCGTTGCGCCAGTCGCTCCACTCGTCGGTGAGCATCAGCGTGCCGACCGGCAGTGCGAGGGTCTCGCGGCCGGCGACTTCGGCCTGGCGCATGGCGATGAAGTAGCGCGCACGCATCGGATCCGCCAGCGCGTTCGACACGCCCAGCGCGACGGTGGCCGGGTCGAGCCGCTTCTGCTCGGTTTCCCACGCCATCGCCGCGGCCCAGTCGGCGAGCAGCGGCGCATCGGCCGCCTCCGCGTCGCGGATGCGCAGTCCGCCCACTCAGCGGATGACCGCGATCACTCCGCAGGCGACCCGCGCGCCGGCGTCGCCCGAAGGCTGGCTGGTGTAGTCGTCGGGGTCGGCGTGGACGATGATCGCGCGCCCGGCGATGTCGTTGGCCAGGCCGGTGCCGAGGGTGACGTCGTGCAGGTGCGCATCGACGGTGGCCACGCCGTCGGCGTCGGCGACGAGATTGTCGCTGTCACCGAGGTGGTGCCTCGTGGGACCGGAACGCCCGTGCGGCATGTTGGTCGGGTTGAAGTGACCGCCGGCGCTGCTCGCGTCGGCGGCGCTGCAATCACCGTGCTCGTGCACGTGGAAACCGTGCGCGCCCGGCGGCAGGCCGCCGATCTCGCCGCCGACGTGCACGCCGTCGCCCATCGTGGACAGCGTCAGCGTGCCGCTGACCAGGCTGGCCGACGCGGGCGCGAGGTTCGCGGTGGCGCGCTGCGCGGCCGGCGCGGAAGGCGGCGGCGTGTCGCGCTCGACCGTGGCGGGCGCACAGGCCGCGAGCGTGGCGATGGCGGCGCTGCAGAGGAAGACGGTGGCGGGGCGGCGCATGGAGGCTCTCCTGGCGGGATGGCGACTGGTCGACGCTAGCGGCGGCGCGGTCGCGGGGCGGTGAATGGGGATCAGTGGCGGTCGCCCGGGCGGCGCGCCAGCTTGCGGGTGACGGTGTTGCGCCCGACGCCGAGCAGCCGCGCGGCCTCGCCGCGATGGCCGCCGGTCCGCGCGAGTGCTTCCTGCAGTAGCACCTCATCCAGGCGCGCGCGGGCGGCGGCATGCAGGTCCGGCGTGCCGGTATCGAGCTGGGCACGCGCCCAGCCGGCGAGCGCTGCTTCCCAGTCGGCGACGGGGACGCCGGCGCCGGCGGTGGATCCCAGTGCCTGTTCGATGTCGGCGATGGACACGGTTTCGCCCGGGGCGAGCGCAGCCAGCCGCCAGCACAGGTTCTCCAGCTCACGCACGTTGCCCGGCCAGGCGTGCGCCTGGAGTCGCTGCAACGCGGGCTTTGCCAGCCGCTTGGGCGGCGCGTCGAAGCGCGCCGCCGCGGCGTGCAGGAAGCGCTCGGCCAGTAGCGGGATGTCTTCGACGCGCTCGCGCAACGGCGGGAGGCGCAGGCGCACGACGTCGAGCCGGTGCAGCAGGTCGGCACGGAACCTGCCGTCCGCCACCAGCGCCTCCAGCGCCTGGTGCGTGGCGGCGACCACGCGCACGTCGACCTTGATCAGCGCGCGACCGCCGACGCGGAAGAACTCGCCCTCGGCCAGCACGCGCAGCAGCCGGGTCTGCAACGGCAACGGCATGTCGCCGATCTCGTCCAGGAACAGCGTGCCGCCGTCGGCCTGCTCGAAGCGGCCGACGTGGCGGCGGGTCGCGCCGGTGAACGCGCCGGCCTCGTGGCCGAACAGTTCCGATTCCAGCAGGTCGGCCGGGATCGCCGCGGTGTTGAGCGCGACGAACGGACCGTCCGCGCGCGGCGACTCGCGGTGCAACGCACGCGCCACCAGTTCCTTGCCGGTGCCGGTCTCGCCCGTGATGAGCACCGACAGCGGGGCCTGTGCGAGTCGCCCGATGCTGCGGAACAGCGCGCGCATCGAGGGGCTGTTGCCGACCAGCAGCTGGGCGCTCGTGTCGGCGGGAACGGCGTTGCCAGGCGGGTCGTCGCTGTCGGCCGCGCGTGGCAACGCACGCGCCGCCATCGCCACCGCGTCGTCCAGGTCGAACGGCTTGGACAGGAAGTCGTGCGCGCCACCGCGGAACGCACCGGCGGTGCTGGCGACGTCGGTGTACGCGCTCATGACCACGACCGGCAGGCCCGGCGCGCGTTGCTTGAGCTTCGCCAGCAATCGCAGCCCGTCGTCGCCGGGCATGCGCACGTCGGTGAACAGCAGGTCGGGCGCGGCGCGCTGGTCCAGCGCGGCGAGCGCATCGGCCGCGCCACCGAAGGCTTCGACCACGTGGCCTGCGTCGCGCAGGGCCGCGGACAGCACGAAGCGCACGGCGTGGTCGTCGTCGACGATCCAGATGCGCGCGTTCACGGCGCTTGCTCCGGCAAGGGCAGCGGCATCGGCAGCAACAGCGTGAATACGGTATGCCCCGGGCGGGAGCGGTAGGCGAGCGAGCCGCGGTGCTCACGCGCGACCTGCTGCGCCAGTGCCAGCCCGAGCCCGCTGCCTTCGGCGCGGCCCGACACCAGCGGCAGGAACACGCGTTCGGCGAGTGCCTCCGGCACGCCGCGGCCGTCGTCGACGACCTCCAGGCGTAGAGCGAGCGCGTGCGCGTCGTCGCCGATGCGCACGCCGTGTTCGGCGCGCGTGCGCAACGTCACCGTGGCGGCGCCCGCTTCGATCGCGTTGCGCACCAGGTTCCAGAGTGCCTGCGCCACGCGATCAGGGTCGCCGGACAGCGGCGGCAAGCTCGGGTCGTAGTCGCGCACCAGCTTCACCGCCCAGCCGGCGTCGTTCTCCGCCAGGCGCAGCACGCGCTCGAGCACCGCGTGGATGTTGAGCGGCTCGTGCGGGCGCGGCGGCGCGGGCGACATCAGGCGATCGAGCAGCGTGGCCAGGCGCCCGACCTCGCTGTCGACCAGCGCGATCAGTTCGCGCTCTTCTTCATTGTCCGTGCGTGCGTCGGCGCGGCGTGCAAGCAACTGCGCGGCGCCCTTCAGGCCGGCCAGCGGATTGCGGAGTTCGTGCGCAAGTCCGCGCAGGGCGGCGGACAACGCCCCCGGGAGTGCCTGGGCCGGATCCTCGCCGGGGAATTCGGCAACCGGGTGCGCCTCCAGCAACCAGCCTCCCTCGTCGGGCGACAGGGTGACGTCGGCAAAGCGGGCAGGGCCCTGGCCGGGAAATGCCAGCGGCAATCGCCGCAACCGGACCGGGCTGCCATTCGTGGGCGGATCGGCCACCAGCCGATGCAGCACGTCGCCGTCTTGTTCGAGCGCATCGAGCGGCACCCCGGCCAGGCGCCGCAATCCGACCCCCAGCCAGCGACCGAACGCGGGATTGGCGCCTTCCAGCCGCAACGCGTCGTCCAGCCAAGCCACCGGAGTGGCCAGGGGATCGAACGCGGCGGGCTCGCGAGGCATTGCACCAATATAGTGCAAACGCGCTCCCGTAGCCCGGATGCAGCGAAGCGAAATCCGGGACCGCTACCCCACCAGCGCGTACAGGATCCGCGCATCCTCCGCATCCAGCGTCGCCGTCGGATCGTCGCCATCGTCGATGCCGCGGAAGTGCCGGTGGAACGCGCGCACTGCCGCGGCCCGCTCGTCTTGCGGGGTCCGGTCGTCCAGGGAATAACCCAGCAGGCGCAATGCCATCCAGGGATCGAACCCAGGTGGCGGTTCCACCAGCGGCCCGGTTGGCCACTGCCCGAAGCCCGCTTCCGCGAGCGTCACCCACGGAAAGTGGTGTCCCGGGTCGCGCTTGCGCGTCGGCGCCATGTCCGCGTGCGCGATTACCGCGGTACGCGGAATGCCGTGCCGCTCGGTCAGGTCCTCGAGCAACACGATCAGGCTGTCGATCTGCGTCGCGCTGAACGGCTCGCTGCCGTCGTTGTCCAGCTCGATGCCGATCGACGCCGAATTTAGGTCAGTGATCGTGCCCCAGCGTCCGCCGCCCGCATGCCACGCGCGCAGGGCATCGGGCACCAGCTGGTAGATGCGTCCGTCGTCGCCGACCAGGTAATGCGAACTCACCGGGCCGCCGGAATTCCGCGTGCGCAGCGTGTCCAGGCTCTCCTCGACCGAACCCTGCTCGGTCGCATGGATCACGACGATGATCGGATCGCGCACGTCGTGGTTCGGCGACGGCACCCATTCCGCGATCGGGTTGCGCTCGGGCTCGTGCGCGCAGGCCGCGAGGAGGGTCGTCAGCAGGAGTGCGAGGGTGAGGCGCGACATGCGCCGCATCCTACCCGGGACATGTGGGAGCCGCCATGGCGGCGAGCCCTTCGCGAAAGGCTCGCCGCTGTAGCGGCTCCCACAGTGTTCCAACGGTTACAGGGTGTAGTACATCTGGTACTCGAGCGGATGCGTGGCCGCGCGGAACTTGGTGACCTCCTGCATCTTCAGGCCGATGTACGCGTCGATGAAGTCGTCGTTCATCACGCCGCCGGCCTTGAGGAACTCGCGGTCCGCGTCCAGTGCTTCCAGCGCCTGGTCCAGCGAATGACAGACGGTCGGGATGTCCTTCGCCTCCTCGGGCGGCAGGTCGTACAGGTCCTTGTCCATCGCCTCGCCCGGATCGATCTGGTGCTTGATGCCATCCAGCCCCGCCATCATCAGCGCGGTGAAGGTCAGGTATCCCGACTGCATCGGGTCCGGGAAGCGGAACTCGATCCGGCGCGCCTTCGGGTTCGACACGTACGGGATCCTGCAGCTCGCGGACCGGTTGCGCGCCGAGTACGCCAGCATCACCGGCGCTTCGAAGCCCGGTACCAGGCGCTTGTAGCTGTTGGTCGTCGAGTTGGTGAACGCATTGATCGCGCGCGCATGCTTGAACACGCCGCCGATGTACCACAGCGCCATCTGCGACAGGCCGCCGTAGCCGTCGCCGGAGAACAGGTTCTGCCCGCCCTTGGCCAGCGACTGGTGCACGTGCATGCCGCTGCCGTTGTCGCCGACCAGCGGCTTGGGCATGAAGGTGACGGTCTTGCCGTTGCGGAACGCCACGTTCTTGATGATGTACTTCATCATCTGCAGCTCGTCGGCCTTGCGCACCAGCGAGTTGAAGCGCGTGCCGATCTCGCACTGGCCCGCGTTCGCCACTTCATGGTGGTGCACCTCGACCTCGATGCCGGCCGCCTCGAGCGTGCGGCACATCTCCGCGCGCAGGTCGTGCAGCGAATCGACCGGCGGCACCGGGAAGTAGCCGCCCTTGATCATCGGCCGGTAGCCGGAGTTGCCGCCGTCGTACTCGCGTGACGAGTTCCAGTGCGCTTCCTCGGCATCGACCTGGAAGAACGTGTGGCCCATCTCGTTGCCGAAGCGCACCGAGTCGAAGATGAAGAATTCCGGCTCCGGGCCGAAGAACGCCTGTTCGGCGATGCCGCTGGACTTCAGGTAGGCCTCGGCGCGCTTCGCCACGCCGCGGGGGTCGCGCGAGTACGACTGCATCGTGGCCGGGTCGAGCACGTCGCAGGTCAGCACCAGGGTCGGGTCGGCCGAGAACGGATCCACGAATGCCGTGGCCGCATCCGGCAGCAGCACCATGTCCGACTCGTTGATGCCCTTCCAGCCGACGATCGAGCTGCCGTCGAACATCCGACCGTCCTCGAACAGCGACGGATCCGCGATCGACCGCGGGTAGGTCACGTGGTGCTCGACCCCTTTCAGGTCCGAGAACCGCAGGTCCACCCACTCGACCTTGTGGTCCCGGATCAGCTTCTCCACCTGCTCGAACGACATGGCACACGCTCCGTTGCTTGTTGGGATACCTGTTCCATAGCAAGGGGCGTGCCAACGGGCAAGGTATTGATTGATAAGGGACGAAACGCGGATCGCGGTCGGATTTGCACCAATGTGGAAGTTATTTTCCACCCTACGCACCAATTTGGTGCAGTTCTTGGAGTTGGATCGCGGCTTACGCCGCTCCTACACTCGGGGGTCGCTTCTACCCGGCCTACGGCATTGCGCAGGAAAACCAAGTCGACCTCGGTCGACATCGCCCATCGCGCCGGCGTCTCCCAGGCCACCGTCTCCCGCGTCCTGCGCGGCAGTCCGCTCGTCAACGCCGAAACCCGCAAGCGCGTCGAGGAAGCGGTCCGCGAACTCAACTACAAGGTCGACCGCCACGCCTCGAGCCTGCGCCTGCAGCGCTCGGGCACGCTCGCCTTGTTGCTGTTCGAGGACCCGACGCCGGACGACTCGCACATCAACCCGTTCTTCCTGTCGATGCTCGGCTCCATCACCCGCGCCTGCGCCCGCCAGGGCCAGGACCTGCTGGTGAGCTTCCAGCAACTGTCCGACGACTGGCACGCGGACTACGAGGACAGCATGAAGGCCGACGGGCTGATCCTGCTCGGCTACGGCGACTACCTGGCCTATCGCGGCAAGCTCGACCACCTGGTCGAACAGGGCACGCATTTCGTCCGATGGGGTGCGGTGCTGCCCGACCAGCCCGGCGTGTCGATCGGCTGCGACAACCGCCAGGGCGGCCACCTCGTCGGCGCGCACCTGCGCGAACGCGGGCGCGAGCGCATCGCCTACCTCGGTGACGCGTCGAGCCACTACCCGGAATTCTTCGAGCGCTACGGCGGGTGCGACGACGCGTTGCGCGCCGACGGGTCGGCGATGGACCCGGCGTTGCAGGTCGACGCCGAGAGTTCGGAGGAAGCCGGTTACGCGGCCGCGCGAGAACTGCTCGGGCGCGGGCTGCCGTTCGACGCCGTGTTCGCCGGCAGCGACCTGATCGCGATCGGCGCGATGCGCGCGCTGGACGAGCACGGGCTGCGCGTGCCGGAGGACGTCGCGGTGGTCGGCTTCGACGACATCCCGATGGCACGCTTCGCGCAGCCGTCCCTGACCACCGTCTACCAGGACACCATCCGCGCCGGCGAACTGCTGGTCGAGACCTTGATGCGGCTGGTGCAGGACCAGCCGGCGGAGAGCATCACGCTCCCCGCGCAACTGGTGATCCGCCGATCGAGCGGGCAGGCCGTCGTGAACCGCACGACGCTGGAGCGCCGCCAGCGCGGCGCATGAACGTGTGGGAGCCGCTATAGCGGCGAGCCCTTCGCGGAAAGCTCGCCGCTATAGCGGCTCCCACAAGGGTTATGGTTTCAACGTGCGCTGGAAAAGCTCGAACACGCGCCGGTACTCGTCATACCAGCTGTCCGGGTGCACGAAGGCATGCCGCTCCAGCGGGTACGACGCCAGTTCCCACCCGTCCTTGCGCAGCTCGATCAGCCGCTGCGCCAGCATCACCGAGTCCTTGTAGAACACGTTGTCGTCGAGCATGCCGTGGGCGATCAGCAGTTCGTCCTGCAGGCCCTCTGCGAACTCGATCGGGGACGAGCGCAGGTAGGCCTCGGGATCGACGGCCGGCGTGTTGAGGATGTTGGACGTGTACTCGTGGTTGTACTGGCTCCAGTCCGACACCGGCCGCAGCGCGGCGCCCGACTTGAACGTGCCGGGTTCCTTGAACAGCGCCATGAAGGTCAGGAAGCCGCCATAGCTGCCGCCGTAGATGCCGGCGCGGTCGCGGTCGCCCTGCTGGCGCGCGACCAGCCAGTCCAGCCCGTCCAGGTAGTCCTCTAGTTCCGGCGTGCCCATGCGCTGGTAGATCGCGGTGCGCCAGTCGCGCCCATGGCCTTCCGATGCGCGGTAGTCCAGGTCGAGCACGATGTAGCCGTTGCGCACCAGCAGGTCATGGAACATCTGTTCGCGGAAGTACACCGGCCAGCGGTCGTGCACGTTCTGCAGGTAGCCGGCGCCGTGCACGAACATCACGATCGGATACTCACGCCCGGGAACCATCACCTGCGGCCCATAGAACTTGCCCCAGATCGGCCCGGCCCCGTGCTGCGACGGCACCTGCACGATCCGCGGCTGCACCCAGTCGATCGCCTTGAACTCGGCGGTGCGCGTGTCGGTGAGCTGCACCAGGCCTTCGCCGTCGACGCCGACGGCTGCCAGTTGCGGGGGGATGTAACTGTCGGAGTGGCGCACCAGCAAACGGCGCGTGTCCGGCGAAAGTACGAAGCTCTCCACGCCGTCCAGCGCGGTGACCTCGCGCACGCCACCGCCCGCGCGGTCGACCACGCACACTTCGTAGTCGCCGGGCCACTCGCGATTGCACACGAAGTAGAAGCGGCTGCCGTCCGGGGAAGGCACCGGCGCGGACGCCTCCCACGCGCCCGTGGTCAGCGCGCGCGGCGCGCCGTCGCCGTCGGCGATGTACAGGTGCGAATAACCGCTCTCCTCCGACAGCAGCCACAGCGCGCCATCGCGGGTCCATCCGAAATCGTTGTAGTTCCAGTTGATCCAGGCCGGATCGGTCAGCCGATGGCGCACCTGCAGCGCGCTCCCGCCCAGGTCGACGCCCGCGATCCAGCGATCCTTGTTGTCGACCGCGCGCAGCAACACCGCGACCTCGTCGCTGTCGCCGCTCCAGTGGATCGCCGGACCGGTACCGTCGCCGTCGGTCTCCACGCGCACTGCGCGATGGCCCTCGAGGGGTTCTTCGCCGGCGTTCTCGCGAAGCACGGCCAGCGGATCGGCA
This sequence comes from Lysobacteraceae bacterium, assembly GCA_035759645.1. Taxonomy (GTDB): domain Bacteria; phylum Pseudomonadota; class Gammaproteobacteria; order Xanthomonadales; family Xanthomonadaceae; genus CAMPJU01. The sequence continues at coordinate 2,385 of DASTUL010000043.1, read as the reverse complement.
TCCACGCCGGACAGCGCATCGAACGACAACTGGCGCGCCGTCGCGGCTTCGACATCGACCAGCCACAACGCGTGCGCCAGCGGCGCGTTGCGGCCCACGCGCGTGCGCACTTCCTCGAATTCCTCGTAGCCGGATTCGGTGACGTACTTCGGCATCTGCCCGGCCTGGCCGGCATCGGCGGTCGCGGGCTCGGTCACCACCAGCAGCCAGCGCCCGTCAGGCGACAGCGCGCTGTCGGCGACCACGACGTCCTCGCCCAGGTAGACCGGCGCGGGCGCGCGGGTCGGGTCGGCTTCGCGCCAGGCTTCGTGCTGCTCGCGCACGGCCTCGCGTTGCGCGCGGTCGTTGCGCAGGGTCTCGAACAGGCGCATCTGCCGCTCGCGCAGGTCATCGGCCTCCGGCGGCGCCGCGGGATCCTTGCCGGCCTGCACGTTGGACGCCTGGCGCGCGCCCTCGGCCGCGGTCCAGCGGAACCAGGTGTTGCCGACGCGCCACACCAGGCCGCCGTCGTCCGCCCATTGCGGGCGCGATTCGGCATCGTCGGTACGGGTCAACTGCTCGAGCGCGCCGTTGCGCAGGTCGCGCACGAAGATGTCGTCGTTGCGTACGAACGCCATCCGCGTGCGCGTGGCGTCGTACACCGGCGACTCGCCGTCGATGGTCGCGCGCGCGGCGCCGTCCAGGCGGACCGCGGGACCGCCGCCGATGGGCTGCGACCAGATGTCGACGACATCGCTGTCGGGGCGTTCGAGTTCGTAATACGCGCGCTGGCCGTCCCACGACCACCACGCCCCGCGCACCGGCGGGCCGATCCATTGCGGGTCGGCCATGATCTGGTGGAGGTCGGGGCCGGTGGCGGCGGCGGGCTCCTGGGCGACCGCGAACGACGCGGGAAAGGCGGACAAGGCGAACAGCAGGCCGGCAGGCAACTTCGATGGGCGCATCGCGGGATTCCGGGTCAAAACGGGATCGGGGCAGGTTATCAGCCCGTGGTCGCGCCCCAGCGGCCTGGTGCGTACAGCGCCTCGAACGGCGAATCGCGGCCCTCGAGCAGCTCCGGCAGGATCAGCCCGGTCAACGTGCCGTGGGTCAGGCCGTTGCCGGAATCGCCGGTCGAGATGAAGACGTTGCCGGGGAGGCCAGGATTGCGGCCGATGCCGGCCAGCGAGTCCCGCGGATGGACCAGGGCGCCCGACCAGCGATGGCCGACGGCGCCGGCCATCGGGAAATGCCTGCGCGTCCAGGTTTCGAGCGCGTCGTAGCGCCGTGCTGCGTCGTGCTCGTTGTCCGTACCGTCTTCGCCACCGACCACGAGCCAGTGCCCGTCGGCCTCGTGCGCAGTGCGGATGTAGCGGCCGGGCGGCGGGCCGACCCAGCAGAGCTCGTCCGGGACGGCGCCGGCGTCCATGCCAAGCGCGATCACGTACGTGCGGCACGCGGATTGCCGCGCGGTCAGCCCCAGTTCGGGTGCGAACGCCACGTTCGCCGCCACCACGACCGAGTTCGCGCGCACGCGCCTGCCGTCGCCGAGCGTCACGCCTGCATCGCTGCCGCCTTCGACCCGCGCCACCTGCGTGTCGCCGTGGATGCGCACGCCGCGCCGCTGCACCGCATCGGCCAGGCCCGCGAGGTAACGCGGCGCACTGATCCGGGCCTGGCGTGCGAAGCGCACCGCGGGGCCGAAACCGGAAAACGCACCCGGCGCCGCGGGAACGCGTTCGACGTCCAGGCCAGCACGCGCCGCCGCGGCGTGTTCCTCGGCCAGCTCGCCCCCGTCGCCGTCGCCCTGCACGAGGTACCCGTCGACTCGCATGAATCCGCACTCGATCCGCTCGTTGCGGCTGATGTCATCGATCGCCTGGAGGGCCGCGCAATGACTCAACGCGACCTTGCGTGCGCCCTCGATACCGAACGTGTGCTCCAGCGCGGCATACCCTTCGTCCATCGCCGTGCACAGGTGTCCGGTGCTGCGCACGGTCTGGCAGTCTGGCAACTGGCCCTGGTCGAGCACCAGCACGTCATGACCGACGCCGGCCAGCGTGTACGCGGCGGTCAGCCCGGCGATGCCGGCGCCGACGATCACGACGTCCGCGCGCGTGTTGCCCTGCAACGGCGGGAAGCGCGGCAGGATGGCGGCTTCGATCCACGGGGACGTTTCGTGCGCGGTCATGGCCGCAGCCTGCCCGCAGGCTCGTCAACGTCCTGTGGGAGCCACCATGGCGGCTCCCACAGGGGGCTCCTGGCCGGCGCGTACAATGCGCGCCCATGGACGCGTTGATGCTTTCCCGGATCCAGTTCGGCTTCGTCATCTCGTTCCACATCCTGTTCCCGGCGTTCACCATCGGGCTGGCCCACTGGCTGGCCTTCGTCGAGTGGCGCTGGCTG
>DASTUL010000042.1:0-6855 GCA_035759645.1 Lysobacteraceae bacterium | reverse complement strand
ACCTACCTCGGCGCGGAGCGCGCGCTGGTCGGCTACAACCTGATGGGCGTGGCCAAGGCGAGCCTGGAATCGACGGTGCGCTACCTGGCCTACAACCTCGGGCCGGAAGGCACGCGCGTCAACGCGATCTCGGCCGGGCCGATCAAGACCCTGGCCGCGGCGGGCATCTCCGGGTTCCGCAAGATCCTCGGCCACGTCGAGGAAAACGCGCCGCTGCGCCGCACGGTGACGATCGAGGACGTGGGCAACGCGGCCGCGTTCCTGTGCTCGGACCTCGCTTCCGGGATCACCGGCGAGGTCACCTACGTCGACGCGGGCTACAACATCCTCGGGCTGACCGGGATCAGCAACGAGGACTGACGGTCAGAGGCGGTCCTCGGCCACCTCGACCTCCATCCGCTCGCGCAGCGCGGCGACGTAGGCCTCGGCCTCGTCGTTGCCGGCCAGCCGTGCCAGTTGCATCGCCACCATCTCGCGCTCCGGCGAACCGGCTGGCGGCACTTCGCCCGGCGTGACGCCGCGCACGACGAACACGACGGCATTGCCATCACGCACCACGTAACCCGGCGAGACCTTGCCGGCTTCCGGTGGCGCGACCGCGAAGATCGCCTCGACCGCCTCGGGACCCGGCACCGGCGCGCCGCGCGGCAACGCGGGCAACTCCATCACCGCCAGGCCCTGCGCCTCGGCCGTGGCCGCCAGGTCGCCGGCCGCGTCGAGTCCTGATACGAGCTCGCGCGCCCGTGCTTCCAGCGCCTCGGCCACGCGCGCGGCGCGGACCGCTTCGACCACCTGCGCGCGGACCTCGGCAAGCGGCTGCGCCTGCTCCGGCACGTGCTCGACGACGCGCAACAGCACCGTGTGGCCGGGCTCGATCTCGATCGGGTCGCTGACCATGCCGTCCTCGACCAATGCCTCGGAAAACGCCACGCGCTGCACCGCGGGATGGGCAGCGATGCCATTGCCCGCGCCCCGCGCGAACAGCCCGCTCGCCTGCACCGGCACGCCCGCGATCGCGGCGGCGGCGCCCAGGTCGCTGGGGTTGCTGTAGACCTCGTCGACCACGCGTCCTGCGAGCTCGTTGAAGGCACGCTCGCGCGCGTCGGCTTCGGCCTCGCGCGCCAGTTCCTCGCGCACGGACTCGAACGGCACCTGCTCGCCCGCCTTGACGTCGCGCAACTGGAGGACATGCCAGCCGAATTCCGTCTGCACGGGATCGCTGGTCGCGCCGGGCTCGAGCGCGAACAACGCTTCGTCGATCGCGTCGCCCATCGTGCCGCGGGTGATCCACCCCAGGTCGCCGCCGCTGGCGCGCGACCCCACGTCGTCGGAATGCTCCCGCGCGAGGGCGGCGAAGTCCGCGCCCGGCTGGCGTGCAAGCGCGGCGATGCGCTCGGCTTCCGCGCGGGCCTGCGCCGCGTCGGTGTCGTCGTCGCCCTGCACCAGGATGTGCGAGGCCAGGCGCTCGTCGCCGGATGAGAATCGTTCGCCGGCGGCTTCGTACTGCGCACGCAACGCGGCTTCGTCGACAATGGGCACCTCGAGCGCGTCCGCATCGATCGCGATGTACTCGACCGCGACGCGTTCCGGGCTGCGGTAGTCGTCCAGGTGCGCGTCGTACCAGGCCTGCACCGCGGCATCGTCGATGGGGGTCGCTTCCGCGGCGGCGTCGGGCGCCTGCAACACGACCCAGGCGACGTCGCGGCGCTCGTCCAGCAGTCGCATGACCTGCTCGACCTGCGAGCCGGTGGCGAAGGCCGAAGCGGCCACCGCGTCGACGACGAGCGACTGGCGCAGGCCCTCGCGGATTTCCTGCTCGAACCCGCGCGGGGTCAGCGGCGGCACCTGCGAGGCGAGCACCAGCTGGTACTGCTGGGCATCGAATCGGCCGTCGACCTGGAACGACTGGATCGCCTGGATCGAATCGCGCACCTGCGCATCGCCGATCGCGATGCCTGCGCGGTCGGCGGCGAGCTGCAGCACGCGCTGGTCGACCAGGCGGTCCAGCACGGCCTGCTTGTTGGCCATGGTGTCGAACGCACGCGGGTCGAACGCCTCGCCTTCGCGCAACTGGCGGCGCTGGCGCTCCTGTTCGAACGCTTCGCGGAACTCGTTGGCGTCGATCACCTCTTCGCGCCACAGCATCGACACCGGCCAGAACGAAGGCGCATCCGTCCACCAGGCCGGCGGCGCGGCGACGCGCGCGGCCCAGGTGTCGATCCGCTGGGTGAAGTACTGCTCCATGCCGAAGAAGGCGAACGGGACGGCCAGCAACACGAGGATCAGCTTGGCGATCCAGCTCGAGGACTTGTCGGTGAGTTTCTGCAGCATCGGGAGTCTGGGCGTCGGCCTTGGGCGTAGCCGCGCAGTTTAACGCGGAACCGCCGAGGCCCTGCCGGGCACAAAAAAAGGCGCCCGGGGGCGCCCTTTTTCTACTTCTGCAAAGAGTGGCGGAGTGGACGGGACTCGAACCCGCGACCTCCGGCGTGACAGGCCAGCATTCTAACCAACTGAACTACCACTCCGCGGTGCCTCGCGAAGACGGCGAATCATACAGGAGCGGTTTGTCGGCCCGCAACAGCCACTGGCGCCTGGGTGGTGGGTGCTGAGGGTTTCGAACCCCCGACCCTCGCCTTGTAAGGGCGACGCTCTACCGCTGAGCTAAGCACCCGTTCAGTTCACCGCATCCTTCAGCGCCTTGCCGGCCTTGAAGGCGGGGTTCTTCGACGCCTTGATCTTGATGGCTTCGCCGGTGCGCGGGTTGCGCCCGGTGCGCGCGCCGCGCTTGCGCACCGAGAACGTGCCGAAGCCGACGAAGGTCACGGTGTCGCCCTTCTTCAATGCCTTGGTGATCGCGTTGACCATCGCATCGATGGCACGGCCGGCGTCGGCCTTGGTGAGTTCGGCGCCGTCAGCGACGGCATCGATCAATTCGCCCTTGTTCATGCTGGATGCTCCCTCCCGGAATCGTACCGCTGAGATATGCAACCGGGTTCCCCCCTGCGGCGCTGCGCGGACGTCCCGATCGGATTCCGCGGCGCACGCTGTGGGCGCCGCGGTTGCGCTCGTTATACCAGCGGGGTCAGGCCGGCATCAATGCCGTGCGTCGGGGTGCGTCGCCTTCGGCTCCGGCTCGCGGACCGGCAGCTCGGTGCCGCCACCCGCGTTCGCCGGCGTGAGCGGACGTTCCAGCGCCAGGTCCAGGACTTCGTCGATCCAGCGCACCGGGACGATCTTCACTCCCTGTGTCACGGTTTTCGGCAGGTCCGCGAGGTCCTTGCGGTTCTCCTCGGGGATGATCACGGTGCGGATGCCGCCACGCAGCGCCGCGAGCAGCTTCTCCTTCAGGCCGCCGATCGGCAGCACGCGGCCGCGCAGGGTGATCTCGCCGGTCATCGCAACGTCGGCGCGCACGGGGATCTTGGTCAGCGTCGACACCAGTGCGGTGGCCATCGCGATGCCGGCGCTCGGGCCGTCCTTCGGCGTGGCGCCTTCCGGCACGTGCAGGTGCACGTCCTGCTTCTGCAGGAAGTCCAGGTCGATGCCGAACGCCTCGGTGCGCGCGCGCACCACCGACAGCGCGGCCGACGCCGACTCCTTCATGACGTCGCCCAGCTGGCCGGTGAGGATCAGCAGGCCCTTGCCCGGCACCAGCGTCGATTCGACCTGCAGCAGGTCGCCGCCGACCTCGGTCCACGCCAGGCCCGTGACCAGGCCGATCTCGTTGTCGACCTCGGCACGCCCGAAGTCGAAGCGCTGCACGCCCAGGTACTTGTCCAGGTTCTTGGCGGTGACGTTGACCGGCTTGCTGCGCGCCTTGGCCCTGGGCCCGGCGAGTGCGATCTCCTTGACCACCTTGCGCGAGATCTTGGCGATCTCCCGCTCCAGGTTGCGCACGCCGGACTCGCGCGTGTAGTAGCGCACGATGTCGCGGATGGCACTCTCGGCGATCTTCAGTTCCTCAGGCTTCAGGCCGTTCGCCTTGAGCTGCTTGGGCACCAGGTAGCGCATCGCGATCGCCAGCTTCTCCTCCTCGGTGTAGCCGGGGAGGCGGATGACTTCCATGCGGTCCAGCAGCGGGCCGGGGATGTGCAGCGAGTTCGACGTGGCGACGAACATCACCTCGCTCAAGTCGAGGTCGACCTCCAGGTAGTGGTCGTTGAACGCGCTGTTCTGCTCCGGGTCCAGCACCTCGAGCAAGGCCGAGGACGGGTCGCCGCGGAAGTCGGTCGACATCTTGTCGATCTCGTCGAGCATGAAGAGCGGGTTCTTGGTGCCGGCCTTGTTGAGGTTCTGCACGATGCGGCCCGGCATCGAACCGACGTAGGTACGACGGTGGCCGCGGATCTCGGCCTCGTCGCGCACGCCGCCGAGCGACATGCGCACGAACTTGCGGTTGGTGGCCTTGGCGATCGACTGGCCCAGCGAGGTCTTGCCCACGCCGGGCGGTCCGACCAGGCACAGGATCGCGCCCTTCATCTGCTTCACGCGCGTCTGCACGGCGAGGTATTCGAGGATGCGTTCCTTGACCTTCTCCAGGCCGTAATGGTCGGCGTCGAGCACTTCCTGCGCGGCCTTCAGGTCCTTGCGCACCTTGCTGCGCTTCTTCCAGGGCACGCCCAGCAGCCAGTCCAGGTAGTTGCGCACGACGGCGGCCTCGGCCGACATCGGCGACATCTGCTTGAGCTTGCCGAACTCCGCGCGCGCCTTGGTTTCGACCGCCTTCGGCATGCCGGCCTCGGCGATCTTGCGGGCGATCTCGTCGAGCTCGTTCGGCGCATCGTCCAGCTCGCCGAGCTCCTTCTGGATCGCCTTCATCTGCTCGTTGAGGTAGTACTCGCGCTGGCTCTTCTCCATCTGCGACTTCACGCGGCCGCGGATGCGCTTCTCCATCTGCTGCACGTCGATCTCGCCGTCGACGTAGCCGACCAGCAGTTCCAGCCGGTCGCCGATCTCCAGGGTCTCGAGCAGCTTCTGCTTGTCGGCCAGGCGCACGCCCAGGTGCGCGGCGATGGTGTCGGCCAGGCGCCCGGGCTCGTCGATGCCGGCGAGCGTCTGCAGCAGCTCCGGCGGCAGCTTGCGATTCGTCTTGACGTACTGCTCGAACAGGCCCATCAGCGAACGGGCGATCGCCTCGAGCTCGCGCGCCTCGCGGTCGTCGGCGGAGTCGACCATCTCGCCGCGCCCGGCCAGCGCGCCGTCGTGCTCGTACACCTCGTCCACCCGCGCGCGCGCCACGCCCTCGACCAGCACCTTGATGGTGCCGTCGGGGAGCTTGAGCAGCTGCAGCACCTGGGCGAGCGTGCCGATCGCGTGCAGGTCGCCCGCACCCGGATCGTCGGTCTCGGCGGACTGCTGGGCCACCAGCAGGATCCGCTTGTCGGATTCCATCGCCATGTCCAGGGCGCGGATCGACTTGTCCCGCCCGACGAACAGGGGGATCACCATGTGCGGGAACACCACCACGTCCCGCAACGGCAGCACCGGCAGGTCGAGCGGCTCCTGGGCGGAAGGGTCGCGTTCGATGGGGTCGGTCATGCGGGGCTCCGGAACGTGCCTCGGCGGCACTGCTCACAGGGTAATGGGGCCCGCGCGAAAGGGATGCAAGGCCGGCGCGACCGGCCCTGGCTGCTATTCAGCAGCGGCAACCTTCGCCGGCGGCGGGGTGCTCTGGTAGATCAGGTACGGGTCGGACTTGTGCTCGATCACCGACTCGTCGACCACGACCTTGCTGACGTTTTCCTGCGACGGCAGGTCGTACATCGTATCCAGCAGCACCGACTCGACGATGGTCCTCAGGCCGCGGGCGCCGGTCTTGCGCTTGAGCGCCTTGCGCGCGATGGCGGTCAGGGCGTCGGGCCGGAACTCCAGCTCCACCCCTTCCATCTCGAACAGCTTCTTGAACTGCTTGGTGATGGCGTTGCGCGGCTCGGTCAGGATCTTGACCAGCGCCGGCTCGTCCAGCTCCTCCAGGGTCGCGACCACCGGCAGGCGGCCGACGAACTCCGGGATGAGGCCGAACTTGATCAGGTCTTCGGGCTCGACCTCGGCCAGCACCTTGCCCACCTCGACCTTGCGGGTGCTGCTCTTGACCTTCGCGCCGAAGCCGATGCCGCCGGAGTCGTTGCTGCGCTGCTGGATGATCTTGTCCAGGCCGGCGAACGCGCCGCCGACGATGAACAGGATGTTGCGCGTGTCGACCTGCAGGAATTCCTGCTGCGGGTGCTTGCGGCCGCCCTGCGGCGGCACCGAGGCCACGGTGCCCTCGATCAGCTTGAGCAGCGCCTGCTGCACGCCCTCGCCCGAGACGTCGCGGGTGATGGACGGGTTTTCGGATTTGCGCGAGATCTTGTCGATCTCGTCGATGTAGACGATGCCCTGCTGCGCCTTGTCGACGTCGTAGTCGCACTTCTGCAGCAGCTTCTGGATGATGTTCTCGTCATCCTCGCCGACGTAGCCCGCCTCGGTGAGGGTGGTCGCGTCGGCGATCGTGAAGGGCACGTTGAGCATGCGCGCCAGGGTCTCGGCCAGCAGCGTCTTGCCCGAGCCGGTCGGACCCACGAGCAGGATGTTCGACTTCGCCAACTCGATGTCGTCGTTCTTCTGTCGGCTCTCGATGCGCTTGTAGTGGTTGTACACCGCGACCGCGAGCGTCTTCTTGGCGCGCTGCTGGCCGATGACGTACTGGTCCAGGACCTCGAGGATTTCCTTGGGCTTGGGCAGGCTGCTGCGGGCCGACTGCGACTTCTCCTCGAGTTCCTCGCGGATGATGTCGTTGCACAGCTCCACGCACTCGTCGCAGATGAACACGCTCGGGCCCGCGATCAGCTTGCGGACCTCGTGCTGGCTCTTCCC
>DASTUL010000041.1:0-2495 GCA_035759645.1 Lysobacteraceae bacterium | reverse complement strand
CCCATGTACATGCCTTCCTCGCCATCCTGTGCCGCGTCCACCGCATAGCCTTCGCGCTTCAGGCGCGCGGCCAGGGTTTCTCGCAGCGGCGCTTCGTCTTCGACGAGCAGGATTCGCATCGGGTCACTCCAGGCGGGGGGCCGGACGGCCACATGGCTCAAAGGTTGAATGCGGCCCCGTCGTGGCGGCGTGTACGGCGCGGCGGCTCGTCGTCCCGGCGCGGCGCGGGTTGCGCCCGCTCCGCGCGCCGTGCGCGTTCGATGCTTTCGTTCCGATCGCCCGCCCGGTCATCGCGTTCGTTGCGCGACTGGGGATCATCCCAGTACACGCGGACGCGCCCGCGGTCGTCGATGATCTTGACCCGGTTGACGTCGCGGCCGTCGAACTGCACGCGCTCGGCACTGAGCACCTGGCCATTGGTGGCGCGCTCGACCCGCCGCACGGCATCGGAAAGCGCGCGGTGTTCGGAGGGACGCGTCGATTGCGGCGCCTGGTCCTGCGTCCCCTGGCCCTGTGCGCCGACAGGCAGCGACACGGCCATCGCGAGGGCGAAGGCCAGCAGCGTGCGGGTGGCGTGGCGGTAGGTCGACATGGGTCGGCGGGCTCGGGTCGGTTCGCTGATGGATGGGCAGGGCGCGGCTGGGCGGTGGCCGCGGCACCATAGCGCAGGGCGGCCTGCGTGCGGGGCATTCTCGTGACGAGGCAGTGAATCGGGTCTGAAGTGGCCGGTCAGAAGACCTCTCCGATACAGCATCGGAGTGAGCCTCCGGCGGCTTCGATCGCGTCCAACCCTACGCTGCGCAAGGTGAACCCTGCCCGTTCGAGGGCCGCCTGGCTCGCTGGTCGCAACCCATCGGCGGCGCCGCGGCTCATCCAGGCCTGGTTCCCGCACGGCGCGATGGCGTTGCCCGCGAACGCGGCCTTTTCCGTGGCGTCCAGGTGGATGGCGTGGGGTGCATACAGGGCCGAGACCGCCTCGACGACCGCTGCATCGGCAAACCCGTCCGGGCAGGCCAGCATCGCGCGCCCGGCGAGCACCGCGAGCACCACGTTCGCGTGGTACTCGCCGGGCGCCAGGTCGAACATCAGCGTGGCGCGCAGGCCCATCGCCTCGTGCACCAGGCGCGCGCCTTCGGCATCGCAGCGCTCCGACAGGCCGCAGAAACCAATGCCGCGCGCGCGGTCGACCACCATCGCACCGGTGAGCTCGCAGGGGTGCGGCTGCGTCGACAGGTCCACTTCCGCATAGCCCAGCACGTCGCGGAAGAATCCGCGGATGTCGCTGCGCGCTGCTTCGCGCTGGCGGATGGGGTGGCGCATGCGTCCCACCAGGTAACGGCCGGGGACGGTGGCGAACACGTTGTTGGGGAACAATCCGTCAGGCGCGCCCGGGTCGCCGGGAAAACAGATCGCCGGCAGTGCGCCCGAAAGTGCGCGGTGCAGGTCGCGGTGCTCGCGCAGCGCCGCGGCGGCATCGAACGCCTGCGACCCGGCCATGTAACGGTTGTCGCTCGCCGACTCTTCCGCGAGCCGGAAGCCGTCCGGCGCGACCAGGAATGCCGCGCGCGCGGTGGCGGGGCCGAAGTCCGGCGCCAGCGAACGCGCGACGGAGAGGAATGCACCGGTATCGCGGGTGATCATGCGGCGCTCAGCGCCAGGTCGTCGTCGCCCGCAGTCCGTGCCAGCGCACGCTCCACCAGCGACCAGTCCGCGCCGGGACGGTGTGCACCCTCGCTCAATACCTGCCGGAATGCGCGCCCGCCGCGTTCGCCCGCGAACAGTCCCAGCACGTGGCGCACGACGTGCTTGAGGTGCACGCCATGGGCGAGTTGCGCCTCGACATGGGGGCGCAGGCGCCGCAACAGCGAGGCGCGCGACAGCAACGGCCCGCCCCACCAGGCGGCGTCGAGGCGGTGCAGCAGGTAGGGATCGTGGTACGCCGCCCGGCCGAGCATCGCGCCGTCCGCGTGCGCCAGGTGCGCGGTCGCTTCCGCCTCCGTGGTGATGCCGCCGTTGACGACGACCTGCAGGTCCGGCCGTTCGCGCTTGAGGCGATGCGCCCAGTCGTAGCGCAGTGGCGGCACTTCACGGTTCTCCTTCGGGCTGAGGCCCTTGAGCCAGGCATTGCGCGCATGCACCACGAAGGTCCGGCATCCGGCGGCTGCGATCGCGTCGACGAAGGCGCGGAACCGGTCGTAATCGTGGTCGTCGTCGACGCCCAGGCGGCACTTCACGGTGACCGGCACGTCCCGTCCCGTGCCCGCGCATGCGTCGATCATGGCCGCCACCGCGTCTGCGACCAGCGCGGGTTCGCGCATCAGGCACGCGCCGAAGCGACCGGCCTGCACACGGTCGGACGGACAGCCGCAGTTGAGGTTGACCTCGTCGAAGCCGCGGTCCGCGCCGATGCGCGCGGCCGCGGCCAGCAACGCCGGGTCGCTGCCGCCGAGTTGCAGCGCCACCGGATGCTCGGTCGGGTCCAGTGCCAGCAGCCG
>DASTUL010000040.1:0-12454 GCA_035759645.1 Lysobacteraceae bacterium | reverse complement strand
CGCTCTCGGGATCCGCCGTCAGCGCGCCGGCACGCTCCAGCGCGCGCTCGAGCGAATCGGCGAGCGGGCTGTACGGATCGTCCGCTTCCACGCGCACCGGCCCGAGGTCCGCAGGCAACACCAGGGCGTTGCGCAAGTGGAAACCGCAGCCGGACAGGACGAGCACGAGCAGGGCGAAGGCGACGTTTCGGGTCATGGGGGGCAGTCTACCGACTCACGCGATGACGATGTTCACGATCTTCCCGGGCACCACGATCACCTTGCGGACCTGCTGCCCCTGGAGGAATTTCACGACCGCCGGCTCGGCGAGCGCCGCGGCCTCGGCGGCATCGCGCCCCGCATCGGGGGCGATGTCGATCGTGCCGCGCAGCTTGCCGTTGACCTGCACCGCCAGGGTCACCGAGTCGCGAACCAGCGCGGCGGGATCGGGCTTCGGGAACGGCACGTCCTCGATCAACTGTTCCGGGTGGCCCAGCACCTGCCACAGCGCGTGGCTGACGTGCGGCGTCACCGGGTTGAGCAACAGCACCATCGCCTCCAGCGCCTCGTGGCGGACCGCGCGACCCTGGTCGGAGGGGTCATCGAATTTCGCCACGTGGTTGAGCAGCTCCATCAGCGCGGCGATCGCGGTGTTGAAGCTGTGCCGGCGGCCGTAGTCGTCGCCGACCTTCTGGATGGTTTCGTGCAGCTGGCGGCGCAACGTCTTCTGCTTCGCGTCCAGGCGCGACGGATCGGCGACCGGGTGGTCCGGCTGCGCCGCATGCGTGGTGACCTCGCGCCAGAAACGGCGCAGGAAGCGGGCCATGCCCTCGACACCGGCCTCGTTCCATTCCAGCGACTGCTCGGGCGGGGCGGCGAACATGGAGAACAGGCGCACCGTGTCGGCGCCGTACTTGCCGATCATCGCCTGCGGGTCGACGCCGTTGTTCTTGGACTTCGACATCTTCTCGACGCCGCCGACGGCGACGGGCTTGCCGTCCGCGCGCAAGGTCGCGCCGGTGACCTGCCCATGGTCGCCGCGCACCACGTCGACGTCGGCGGGATTGATCCACTCGCGCCGACCACCCTCGCCTTCGCGGTAGTAGGTCTCGGCGATCACCATGCCCTGCGTCAGCAGGTTGCGCGCCGGCTCGTCCGACTGCACCAGTCCCGCGTCGCGCAGCAGCCGGTGGTAGAAGCGGAAGTAGAGCAGGTGCAGGATCGCGTGCTCGATGCCACCGATGTACTGGTCCACCGGCAACCAGTAATCGGCGCGCGCGTCGACCTGCGTGTCGGCGCCGGGCGAGGTGTAGCGCGCGTAGTACCAGCTCGACTCCATGAACGTGTCGAACGTGTCGGTCTCGCGCTCGGCCGCGCCACCGCATTGCGGGCACGCAGTCTTGCGCCATTCCGGGTCGGCCTTGATCGGCGAACCGGTGCCCATGAACTCGACGTCCTCCGGCAGGAGGACCGGCAGCTGGTCCTCGGGCACGGGCACCGGGCCGCACTTGTCGCAGTGGATCACCGGGATCGGGCAACCCCAGTAGCGCTGGCGGCTCACGCCCCAGTCGCGCAGGCGGAAGTTGACGCGCCGCTCGCCCCGGCCTTCTGATTCGAAACGCGTGGCCAGGTGCGCCAGCGCCTGCGCGTAGTCCATGCCGTCGAGTTCACCGGAATTGACCAGGAAGCCGCGCTCCGTGAACGCCCCCTCCGTCGCCACGCTGCGCACGAAGGCATCGACGACCTGCACCGCCGCGCCGGTGTCGTACGCATCGACCGCGCCCGCCTCGCCCAGCGCGCTGCGCATCGGGTCGGTGTGGCGCGAGACGTCCCCGCCGATCTCCTCCAGCGCATCGCGCACGGACGCCGGCACCACCACGACCTTGATCGGCAGTCCATGGGCGCGCGCGAATTCCCAGTCGCGCTGGTCGTGTCCGGGCACCGCCATCACCGCGCCGGTGCCGTAGCCCATCAGCACGAAGTTGGCGACGTACACCGGCAGCAGTTCCCCGGTGAGCGGATGCACCGCGCGCAGGCCCGTGTCCATGCCGCGCTTTTCCTGGGTCTCCAGCTCGGCCTCGGACACGCCGCCCGTGCCCAGGCTGGCGATGAAGTCGCCCAATGCCGGGTTGCCCGCGGCGGCCGCGCGCGCCAGCGGATGCTCGGCGGCGATCGACACGAAAGTGACGCCCGCCAGCGTGTCAGGCCGCGTGGTGAACACGCGCAACTGCTCCTGGCGGCCCTCGAGGTCGAACGCGAACTCCAGGCCCTCGCTGCGGCCGATCCAGTTGCGCTGCATGGTCTTGACCGGCTCCGGCCAGCCCGGAAGCTTGTCGAGCCCGTCCAGCAGTTCCTGCGCGTAATCGGTGATCCGCAGGAACCACTGCGGGATCTCGCGTTTCTCGACCAGCGCGCCGGTGCGCCAGCCGCGGCCGTCGATCACCTGTTCGTTGGCCAGCACCGTCTGGTCGAGCGGATCCCAGTTCACCACCGAGTTGCGGCGGTAGGCCAGGCCCTTCTGCATCAGGCGCACGAACATCCGCTGCTCGTGCACGTAGTAGGACGGCTGGCAGGTCGCGAACTCGCGCGACCAGTCGATCGCGTAGCCCATCGCCTGCAGCTGCGCCTTCATGTGCGCGATGTTGGCGTAGGTCCACTTGGCCGGCGCCGTCTTGTGCTTGATCGCCGCGTTCTCCGCGGGCAGGCCGAACGCGTCCCAGCCCATCGGCTGGAGCACGTTCTTGCCGGTCATCCGCTGGTAGCGGCTGATGACGTCGCCGATCGTGTAGTTGCGCACGTGGCCCATGTGCAGCGCGCCGGACGGGTACGGCAACATCGACAGGCAGTAGAACTTGTCGCGGCCGGGCTGCTCGCGGACCTCGAAGGCACGGGTGTCTCCCCAGTAACGCTGCGCGGCGGCCTCGAGGGCGGCGGGCTGGTAGTTCGAGGGATCGGGGGCGGGTGCTTCGGCGGACACGGCGAATTGGGTGTTGGGCGACCGCAAAGCCTACCCCACTTCCCACCCGCCGGCCCCTGTGGGAGCCGCTATAGCGGCGAGCTTTTTCGCAAACCGCTCGCCGCTATGGCGGCTCCCACAAAAAGTAAGATGCCCGAACACTTCCGGGGAAAACCGCCATGCTTCGACCTGCCCTGCTCGGCGCCATTGCCGCCCTGCCCCTCGCTGCCCTGGCGCAGGATCCCGCGCCTTCCACGCCCGCCGCCACCGCGCTGCACTGCGAACGCCTGTTCGATGCGCGCGCCGGCCGCGTGCTCGGACCGCACACCGTGGTGGTGCGCGACGGCCGCATCGCCGAGGTGCTGGCCGGCCGCGTGGACGTCGCCGGCGCGACCGCCATCGACCTCGCCGGCCACACCTGCTCGCCTGGCTGGACCGACCTGCACGTGCACCTGGACGGCGAATCGAGCCCCGACAGCTACTCGGAAGGCTTCCGCCTCGACCCGATCGATTTCGCCTTCCGCAGCGTCGGCTATGCGGGCAAGACCCTGGATGCGGGCTTCACCAGCGTCCGCGACCTGGGCGGCGAGGTCACCCTGCACCTGCGCGACGCGATCAACCAGGGGCTGGTCGACGGCCCGCGCATCTTCGCCGCGGGCAAGTCGATCGCCACCACCGGTGGCCATGCCGATCCCACCAACGGGCTCAACAGCGAGCTGTCGTACGTGCTCGGCCCCCCCGGCCCGACGCAGGGCGTGGTCAACGGTGTCGACGACGCGCGCCAGGCGGTACGCCAGCGCTACAAGGATGGCAGCGACGTCATCAAGATCACCGCGACCGGCGGCGTGCTGAGCTACGCGAAATCCGGCGACGCACCGCAGTTCACGATCCCGGAGATCGAGGCGATCGTCGGCATCGCGAAGGACTACGGCTACAAGGTCGCCGCTCACGCCCACGGCAAGGAAGGCATGCGCCGCGCGATCGTCGCCGGGGTGACCAGCATCGAACACGGCACGTACATGGACGACGAGCTGTTCGCGCTGATGAAGGAACACGGTACCTGGTACGTACCGACCATCCACGCCGGGCGCTTCGTGGCCGAGAAGGCGAAGGTCGATGGCTACTATCCGGACATCGTGCGCCCCAAGGCCGCGCGCATCGGCTCGCAGATCCAGGCGACGTTCGCCAAGGCGTACAAGGCGGGCGTCAACATCGGCTTCGGCACCGACATGGGCGTCGGCCCGCACGGCGACAACGCGCGCGAGTTCCTCTACATGGTCGAGGCCGGCATGCCTGCGGCCGAGGCGTTGCAGGCGGCGACCATCGACGCGGCGAAGGTGCTCGGCGTCGACGACCAGGGCGTGATCGAGGCCGGCAAGCGGGCAGACATCATCGCGATGCCGGGCGATCCCGTGGCGGACATCGACGCGGTACTCGGCGTGGATTTCGTGATGAAGGACGGCAAGGTGTTCAAGCGCCCGGAGCCGGCATCGCCATGACCATGGAATGGACCGGTTACGTCGCCGCGACGCTGACCACCCTGGCGTTCGTGCCGCAGGCGGCGAAGACGATCCGCACGCGCGACACGCAGTCCATCTCGTTGGGGATGTACGTGGTGTTCACCATCGGCATCGCGTTCTGGTTCGGCTACGGGATCGTGCTCGGGTCGTGGCCGATGATCGTGTCGAACGCGATCACGTTCGTGCTGTCGGCGACGATCCTGGTGCTCAAGCTCAAGCATGGGTGAGGCGCGGTCCCGGATTTCGCTTCGCTGCATCCGGGCTACGCGTGTCGTAGTGGCGTAGCCCGGATGGAGGCGCAAAGCGCCGCAATCCGGGTCCCGGCGCCGCATTGACGCTGGCGCCGCTACCATGGCGGCCCCGTTCGCAAGGAGCCGCGCCATGGCCGACGCCGCCCACGTCTTTGACGCCACTGCCGCCACCTTCGAGACCGAGGTCCTGCAGGCCTCGCTGAAGGTCCCGGTCCTGGTCGATTTCTGGGCGCCCTGGTGTGGCCCCTGCAAGACGCTCGGTCCCATCCTCGAGAAGCTGGCCGCCGACTACAACGGCGCGTTCCGCCTGGCGAAGGTCGACGTGGACGCGGAGCAGCAGCTCGCGGCGGCGTTCCAGGTGCGCTCGATCCCGACGGTCATGCTGGTCAAGGACGGGCAGTTGGTGGACGGGTTCCCCGGCGCGCTGCCGGAAGGCCAGTTGCGCGAGTTCCTGAAGCACCACGGCATCGAGCCCGCGCCGGCCATCGACGACGGCGATGCCGCGGTGGCCGACGCCGCGCCTGCGCCGCCGGCCGACCCGCACGCCGAAGTCATGCGCCTGCGCAAGGCGGTCGAGGCCGCGCCGGACGACGCGACCCTGCGCCTGGACCTCGCGCTCGCCCTGCTGGCCGCCGGCAATACGCATGAAGCAACCACGCTGATCGACGCGCTGCCCGCGAACCTGGCCACCGACGAACGCACCCTGCGCGCCCGCGCCCGGCTGGGGTTCGTCGCCGAAGCAAAGGACGCGCCGCCCGCGGAAGTGCTCGAGGCCGCCATCGCCCGCGACCCCAGCGACCTGCGCGCACGCTACCTGCTGGGTGTCCGCCGGCTCGTCGGCGGCGATGCCGAAGGCGGCCTGCACCAGTTCCTGGAGATGCTCCAGCGCGACCGCGCGTTCGACGACGGCCTGCCGCGACGGGCCTTGATCGACGCGTTCCGCACCCTCGACGACCCCGAGCTGGTCGGCCGCTACCGTCGCCGGATGTCGTCGCTGCTCCTGTCGTAACCGGGGTCCCCGCCACGGAATCCCCGCCGGGGCGCGGGGTATCCTCGCGGTCAGCAGGGGCCACCCATGTCGATCGAGCCACCCGAATTCGCCGCCGTATCGTCGCTGCCGGACATCGACGGCTACCGGCTGCTGCGCGTGCTCGGGCACGGCGGCATGTCGACGGTGTATCTGGCCGAGCAGGAATCGCTGGGCCGGGAAGTCGCCATCAAGGTGATGCTGCCCGAGGCGCTGGCCGACGAGGTCAGCCGTCGCCGCTTCGAGAACGAGGCGCGCACGGTCGCCCGGCTCGAGCACCCGCACATCGTCGGCATCTTCGAGGTCGGCCGCACCCGCGATGGCCTGCCCTACTACGCGATGCCGCACCTGCCGCGCGGGCACCTGGGCCAGTTGCACTTCTTCGACGGCGGCAGCGATGCCGTCGATGAGGCACGCGTCATCACCATCCTGCGCGCGCTGCTCGAGGCGCTGGAATACGCGCACGCCCGCGGCGTCGTGCACCGCGACGTCAAGGCCGAGAACGTGCTGTTCGACGACGCCGGCCGCGCGCTGCTGGCCGACTTCGGCATCGCCCTGCGCAAGGACCACGGCCCGCGCGTGACCACCGCGGGCCTGGCCGTCGGCAGCACGGCCTACATGGCGCCCGAGCAGGCGCGCGGCGAGGAGGTCGACGGCACCGCCGACCTCTATAGCGTCGGCGTGCTGGCCTGGGAAATGCTGATGGGCACGCTGCCGTACGTGTCTGGCGACGCGCTGTCGACCGCGATGATGCACGTGCAGGATCCGATCCCGCGCCTGCCGCCGCGCTTCCGCCACTGGCAGCGCTTCATCGACCGCGCGATGGCCAAGTCGCGCGCGAACCGCTTCCGCACGCCGCAGCAGATGCAGGAAGCGCTGGATGCGATCGAGCGCCGTCGCCTGGCGCCCGGCCGGGCGGCGCTGTCGCGGGTGGCGGAACACATCAGCGCCCCACGACGGTGGCCACGTTGGGCATGGGCCACGCTGGTGCTGGTCGCCGCCGGCGCGTTCGGATTGCTGCTGCCGATGGTGCGCCAGGACGCCGCGCGGGAAGGGCTCGGGGAAACGGCGTCTTCGACACCGGCCACGCGCGCGTCCGCGCCGCCTCAACCGGGCGCGCAGGCCGCGCAGGCCGGCCCCTCCGAGGCGCAGCCCTTCATCGACGCGGCCATGCGCCAGATTGAACAGCGCCGGCTGACCCAGCCCGACGGCGACAACGCGCAGGCCAGCGTGCTGCAGGCCTGGAATGCCGACCCCGCGCATCCGCGCGTGAGCGAAGCAGCCGACGCGTTGATCGCGGCGTTCGGCGGGGAAGTCGCGAACCAACTGCAGCAGGGCGACACGGCGCGCGCTCGCGACTACCTGGCACGTGCCGAGTCCGTCGCCGCGGCCACGCAACGCACCGACGGCCCGGCGCTCGCCACGGCCAGGACCACTGCGGCAGAAGCACTGGATGAAGGCGTGCAACACGCGGCCGCGCGGTTCGACCGCCAGGCCGCGACCCGGATCGCCGAGCAGGCCACCGCGTTCGGCGCGGACGCCGCGACCGCACAGCGCCTGCAGACACTGGCACGCGACATCCCCGCCCCCGGCGACCGCGTCCCCGGCGACCCGACCGGCGCGATCCTGATCCGCGGCGGCGGCGGCCTGTTCGCCGCGATGCCGATGGAAGTCACCCGTGGCGACTACGCGCGCTTCGCGACGGCCACGGGCCGGCCGGATTCCCTGTGCCGCGAGCGGCTGTCGCCGCTGCGCATCGTCGCGCCACGCAGCTGGCGCGCACCGGGCTTCGAGCAAACCAATACGCAACCCGTGGTCTGCGTGTCGTGGAGCGATGCGGACGCCTACGCGCGCTGGCAGGCGCGGCGCAGCGGCAATGGCTGGCGCCTGCCGACGTCCGCCGAGCGCGTGGCCCTCGCGCGCAGCGCCCGCGAAAGCACCCGCGCGGTGGCCGAATGGCTGCGCGAGTGCGGCAGCGGTTGCCGCGAACGCCTGGTCGCCGGCACGTCGTGGCGCGGCGCGGCCGGCAACGAACCGCGCGAGGCCGCCCGCGGCTACGACGACGTGGGTTTCCGCCTGGTGCGCGAGCTTTAACGCCCGGAATTCGCCGCCATGGCGGCTCCCACATAGAATCGTCGGCATGCCCAGCCTCGGAAATCGCCTGCAGCGCCTGTTCCTCACCGGCCTGCTCACCCTGTTGCCGATCTGGCTGACCTGGGTGGTCGTCACGTTCGTCTTCGGGTTGCTTTCGGGCATCAGCAAGCCGTGGGTGCTGCCGGTCTCGCGCGGCATCGCGGCCAGCGACCCACGGTTGTTCGGCTGGTTCGACGATCCCTGGACCCAGACGACGCTGGCGCTCATCGCGACGGTCCTGGTGATCCTGCTGGTGGGCTGGCTGGCGCGCCGCGTCGTCGGCCAGCGCCTGCTCGGCTGGTTCGAAGCGCTGGTCGCGCGCGTGCCGCTGGCGAGCACCATCTACGGCAGCGCGCGCAAGCTGCTCGACATCCTGCAGACGCAACCCGACGGCACCCAGCGCGTCGTGCTGATCGACTTCCCGCACACCGAGATGAAGTCGGTCGGGTTCGTCACCCGCGTCATCCGCGAAAGCGGCACCGGGCGCGAACTCGCCGCGGTGTACGTGCCGACGACGCCGAACCCGACCTCCGGCTACCTGGAGATCGTGCCCGTCGAGAAGATGACGCCGACCGACTGGACCGTCGACCAGGCGATGAGCTTCATCATCTCCGGCGGCGCCGTGGCGCCGGACACCATCCCGTTCGCCCCGCCCCCGGTGAAATGAGCGCCCAGCCCGCGCCCGGCCACCTGCTCGGCGACCGCGCTACCCGGTTGTTCGTGATGCTGGCGGCATTCTTCTGCGCCAACGCGGTGCTGGCGGAGTTCATCGGGGTCAAGATCTTCGCGCTCGAGGACACGCTGGGCCTTGCGCCGTTCGAGTGGAACCTGTTCGGCCAGGCCGGCTCGCTGAGCTTCACCGCTGGCACCCTGCTGTGGCCGCTGGTCTTCATCTTCACCGACGTGGTGAACGAGTACTACGGCCGCCGCGGCGTGCGCCTGGTGTCATGGCTGGCGGTGGCGCTGATCCTGTACGGGTTCGTGTTCGCGTACGCGGCCATCGCGCTGGTGCCCGCCGGCTGGTGGGTCACCGCCGCGCAGGCGCAGGGCGTGCCGGACTACCAAGCGGCGTTCGCGGCCGTGTTTGGTCAAGGGATGTGGATCATCGCGGGGTCGGTGCTGGCGTTCCTGGCCGGGCAATTGATCGACGTGACGGTGTTCCACCGGATCCGCCGCGCCACCGGCGAGCGTCACGTATGGCTGCGCGCGACCGGGTCGACCGCGGTGTCCCAGCTGGTCGACAGTTTCGTCGTCCTGTACATCGCGTTCGTGCTCGGCCCGCAGCAATGGCCGTGGTCGCTGTTCCTCGCGGTGGCGACCGTCAACTACGCCTACAAGATGTTCGCGGCGGTCGCATTGATCCCGCTGCTGTACCTGATGCGCCGGGCGATCAGGCGCTACCTGGGTGCGGCGCGCGCCGCCCAGCTACGCGAACAGGCCGCGCTGGGCTAGCCAGCGCGGCCTGGTTGTCGCGGTTGCGGTCTTAGTCGTTGTCGCCTTCGACTTCGACTTCGTTCTCGCCGTCGCCGACGTCCACGTCGGCGTCGCCATCGTCTTCCGGCATGTCGACATCGATGTCCGGCACGTCGACGGTGACTTCCTCGGTGTCGACCGAAACATCGGCCGCATCGACGTCATAGGCCGGCAGATCGCCTTCCTCGACGGTCACGTCGGGCATGTCGCCCTCTTCGGTCTGGTCGACGTCACAAGCGGAAAGCGCCAGGGCCGTGCCCAGCGCCAGGGAAATGACCGCGAACTTACGGATCGGATTACTCATGGTTGGCTCCTTTGGTTGGGATCGCGCTTCGCCGACGCGGTCCTCCGGCAAAGCCGGCGGACCCGCCACGAGGATTGGCGGTCACGCGCAGTCATGTTCACGTGGGGGGTGTTCACGTCAGGTGAGGCCGGCCACGGGGATCGCCCCCAGGCGCGCCCCGGGACCGCCCTGACCTTTGGGCCATGCCGTGCAACGATGCCCCGGCCAGCCTAGGCGCTTCGCCCCGGCCCCAGGAGTTCCCGCCATGACCCCATCCAAGCCTTCCCCCCGCGCCCTCGGGCTCGCCATCGCCCTCGGCCTGGGCACCGCCCTCGCCGGCTGCGCCACCGGCCCGGCCACTGCGCCTGCGGCGCCCGCCGCCGAAGTCGCCGCCGACAAGGCCGAGCGCCTCGAAGGCCTCTACGCCCAGTACTGGGAGGAACTGCTTGAGCTCAACCCCCTCCAGGCGACCTTCCAGGGCGACCCCCGCTACAACGACCGCCTGCCCAACTTCCTGTCCGAGGACTACCGCGACCGCAGTGACGCCTTCACTCGCGAGTGGCTGCAGAAGGTCGAAGCCGTCGGCCCCGAGGGCCTGGAAGGCCAGGCGCTGCTGAGCTACGAGATCTTCGTGCGCGATGCCCGCAATGCATTGGAAGGCACGCAGTTCCCCGGCTGGATGCAGCCGCTGAACCAGTTCTACAACTTCGCCGCCACCGCCGTGCAGCTGGGCTCGGGCACCAGCGCGCAGCCGTTCAAGACCGTCGACGACTACGACGACTGGCACAAGCGCGCCACGCAACTGCCGGTGGTCTTCGACCAGGCCATCGCCAACATGCGCATCGGCATGCGCGAAGGCGTCGTCCAGCCGACCGCACTGATGGAAAAGACGCTGCCGCAGCTCGACGCGATCATCAAGGACGACGCTTCGGAAACGCTGTTCTGGATGCCGATCAAGAACATGCCCGAAGACATCCCGGCGGCCGAGCGCGAGCGCATCACCGCCGAGTACCGCGCGCTGATCGAGGGCCAGCTGATGCCGGCCTATCGCGAGCTGCGCACCTTCGTCGCCAACGAATACATGCCCGCCACGCGCGACACCTCAGGCATGGCCGCACTGCCCAACGGCGAAGCCTGGTATGCCTACAACGCCAGCAACTCGACCACCACCGACCTGACGCCCGCGCAGATCCACCAGATCGGCCTGGACGAAGTCGCGCGCATCCACGGGCTGATCCAGACGGAAGTGATGGACAAGGTCGGCTTCGAAGGGACGCTGCAGGAATTCTTCGAGTTCATGAAGACCGACCCGCGGTTCCAGTTCGAGAGCGAGGCCGCGTTGCTGGAGCACTACCGGGGGCTGGAAGCGAAGGTCAATGCGGGCGTGCCCGCGTTGTTCTCGCTGACGCCGAAGGCCGACTTCGAGATTCGCCCGGTCGAACCGTTCCGCGCGCAGTCCGCAGCGGGCGGCTCCTACATGCGCCCGAGCGAGGACGGATCGCGCCCCGGCGTGTTCTACGTCAACACCTACGACCTGCCGACGCGGCAGATCTGGGATGCCGAGGACCTGTTCCTGCACGAGGCGATCCCGGGCCACCACTTCCAGATCGCCCTGCAGCAGGAACTGACCGGCCTGCCGATGTTCCGCCGCTTCGGTGGCGAGACCGCGTTTACCGAAGGCTGGGGCCTGTACGCCGAATCGCTGGGCAAGGAACTCGGGGTGTACACGGACCCGTACAGCTATTTCGGCTACCTGCAGAACGAGCTGTGGCGCGCCATCCGGCTGGTCGTCGACACCGGCCTGCACAGCAAGGGCTGGACCCGCGAGCAGGTGATCGCCTACATGCTCGAGAATTCCGCGACCGGCGAGACGCCGGCGATCTCGGAAACGGAGCGCTACATGGCCATCCCGGGCCAGGCGCTGGCGTACAAGATCGGCGAGCTGAAGATCCAGGAACTGCGCGACCGTGCCGAGGCCCAGCTGGGACCGAAGTTCGACATCCGCGCGTTCCATGCCGAAGTCCTGAAGGACGGTTCCGTGCCGTTGGAAATCCTTGAACGGAAGATCGACCGGTGGATCGCCTCACAGAAGTAATCCGATAACGTCATCCCCGCGCCCGAACACGTCATCCTCGCGCCCGAACACGTCATCCCCGCGCCCGAACACGTCATCCCCGTGAAGACGGGGATCCAGCCCCTTTGGAGACACCCAATGCGTTCGTCCTTGCCGAACCCGTCCCTGCTCCGCCCGCTCCTGCTGTCCATCGCCCTGACCGCCGCGCTGGCCGCGTGCAACCAGGCCCCCACCACCGGCGACAGCACGGCCCAGGAGGCCACGCAGGCCGAAGGCGAGGCGAAGGCCGCCAAACTTGATGCGATGTACGAAACGTTCTGGGAGGAGTACCTGGTACTCAACCCGATCACCGCCACGTTCCAGGGCGACCCGCGCTACAACGACGAGCTGCCGGACTTCGGTTCGCAGGCCTATCGCGACGAGTACAAGGCGTTCGTGGAGCGCTGGCTCGCGGACGTCGAAGCCGTCGGGCCCGAGGGCCTGTCGGGGTCCGACCTGATCAACTACGAGATCTTCGTCGCCGACGCGAAGGAAATCCTCGAGTCCTACCGCTTCCCGGGCTGGATGCTCCCGGTCAACCAGATGAGCAGCACCGCGAGCTTCGCGGTCCAGCTCGGTTCCGGCACCGGCCCGCAGCCGTTCAAGACCGTCGAGGACTACGACAACTGGCTGGCACGCGCCGCCCGCCTGCCGGTGCTGTTCGACACCGAGATCGCCAACATGCGCGCGGGCATGGAAGCCGGCGTGGTGCAGCCGAC
>DASTUL010000039.1:0-24083 GCA_035759645.1 Lysobacteraceae bacterium | reverse complement strand
TCCTTGTCCACGAGGTCCTGGATGCGTCCGGGCGTGCCCACCACGACATGCGGCGCATGCGCCAGCGATGCCAGCTGTGGGCCGAGCGGGATCCCGCCGCACAACACCGACAGCTTGAGGTTGGGGATGCCGGTGGCCAGCGTGCGCAGCTGGCGGCCGACCTGGTCGGCCAGCTCACGCGTGGGGCAGAGCACCAGGGCCTGGGTCCGCCCGAGTTGTGGGTCCACGTGCTGCAGCAGGCCGAGCCCGAAGGCCGCGGTCTTGCCGCTGCCGGTGGGGGCCTGCGCGATGACGTCGCGGCCGGCGAGGATCGCCGGCAGGGCCTGCGCCTGCACCTCGGTCATCGCGGTGTAGCCGAGCGCGTCGAGGCCCGGCAACAGGGAAGGGGCGAGCGGCAGTCCGGCGAAGCTGTCGGGCGTGGTCATGCCGCCATGATGGCAGCTTGTCAGCGGCGCTCGTGGCGCTCGTCGTCGTAACTGTCGCTGCGCACGTCGTCGCCGAAGTTGCGGCCCCAGCCGTCGTCGGCCACCTGTTCGTCGAGTTCGGCGCCCAGCAGGTCGCCCGGGCGGTCGACGCCCATGTTGTCGATCGCGGAAATCGCGCGCGGGTCCTTCGGGGTCGGGCGGGTGTCGGGGAGCGCGACCTGGTCGTGCAGCCGTTCCTCGCTGGAGGGTGCGTCGGGGATGGTGGGATTGGCCTTGGCCATGGTCGTTCTCCTTCGGGTACGGGCCACTATCTGCCGCGATTCGTAAGCGCCGCGAGAAGGACGCCGTCAGGCCCTGGCCGGGCGTATGCTCGGGCCGGGTCACCGGGAACGGTCGACATGGCCAGGGTGGTACTCGCATCGGCGCTGTCGCGCTGGCTGCCGCCGGAGCAGGCGCGAGGCGACCGGGAGGTCGCGCTCGAGGTCGCGGCCGGCAATGTCGGCGAGGCGCTGGACGGGGTCTTCGCTCGCTTCCCGGGGCTTCGCGGGTACGTGCTCGACGAACGCGGTGCGCTGCGCCACCACGTCGCGGTGTTCGTCGATGGCCATTCGCTGCGCGACAAGCGCAACCTTGCCGATCCGCTGGCGGCGGATGCGGAAGTCCACGTGATCCAGGCACTGTCCGGAGGCTGACATGCTGCTGGTCTCGACCCGCAAGGGGCTGTTCGTACTCGAGCGCGATGGGGACGGCTGGCGCATCGCGCGCGAGGCGTTCCTGGGCGACAACGTCAACCTCGCCCTGGCCGATCCGCGCGACGGCAGCTGGTATGTCGCGCTCGACCTCGGCCACTTCGGCTGCAAGCTGCAGCGCTCCACCGACCACGGGGTGAGCTGGCGCGAATGCGCGGTGCCCGCCTATCCCGAAGGCGCGATGGCGAATGTCGGCGATGGCAAGCCACCGCAGCCGGCCACGTTGAAGCTGCTCTGGGCGCTGGCCGCCGGCGGCCCACGCGAACCGGGGCGGTTGTGGGCCGGCACGATTCCCGGCGGGTTGTTCCGATCCGACGACCAGGGCGGGAGCTGGCAGCTCGTGCAGTCGCTGTGGGAACACGTCGAGCGCGGCGACTGGTTCGGCGGCGGCTATGACTGGCCGGGCATCCATTCGGTCTGTGTCGACCCGCGCGACCCGCGCTGCATCCGGATCGCGGTGTCCACCGGCGGCGTCTGGCGCAGCGACGACGACGGCCACACATGGCGGCAGACCGCCGAAGGCATGCGCGCCGAGTACATGCCGCCCGATCGCGCGCTGGAACCCGGCGTGCAGGACGTGCACCGCATGGTCCAGTGTCGCGATCAACCGCGCGCGTTCTGGGCGCAGCACCACAACGGCATCTTCCGCAGCACGGCGGACGGCGGCGACTGGCAGGAGATCCGCGAGGCCGGGCCCGCGGTGTTCGGCTTCGCGGCGGCGGTCCATCCCGCCGATCCGGACACGGCCTGGTTCGTGCCCGCGACCAAGGACGAGAAGCGCTACCCGGTCGGCGCCGAACTCGTGGTCACGCGCACGCGCGACGGCGGGCGCAGCTTCGACGTGCTGCGCGAGGGCCTGCCGGACGCGCCGGCCTACGACCTCGTGTACCGGCATGCGCTCGCGATCGACGACAGCGGCGAGCGGCTGGCCTTCGGCTCGACGACGGGCGGGCTGTGGACGACGGACGACCAGGGCGACCACTGGCGGATGTTGCCGGCGCGCTTGCCGCCGGTGTTCGCCGTCACCTTCGCTTGACGCGAGGCGGCCCGATTCATCCACGGTTGTGCCGCGCGGCAAGGCCTGACCCTAGACTGGCCGTTCGCCCGCTGGCTGGACCCTGCGCGATGACCCCACGCCGATGGCCGGACGCCATCCACTTGCTCCCGTTGCTCTTGCTGCCCCTGCTGGTGTCATGCGATGGCCCGGCGGAGCTGGAAAGCGGTGCGCAGTACGGCGGCATGACCAGCGCGGACCACGACCCCCAGGCCGGCACCACCGGCGCGACCGTCCCCGCCGATGCGAACGGCGCGCAGGCCGGCGTCGAGGCGATGGGGACCGATTCCGCGCCAGGTGCAGTCGACGACGCGTTGCCGCCGGGGGCCGCCCGGGTGCCTGCCGCCGACGACACCGGGCCCGACTGGTCCCGCGGGATACGGCTGGCATCGGGCGAGGCCAGCATCGCGTGCGACCAGGACTACGCCGCCACCGGCGATGGCGAGGCATTGGCATCGCTGGAACGCGAAGACATCGAAGCTGCACTCGCACCGTGCGCGGACGGCGGCGCGATGCGCCTGCACTACGACGGCAAGATCGCCGGCGACTTCACCGCGCTGGTCGAACGCTTGGTCGCGGTCGCCGACGACCTGGGCATCGACAACCGCGTGCTGGACATCGATTCGAGCGGCGGCCGCATCGAGGACGCGATCCGTGCCGGCGATGCGATCGCCGAGTCGGGCTGGACGGTCTGGGTGCGCGAGGGCGCGATCTGCCACAGCGCCTGCGTGCTGGTGATCGCGGCGGGCGACATGCGCATGATCGCCGGCCACGTGGGCGTGCACCGCATGGTCCGCATCGGATCGGTGGCGACGTCCCGCGCGGAACTGAACCAGGAGCTGCAGGCCGTCTACGAGGAAATGAAGCGCTACCTGCAGCGCAACGGCGCGGCCGTCGCGGTGGCCGACCTGATGATGACCGTGCCCAACCACAGCCTGCGGTTGCTCACCGCCGAGGAGCTCGACTGGTTCGGGCTGGCGGGGCGCAACGCGGCCGAGGACGACCTGCAGCGCATCGAGCTCGCGCGCCGCTGCGGCGAAGAGTTCGTGCAGCGCAAGGACGCGTTCTTCCGCGCGTTCGATGCGCGTTGCGCGACCGACGGGGATGCAGTGGAGGACATGAACGCCTGCGGGCTCGCGTTGCGCGAGCAGTTCGGCTTCCCGGACGCGGAATGCCCCGACGACGGGCCATTGCTGGAACTGGACGCCCTGCCGCAGGTCGCGGCCGAGTAAGCGCTCAGGCCGCGATCAGTCGCGAGTGCGCCTTGCAGATGGCGGCCAGCGACTCCGAGGCATCTCCCTTGAAGGCCGCCTTCGGATAGGCGCAGAACAGCGGCAGCGATTCGCGCTTGCAGAACGCATCCCAGAGCTGTTCCAGGCGCACGGTCGCGCTCGCGTTTCCGGCGGCCCACAGCAGCGCGACCATCTCGCCGAACGCGCGGACGTTCCGGCCGTTGCGTCGCGCGCGCGCCAGGACCTCGGCCATCACCCGTTCGAACTGCTCCTCGTCCGGCTGGCCGCCGACCATGAACTGGCCGAGCGTCGCCTTTGCGTCCATCGGCAGGTACTGCCCCTGCCAGCGCGCAGCCACCAGGTCGAAACCGTTCGCGTTGAGGCGGCGGTCGAGGGCGGCCAGGTGGTCCGGCGTGGCGATCACCACGGTCGCATCGCCGCCACGCAGGCCATCGGCGATGAAGCCCTGCAGCAGGTCGAGCAGCGCGCGCTCGCCTTCGTACAGGTGCACGAAGTGTTCGCACGGCGACATGCCTTCCCAGAAATCAGGACGGGCGGTGTCGACCGCGGGGTGTCGGTGTGGCGCGGTGGACTCGGACATCGCGCGGAGTGTACACACGGGATTCGTAACCGCCTTCATCCCTGCACCACATGACTGAAGGCGCGCTGTTCAGCGTCCGCCACCGCCACCGCCTCCGCCGCCCCCACCCGAAAATCCGCCGCCACCGCCACCGGATGAACTGCCCGGGGGTGTCGACGCCGACGCGATCCGTGCATTCAGGGCGCCGCCCACGTCGCTGGCCAGTCGCGACAGGCTGGAGATGTTGCCGCCGTGGTACCAGCCGATGTTGCGGGTGGCTTCGGCGGCGGCGACCGCGCCCGCCGCCTGAGTGAACCGTTCGGTCCATGCGTCCTCGACCTCGAGCGCCACCGCGAAGGGCAGCAGTTGTTCGTAGCGCCCGGCATCGAGCCGAGGCGGGGACTCGCCGGGCCCGCGCATGCGCGCGAGTTCCTCGCGTTCGGCCACGCCCAGGTACAGCTTCAGGCCTTCGATCTCGTCCATCAGGCGCCGGCCTTCAGGTGTCGGCGCCCGGACCAGGAAGCCGAAGGCGACGACGCCCACCAGCATCAGCGCGGCAATGGCGATGATCAACAGGAGGCCGGCACCGTTGCTTGCGAGGAACGCGGCAGCCGAGCCCAGGATCCAGATCGCCGCGGCGATGCCGACGCTGCCGCCGTTGAGCTTGAACATCGAAGGCTCGTAGCGCTGCTTGAACGCCTTGGCATGGGCACTGCGCGTTGCCTGCAGCAGCGCCGCCTGCTTGTTGTCGAGTTCCAGCACCGGGCCGTCCGCGAACAGGCTGGCGAGCACCGCGCGCTGGCTCGGCGGCAGGTCGTCGGTCGGGGCGTCGAGTCGCTCGAGCTTCCAGTCGTCCTGCAGCAGCCCTTGCTTGTCGCGATGGATCCGCAGGTGGCCCGCGACGGCCAGCGCCAGCAGGTCGGCCGAGAAGGATCGGTGGTCGGGACCCATCTTGCGGACGTAACGCAGGCCGCCCGGCGTATGTCCGGCCGGCGGCTCGTAGCGCGCGATCACGACGCCCGGGTCCGGGTCGCGACCGATGTCGCGCCAGCGCAGGAAGCAGAACACCACGAATGCGACCAGCGACAACAGTGAAATCAACACGCCCAGGTTGTCGCGCAGGAACCAGCCGGCGCGTTGCGCACCGCCGGGCTCGGTCACGATGCCCTTCGGGAACGACAGCACGACGGTGAGGCCGTGCCGTGGCGGCAGCGGTTCCGTGAGTTCCCAGCGCGCGGTGCCCGGCGCCGGTAGCGTGGCGACGTAGGCCCGGCCGTCGCTTCCGTATCGTCCGGTGTAACCCTCCGCCGCGAGTTCCGACACGGGCACCGGTTCAGGCAACCGCACCACCACGCTGCCGCGCTCGATCGGGAACACCCAGTCGGTGCCGATGGCGCTGAAGTACAGCTCGTCGTGGTCGTCGAAGAAGCCGACTTGCCGGTTGGTGCGGTAGCGCAGGATGAACGCGTGGGTCTCCGGCACCGGCAGGAAGTCGTCGTTGCCGGTATTGAGGCGCACGCCGTTCGGGCGGCCTTCGGTGAACCAGGGTTCCTGTTCGCCGTTGCGCAGGACCTCGACCACCTCGAAGTCGACCACCACGGCGTTGCCGTGCCGGTCGCGGTAGCGGGTGGGGAAGTCGCGATAGATGCCGCGGCGGACCTGGTCGCCTTCCGCGCGGATGGTGATGTGTTCGGCGATGTCGAGCGCGCCGTCGGCGCGGACGTCGATCTCGACGTCGTAGGACAGGATGCGTTCCTGGGCAGACGCCACTGTAGGAGCCGCCATGGCGGCGAATCCGGACAGCAGGAGCAAGAGCTTCGCCGCCGTGGCGGCTCCCACAGGGCGGGCGTAACCCATCTTCATGGCAGGTCCACGCGAACGGCGGCGCGCTCGTCGGCGCCGGCCTGGAAGAACTCGGCGGGCGCGAAGCCGAACCCGCGCGCGACCAGCACGTCCGGCACGCGCTCGATGGCGGTGTTGTAGTCGCGCACCGCGCCGTTGAAGAAGCGGCGCGCGTACTGCAGGTGCTCCTCGACCTCCACCAGGTCACGCTGCAGCTGGAGGAAGTTGTCGCTGGCCTTGAGGTCCGGATAGGCCTCCACGACCGCGACCAGGCGTCCCAGCGCCTGCTCGAGTTCGGTCTCGATGGCGCCCAGCGCGCCCGGCTCGCGGGTCGCCAGCGCCTTCGCGCGCAGTTCGGTCACCGCGTCGAGCGTCGCCCGCTCGTGTTTCGCGTAGGCACCGACCGTCGACACCAGCTGCGGCACCAGGTCGTGCCGGCGCTGCAACTGCACGTCGACATCCGCCCACGCGGTGCGCCACTGGTTGCGCAGGCGAACGAGGCGGTTGTAGGCGAGCACGGCCCAGGCAACCAGCCCGGCGAACAGCAGCAGGACGACGAACTTCATGGCACTCCCCTTCTTCTATCCCGCGTCGTCGCCGACGACCCGGATCGTGACTTCCCCCAGTGCGACGCGCTGGCCGGCGCGGATCTTGGCCGTCTTGCGCCACTCGACCGCGCCGTCGACGGTCACCGCGCCGCTCGCGACGACCTGCTTCCCGGCCCCTCCGCTGTCGACCAGCCCGACCAGCTTGAGCAGCTGGTTGAGCTCGACGAACTCGCGCCCCGGATCCAGGCTGAAGTCGATGGTTTGCATGCGGTTGGCATCATCTCACGGGCGTTTCAGGGCTCCGGGGCGCACAATGGCCAGCCCCCCACGGCCCGGAAGCCCCATGCCCACGCCCGACGCCGCCGCGGACACCCCGCGCTTTTCCGACCTCGGCCTGTCCGCCCCGGTGATGGCGGCGGTCGCCGAAGTCGGCTACGAGACCCCGTCGCCGATCCAGGCCGCCACCATCCCGGCGCTGCTGGCCGGACGCGACGTGCTGGGCCAGGCCCAGACCGGCACCGGCAAGACTGCCGCGTTCGCGCTGCCGATCCTGTCGAAGATCGACGTGTCGAAGACCAAGCCGCAGGTGATCGTGCTGGCGCCGACGCGCGAGCTGGCGATCCAGGTGGCCGAGGCGTTCCAGACCTATGCCGCGAAGATCCCCGGCTTCCACGTGCTGCCGATCTACGGCGGCCAGGGCTACGGCCCGCAGCTAGCGGCGCTGCGCCGCGGCGTGCACGTCGTGGTCGGCACGCCGGGGCGGGTGATCGACCATCTCGGGCGCGGTTCGCTCGACCTGTCGGAACTGGAATGGCTGGTGCTGGACGAAGCCGACGAGATGCTGCGGATGGGCTTCATCGACGACGTCGAGCAGGTGATC
This sequence comes from Lysobacteraceae bacterium, assembly GCA_035759645.1. Taxonomy (GTDB): domain Bacteria; phylum Pseudomonadota; class Gammaproteobacteria; order Xanthomonadales; family Xanthomonadaceae; genus CAMPJU01. The sequence goes on along the minus strand of DASTUL010000039.1, from coordinate 16,773 downwards.
AAGAAGACGCCTGACAACCGCAAGGTCGCGCTGTTCTCCGCGACGATGCCCCCGGCGATCCGGCGCATCGCGCAGACCTACCTGCGCAATCCGGTGGAAGTGAGCATCGCCGCCAAGACCACCACCGCGGCCAACACCCGCCAGCGCTACTGGTTCGTCAGCGGGCTGCACAAGCTCGATGCCTTGACGCGCATCCTCGAGGCCGAGCCGTACGACGCCATGATCGTGTTCTCCCGCACCAAGGCGGCGACCGAGGAACTGGCCGGCAAGCTGCAGGCCCGCGGGTTGGCGGCCGCCGCCATCAACGGCGACATGGACCAGAAGCAGCGCGAGCGGACCATCCAGCAACTGAAGGATGGCGACCTCGACGTGCTGGTGGCGACCGACGTGGCGGCGCGCGGGCTGGACGTGGACCGCATCAGCCACGTGCTCAATTACGACATCCCTTACGACACCGAGAGCTACGTGCACCGCATCGGGCGCACCGGGCGCGCGGGCCGCAGCGGCGAGGCGATCCTGTTCGTCACGCCGCGCGAGAAGGGCATGCTGCGCGCGATCGAACGGGCGACCCGCCAGCCGATCCAGGAGATGCAGCTGCCCAGCATCGAGGCGGTCAACGACAAGCGCGTCGAGAAATTCCTCGGCCGGATCACGGGCACCCTGGCGGCGGCGGGCGACGGCGACGACCTGGCGCCGTTCCGCGACCTGGTCCAGCGCTACCAGCGCGAGCACGACGTGCCGGCCGCCGACATCGCGGCGGCGCTCGCGAAACTGCTGCAGGGCCGCACGCCGCTGTTGCTCCCGCCGGAGAAGCCGCGCGAAACCCGTCATCCCCGCGAAGGCGGGGATCCACGCACCCGGGACAAACAATGGACCCCCGCCTCCGCGGGGGTGACAGAGCGCCCGCGCCCCCGGCGCGAACAGGCGCCACGCAGCGCACCGGAACCCGGCATGGAGACCTATCGCATCGAGGTCGGCCACGTGCACGGCGTGAAGCCCGGCAACATCGTCGGCGCGATCGCCAACGAGGCGGACCTGGAGAGCCGCTTCATCGGGCGCATCGACATCCACGACGACCATTCGATCCTCGACCTGCCCGAAGGCATGCCGGAGGAGACGATGCGTCACCTGCAGAACGTGCGCGTTGCCGGGCAGGCGCTGCGCCTGCATCCGGCCAACGGCAAGGCGCCGCCGGCAGGCCCACGCGGGCCGAAGCCGCACCGCAAGGGCACGCGGCCCCCGCGGTGAACGTCAGCGCTGGTTGAGGGAGAAGCGGCCCGGTCCCATCAGCATCAGCGCGATCGCGGTGAACAGGAACATCCCCTGCAGTTCCAGCGCCCAGCCGCCCGATTGGCCGAGGCTGGTCAGTTCGCCCATGTGCGCGAGGGCGATCGCCACGATCATGTTGATCGCGATGAGCGCCGCGCCGATGCGGGCGTGGAAACCGAAGATCAGCAGCAACGGGCCCAGCACTTCGCCGAGCAGCACGGCGTAGCCCAGGAAGCCGGGCAGGCCCGCGCCTTCGACCATGCCGACGATGCCGGCGGTGCCGCCCTTCAGCTTGGCGATGCCGTGCAGCAGGATGAGGATGCCGAGGGCCAGGCGGAGGATGAGCTTGCCGGTGTCGTTCTGGGTCGCTGCGTTCATGCGGTCTCCTTGCGTGGGCGGTGATCAGGGCAACGGCAGGCGGATGCGCCGGCCATCGGCGGCGAGTATGACGCCGGTGGGGTCGATGCGTTGGACGACGGCGTTGCCGGCGCGGTCGCCTTCGGACAGGCGGTGGCCGTCGAGGATGACGAAGCGGCGGGCGGGGTCGTCGGACCAGAGGTGCATGCTGAGTTTCAGGGGTGGGAGGGCGCGGCGTTCGGTGGGGGTGAGGTCGGAGAGCGCGAGGATGGGTGATCCGGTTGCAGGGCTCGCGTCTGGCGTGTCGGGCGCGGGTGGTTGCGTGGCTTCGGGCGTGGGCGCCGATGCAGCCGGCGAGGGGTTCGCCGGCATGAGTCCGCGTCCAGCTACCAATGCCGGCCGCAGGCCATCCCTGGCCTGCTCGAACCCCTCGCCGGCTGCACCGTCGCCTTCGGCGTCCGGAGCAGCGGCAACTTCGGTTGGTCGAGCAACGACGGGCTGGGGTTCTTCCGTGACTTGTGCGGACGGATCTGTAATCGGTTGTTCGATCGGACGGATCAGCCAGATGGCGATGGCGGCCAGGGCGATGCCGATGGGGAGGGCGATCCACCAGGCGCGGGTGGGGGATGTGCGCGGCGTGGCCGGGGGGAGTTCGAGGGACAGGGCGGGGAGTTGGCCGCGGCGGCGTTGGGCTTCGGACTTGCGCAGGGCGTCGAGGATCAGGGACATGGGTCAGTCCCCGGTGCCGACGGTACGGGCCAGGCGCGGGCCCGCGTCGCTGGCTGCGAGCGCCATCAGGGTTTCCGGGCCGGGGATGCCGTCGGCGGCGAGGCCGCGTGCGGACTGGAAGCGGCGGAGCGAGGTGCGCAGGGTTGCATCCGAGGTATCCGCAGGAAGGCCCAGGTGTTGCGTGATCCAGGCGCGGGCTGCTTCGTCCGGCGTCGCGGTGCCTTCGACCAGCGGCGCGAGGACCACCGGGCCGCGCCATGCGGCGGCGAATGCGCCGGTCCAGTGCGCGTCGAGTGCGTTGCGTGTGGCCTGTACCCGGGTGTCGCCGAGTTGCAGCAGGACGCGGTCGGTGTCTGCGCCGCGCAACAGCACCCAATGCGTCGCTTCCTCGCGCTCGAGTTCGAGCAGGGCAGGGCGGGCGAGGGTCTGCAACTTGTCGAGCCTGGCAATGCCATGCGTGCAGTAGAGGCCGGGCTGGATGATCGGCGTGCAGCCCGTCGCGACATCGACGGTTCCGTCGGCCGGCGCGTCCCAGGCATCGAGCATCGCGCGCCACGCCGACGGTTCGTCCGGCAGGGCGGCGAGTGAAGCCGACAACGCGCTCGTGTCGAGCACGGGTTCGGCAACGTCGACGGTGGCCGCGGTGCGCGCTGTTGGGGCGGATGCGGCCGGGTCGGTCGTGCTTGCGATCGCGGGTGACACCGAATCGCCCGGCCCGGGCACGCGTTGGATCCATGGCGACGCCAGCAGTGCAGCCAGCACGAGCACTGCGACGCCAGCCACGATCAACGCCGGTCGTGCACGCCGCCGCGGCTTCGCCGGCAATGCCTCGCGCGCGGCGCGGTCGACGGTGCGGGCGTCGATCGTCGCCAGGTCGTGCGCATATCCCGCCAGCAGCGCGCGTTCGGCCACCACGTTGATCAGGCGTGGGACGCCGCCGGCGTGGGCATGGATGCGGCGCACCGCGTTCTTGTCGAACGGGAAGCGCAGGCCGCCGGCAACGCGATAGCGATGGCGCAGGTACTCGACGGTCTCGGGCGCGTCCAGCGGGGTGAGGTGGAAACGCGCCGTGATGCGTTGCGCCAGCTGGCGCAGGTCCGGGCGCGCGAGCAGCTCGCGCAGCTCGGGTTGCCCGAGCAACACGATCTGCAGCAGCTTGCGGGTGTCGGTCTCGAGGTTGGTCAGCAGCCGCACCTGCTCGAGTGCTTCGACTGACAGGTCCTGCGCCTCGTCGATGATCAGCACCACGCGAAGCCCGTCGGCATGCGCGCGCAACAGGTACGCGTTCAGGGCATCGACCAGCGCCTTGCTGCTTGCGCGGCTGCCCGGGGCCACTTCGACGCCCAGTTCTTCGCAGATCGTCTGCAGCAGCTCGAGTGGATCCTGCCGCGGGTTCAGCACCAGCGCGACGCGAGTGTCCTCGGGCAGTTGCTCCAGCAGCAGCCGGCTGAGCGTCGTCTTGCCGGTGCCGACCTCGCCGGTGAGTTGCACGAAGCCGCCACCACCGCCCTGGCCGATGCCGAACAGCAGGTGCGCGAGCGCGTCCCGGTGGCGCTCGCTGAGGAAAACGAAGCGCGGGTCGGGCGTGATCGAGAAGGGCGGCTCGGCGAGCCCGTAGTGCTCGAGGTACATATTCGGTTAGTCGACGATCTGCTTCGCTTCGGCGGTGCCGAGCAGTTCCGGGTGCTCGACGGGCGCCGCTGCAGCCCCGGTCCGCTTGCGCTCCAGCAGAGGGTACGCGACCACGGCCAGCAGCACGATCGCCACGCCCGCGTAGAACGTCGGCGTCAGTTCGTGCTGCTCGCCCAGCAGCAGGATGGCCAGCACGATGGCGTAGACCGGCTCCAGGTTCACCGCCAGTTGCGCGGCGAACGCGCTCATGTGGCGCAGCGCCACCAGCGACAGTGCGAACGGGAACAGCGTGCAGCCGAGCGACAACAGCAGCAGCCAGGCGATGTCGCTGTTGCCGGGCACCGCCAGCAGCTCGCCCGCGAACGACGGGAAGATCGAGGGCATCAAGGGCGCCAGCGCGGTCAGCGCCAACGTGCCCGCGCCGAGTTCCAGCGCGGTGACGGTCAATGGATCGCCGTGTTCGACGAGTCGCTTGTTGAGCGTGCCGAAGATGCCGACCAGCAACGCCGACAGCGCCCCGACCGCGATGCCGATGCGCATGTCGTCCGGGACGCCGCCGACCACCAGCGCCACGCCCGGCAACACCGCCACGCCGAGCGCGAGGTCGCGGCGGTTGAAGCGCGTGCCCGCGAGCCAGGGCTCCAGCAACGCGGTGAACACGCTCGCCAGCGCGATGCAGGTCGCCGCGACCGACGCATTGGCCAGCTTGATCGCGCCGTAGAACGTCAGCCAGTGCAGCGCGACCAGCACCCCGATGCCCGCATACGACCACATCAATCGCGCCGGCATGGCGCGCAGGCCCCGCCACACCCGCGGCACCAGGGCGAGCGCGACCACGACCAGCAACATCCGCCACCACACCAGCGGCAGGGCGGGCAGCGTGATCAGCTTGCCGAGGATGGCGGTGAACCCCCAGAGCACCACGCAGAAGTGGATCTGGAGGAAGGCCTTGCGGGCGTTTGGAGAAGCCGTCTGCACGACACAGTGTTGACCGAAACCGGCGCGTATTGTCATCGGGATGCCCGACAATGGGCGACCCTCCCCGCCGGCCCGCCCCATGCCTTCGCCCCACACCCCGCCCGTCGCCCACGCGGCCACGCCGGCCGCCGCGGTCGACTGGCTCACGCCCACGGAACTGGGGCTGCTCGGCGCGATCTGGGGCGCGTCCTTCATGTTCCAGCGCATCGCCGCGCCGGAATTCGGCGCGATGGCGCTGGCCGAGATCCGGCTGGCCTTCGGCGCGCTGGTGCTGCTGCCGTTCCTGTGGCGCGAGCGCCGGCGCTTCCCGGCGGCGCGGTGGCCGATGCTCGCGCTCATCGGCGCGATCAACTCGGCGGTGCCGTTCGCGCTGTTCGCCTGGGCATCGCAGTACGCGCCGGCCGGCATTGTCGCGATCACCAACGCGATGGCGGTGCTGTTCACCGCGCTGGTCGGCTTCCTGTTCTTCCACGAGGCCATCGGCTGGCGCAAGGGCGCGGCGCTGTTCGCCGGGTTCGCGGGCGTGGTGGTGCTGGCCAGCGGCAAGTCGGCCGGCGCGAGCCTGGGCTGGGCGGTGGTCGCCGGTTGCGCGGCGGCGTTCCTCTATGGCGTCGGCGTGCACCTGCTGAAGCGCCATCTGGCCGGACTGCCGCCAGCGGCGGTGGCCGCGGCCACGCTGGGGACGGCGACCCTGCTGCTGGCGCCGTTCGCGCTGGCGCAGTGGCCGGACGCGCCGATCTCGGGCGCGGCGTGGTTCTCGGCGACGATGCTCGGTGTCGCCTGCACGGGGCTCGCGTACGCGCTGTACTACCGGCTGGTGCAGCGCGTGGGCCCGGGTCGCGCGGTATCGGTCACCTACCTCGTCCCGCTGTTCGCGGTGGCCTGGGCCTGGTGGCTGCTGGACGAGCCGCTGACGATCAAGATGGCGATCGCGGGCTTGCTGATCCTCGGCAGCGTCGCAGCCAGCCAGCGCGCTGCGAAATGAATTGTGGGAGCCGCTATAGCGGCGAGCTGTTCGCGAAAAGCTCGCCGCTATAGCGGCTCCCACAGGCGTTCGATCAGGGCCATCGCGGCGGCGGGGTTGCGCTCCTTTGCCGCGGCGATGAAGTAGACGAACACGTCGCGTGGCTTGCCGTGCGGCGTTGCCGCGCCGATGCGCGGCAGGTCTTCGGGCTCGCCGCCGGCGGCCCACGTCCGGGCCCGATGCGCCCAGGCATCGAGTTCGACGCCCGGATAGCCGGTCGGGACGTCGGCCCGCGCCCGCATGAGCCGCGCGTAGACGAAGTCGGCCGTCGTGTCGGCGAACGACGGGTGCTCGGCCGAATCGGTGAAGACCGTCGCGAAGCCGTGGCCGCGCACCAGCGCGATGTATGCGTCGTCGACGAATGCGGGATCGCGCACGTCCAGCACGTGTCGCATGCGCCGGCCATCGATGGAGGCGGGCAGCAGCTGGAGGAACGCCTCGAAGTCGTCGCGCTGCAACCGGGGGCCGCGGTCGAATTGCCACACGATGGGGCCGAGCCGGTCGCCGAGCGACGCGATGCCGCCGAGGAAATCCTGGACCTGACCGCGGACCCCGGCGAGCACGCGCGCCTGGACGATCCGCATTGGCGCCTTGGCGGAAAACACGAAGCCTGCCGGCGTCTGCGCCGCCCAGTTCGCGTACGTCGCCGGTTTTTGCGCGCGGTAGTAGGTGCCGTTGATCTCGATCGCACTGAGCCTGCGGCTGGCGTACTCCAGCTCGCGTCGCTGCACGAGCCCCGGCGGATAGAAATTCTTCCGCCAGGGCGCGTAGGTCCAGCCGCCGACACCGACCCGGATGCCATCCACCGGTGCGACGCCGTCCACCAGCCGGTTACCTGATCGGTTCGTCGAGCATCAGCTGGCGCACGAAGCGCACCGCGGGCGACCCGTAGGACAGGACCTGGTCGTGGTAGGCCTTGGCGTTGAAGTCGTCACCGAGCTTGGCCTCCATGTCGCTGCGCAGGTCCATGTGCTCGCTGTAGCCGACGAAGTAGGTCGGCAACTGGGCGGACGTCAGCTGCGCGCGTACCCACTTGCCCGCGGCCTCGCGCTCCTGCTGGAAGGTGGTGACGGTCATCAGTTCCATCGCTTCCTCGCGGGTCATGCCGTTGACGTGGATTTCCTGGTCGAGGATGGCGTTGGCGAACGCGCGCAGCGCCCACTTGCGCTGGATCAGCTGCATCAGCGGATCGTTGTCCATGTAGCCGGCGTCGGCCATGATCTTCTCGGCGTACATGCCCCAGCCTTCGATGAAGGGGCCGGAACCGAGCACGGCGCGCACCGTGGACGGGTACTTGTTGGAGTGCCACAGCTGCAGGTAATGCCCGGGCATCGCCTCGTGGATGCTCAGCTCGTGGATCGAGCGGGTGTTGTACTCGCGCAGGAACGAATCGACCTGCGCCTCGCTCCAGTCCTCGGGAATCGGCGAGACCGCGTAGAACGTCGCCAGTTCCTTGTCGAGCGGGCCCGGGGAGTCGCAGTACGCGACGGCGACGCCGCGCTGGAACTCCGGCATCAGGATGATCTCGACCGGCGTGTCCGGCACGGTGACCAGTTGCTGTTCGCGCACGAACTCGGTCGCCTGGACGGTCGAGGCCTTCGCGACCTCCACCACGTCCTCGCGGTCCGGGCGGTCGGCATAGGCCAGCTCGAGCGCGGCCTCGATCACGGCCTGCTGCTGCTCGTCGCTGGGCGCGCCGGGCATCTCCGCCGGCGCATCCTCGCGGCCTTCCAGCACGCCGCGCGCGATGGTGTACATCTCCGCGCGCGTCTCGTCGATCGCCGCCTCGGCACGGGTGCGGATCTCCTCGCGCGAGAGCGGCGAGTTGAGCGCGAACGCGAGCTTCTGGTCGTACAGCTCGGCGCCGATGCGGAAGTCGCCTGCCGCGTTCGGCACCAGTTCCTCGTCGAGCCAGGCCTGGTGCTCGGCCACCGCGGCGCGCAGGCCTTCGACGGCCGCATCCAGTCGCGTGCGACCGGCCTCGTCGAGCTCGCCCACATGCGGCATCACCAGGCCGTCGACGATCGACAGGATGCCGGCGTTCTGCCGGGCCACGGTTTCGGCATGGATCTTCGGCACGCGCGCCGGGTCCAGGTTCTCGCGCATCTGCGCGAACAGCGCCGGGATCTCTTCCATGCGCGCCGTCGCGGACGCCAGGCGGTCGGGCATCGGCGCGAACTCGCGCGCCATCAGGCCGTACACCGCGCCGCCCGCGAGCTGGCTGTACATCTGCGGATCCCACGCCCAGGACTGCAGCGTCTCGATGCTCCAGATGTCGTACTCGAGCTGGTTGCGCAGCAGCAGCGCATCGATCTGGTTCGCGCGCGACAGCTTGTCGCTGTCGATCGCGTCGAGCTCCACCAGCATGGTCCGCGCGAAATCCGTGAACGCCTGCCGGCCTTCCGCGGAGAGGTCGCCGATCCGGTCGTCGAACCGGTGGTCGCCCACCTGCGTCGCATAGACCGGCTGCAGCCGCATGGCCCCGTCGAGCCAGCGTTCCGACAAGGTCGCGAACGCGGTATCGGCGGCGGACGGGGCGGTGTCCTCGGCGGTGTCGGCGCCATTCGGCGGCGTCGGCGCTTCGCCTCCGCAGGCGGCGAGGGCGGCGGCAAGCAAGGCAGTCACGAGTAGACGCTGGCGCATGGCGGGATCCCCTGGGCGAAAGACCAGAGGATAGCGATCCCCCGCCGGCGCCGGGGTGCCACAAGTCATGCTTCAGGCGGAAATGTGCCCGCCGCCGTTGACGTGGATGATCTGCCCCGTCACGTAGCTGCCGTCCTCGCTGGCCAGGTACACGTACGCGGGCGCCACTTCCGACGGCTGCCCGGGCCTGCCCATCAGCGTCGTCGAGCCGAACGTCGCCACCTGCTTCTTGTCGAAGCTGGCCGGGATCAGCGGCGTCCAGATCGGGCCCGGCGCCACGGCGTTCACCCGGATCCCGCGCTCGGCCAGCATCTGCGCCAGGGAGAACGTCAGCGACTGGATCGCGCCCTTGGTCGACGCATAGTCGATCAGGGTCTCGTGGCCGCGCGTGCCGGTCACCGAGCCGGTATTGATGATGCAGCCGCCGTCTTCCAGGTGGGTGGCCGCCGCCGCGCACAGGTACATGAAGGAGAAGACGTTGGTCTCGAACGTGGTGCGGATCTGCGCGGGCGTCAGTTCCTCCGGCGCATTGACCGGGAACTGCATCGCATGGTTGTTCACCAGCACGTCGAGCCCGCCCAGCGTGCGCACGACGCGGTCGACGACCTTCCTGCAGTGCGCTTCCTTCTTCAGGTCGCCCTTGATGAGCACGCACTGGCGGTCCTCCGCCTCCACCAGTCGTTTCGTCTCTTCGGCGTCCGCGTCCTCGGAGAGGTAGGCGATCGCCACGTCCGCGCCCTCGCGTGCGAAGTGCACCGCGACCGCGCGGCCGATGCCACTGTCGCCGCCGGTGACCAGCGCAATCTTCCCTTCGAGCTTGCCGCTGCCCGCGTAGTCGTCCCGGATCGTCACCGGCTCGGGATGCATGCGCGACTGCTTGCCGGGTTGCCGGGGCTGGTGCTGCGGCGGGTTGATCCGGCGCTTGGATTTCTTCGCTGCCATGGGGGGACTCCTCAGTGGTTGTGCCAGAACGCCGCGGGCTGCGGCCGGCCGAACAGGTAGCCCTGCCCGTAGACGCAGCCCATCGCCACGAGCAGGCGACGCTGGATTTCGGTTTCCACGCCTTCGGCCAGGATCTCCATGTCCAGCGCGCGGCCGAGCGCGAGGATGGCCTCGATCACCGCGGAGCTGCGGGGCTTGTCGGCCCCGGCCTCGAACGGCGCGACGAAGCTGCGGTCGACCTTGATCATGCAGACCGGGAACCGGTGCACCTGGCCGAGCGAGGAATGACCGGTGCCGAAGTCGTCCAGCGCGGCCTCGATGCCGGCCTCGCGCAAGGTCGCGAGCATCTGCAGCACGGTGGCCGGGTCCGCGAGCAGCGTGCCTTCGGTCACTTCGACGCGGAGCCGGCGCGGGTCGAACCCGACCTCGCGCAGTAGCGACAGTAGCGCCTGGTCGAAGCGGTCCGCCTGGAACATGCGTGGCGAGACGTTGATCGTGATGTATCGGTCGTCGCGGACCAGCGGTTTCCCGCACTCGAGCGCGTGGCGGAACATGCGCCAGTCGATCGCCTCCACCAGGCCGCTGTCCTCCGCGATCGTCAGGAACTCGCCCGGCGGGAGCAGGCCGCGGTCGGGATGGCACCAGCGCAGCAGCGCCTCGAAGCCGACGATCTCGCCGTCGGCCAGGCGCACCAGCGGCTGGAAGTGCGGCTCGAACTCGTCCCTGGCCAGCGCACCGCGCAGGGCCTGTTCGAGTTCCAGCACGTCCATCGCGCTGCGCTGCATTGCCTCGTCGAACAGCACGAAACGGTTGCGCCCCGCGTCCTTGGCGCGGTACAGCGCCAGGTCGGCGTCGTGCAGCACCTGGTCCGTGGTGGCATAGCGATCGTCCACGATCGCGATGCCGACGCTGGCCGACACCTTGAGTCCGCGCGAGTCCACCGGCACGGGCGCCTCAAGTTCGGCCAGCACGCGCCGCGCCACGTTGCAGGCGGCTTGCGGCATCGGGACGTGCTCGAGCAGCACCGCGAATTCGTCGCCCGCCAGGCGCGACACGATGTCGGGCTGGCGCACGCAGGCGGACAACCGCTGGCCGACCTCGCGCAGCACGTGGTCGCCGGACTGGTGGCCGAGGCTGTCGTTGATGACCTTGAAGCGGTCGACGTCGACGTACAGCAGCGCGAACTTCTCGCCATGGTTGCGGCGGACCCGCGCGAGCGCCCGCTCGATGCGATCGCGCAGGTACGTGCGGTTGGGCAACCCGGTGAGAGCGTCGTGCATCACCTGGTGATGCAGTTGCGCCTCGACCTGCTCGCGCACCGCGATCTGCTCGCGCAGCTGGGCGGTGCGCGTCTCCACGCGCTCCTCCAGATCCGCGTTCGCCTGGCGCAGCAGTTCCGCGGCGCGGCGGCGCTGCAGGCTGCTGGCCAGCTGGTAGGACACGAAGGTGAGCAGCTCCACGTCGCGCGCGTCGTAGGCCTGCTCACTGTCGTAGCTCTGCACGGCCACCACGCCGAACGGCCGGTTCTCGCCGTAAAGAGGCACGCCGAGCCACGCGAGCGCCGGTGTGTCGTGCGGGCCTTTCCTGATCTCGCCACGGGCCACCAACGCATCCGCGCGCGCGGCATCGACGAGTTGCGGCTGGCCGGTGCGCAACACGTATTCGGTCAGCCCGCGGCCCCCCGAGCGTGCGGGCCACTCGCGGTCGTGCTGGTCGACCGCATACGCGAATTCGACGGTGTCGCCGGTGAGCAACGCCACGTAGAAGTTGCGCGCATCGAGCAGGTCGCCGACGGTGGCGTGGACCTCGGCGAAGAACAGCGCGCTGTCCTCGGTCCCGCCGGCAAGGGCGGCGATCCGGTACAACGCCGCCTGCAGGCGCTCACCGCGCTCGCGCTCGGAGACCTGCTGCCGCAGCGCGTCGTTGGCTTCGTGCAGCTGCTGGGTGCGTTCCTCGACCCGACGCTCGAGCTCGACCTGTCCGGCCTTGCGTTCCAGCGCCGTCAGGATGTGCTCGGCGACGAACGCCAGCAGCGACCGTTCCGCACCGGTGTAGAAGCGTCCCTCCAGGTAGCTCTGCACGACGACTATCCCGCGCACTTCGCCCTCGCGCATCATCGGCACGCCCAGCCAATCGGTGCTGTCGGCGCCGATCAGCTTCAGGGGGCCCGACACCTGGCCCGCGAGTTCCGCGGGCGTGCCCATCAACGGCTTCTTCTGGCGGATGAGGTACCAGCTCAGGCCGCGCTCGATCCGCGACAACGCGATGGCCTGGTCGGGCGGCGGCGCCACCTCGGTGTCGATGGCGTCGGCGAAGTAGAGGAACCGCAGGCTGTCGCTGGCCTGGTCGTACAGCGCGATGTAGAAGTTCTCGGCATACATCAGGTCCGAGACGATCCGGTGCAGCCCGCGCAGCATGTCGGGCATCTCCAGGTCGGAGCCCGCCATGTCCGCGATCGCGTAGAGCGCACGCTGGAGCTTTTCGGTGTCCTCCAGGCGGGCGACCGCGGCGCGCAGTTGCGCCAGGGTGGGGCCGGAGTCGGCGACCACGCCTGTCACCGCACGACCCTCAGTCCTCGTCGTCCTGCTCGAACTCGACCAGCACGTCCAGGTCGAACGCCAGGGCTTCCGCGGCCTCGCGCACCTTGCGTGCGGTGGAGCCGTTGGGCGCTTCGACCTCGATGCCATGCACGTCGGGGCCGGAGACGTCGCTGAGCCCGGCCGAGCTGGAATCCGCATCGTCCATGTGCGGCATCAGGTCCGAGACTTCCTCGACGTGCTCGATCCCTTCCAGGCTCTGCAGCAGGTTCATGAAGGTGCGCGCGTCGTCCTCGCTGCCCGTGACGCGCAATCGCATGGTCGGCATGTTGTTCCTCCGGTGGTGCCTGGTTGCAGGCTAGGCACGCTCCGGCCAATGCCGCGTGACGGCGCACTATCGTGTGGGCACCGGCACGTTGCACAGGTCGATGTGCCCGGCGGGGCGCAGGTACCAGTCGTCGCGACGGTTGCGGCGCGATTCCACCAGTTCCATGAACAGGGGCGTGTCGGTCCGCAACACCTGGAGGTTGCTGCGCTCGTCCACCGGCACGTCCGCCGCGAGGCGCACGCTGCGGATCGGCACGTAGTCGGCCGGGTCTTCCTGGAAGCCGAGCGGGCCGCTGCCGCGGGGCAGGGCGGACAGCAATTCGATGCCGTCGACCACGCGGCCCACCAGCGTGATGTTGCGGTCGAGTTGCCGGGGCGACTGCCCGGTCACCACGTACAGCTCGGTGCCGTTGCTGGAGTCCGCCGCCATGCCGCGGCCCGCCCCGACCGCGCCGTAGCAATGCGCGAGCCATGCGCGGCCCTCGTCGAGGTCGCGCGCCGCGGGAAAGCCTGCGCTGAAGCCGGCCTGCGGTGCCCAGCCGTCGACATCGGGCAACACGGTGAAGGGCAGGCCGGCCGCCGGTCGATCGAACTCGGCCGGCAGGTGCGCCTTCGCCTCGCCGATGGACTTGCGCGCCGCCTCGTCCTCGGTGGGGTCGCCGAACTGCACGACGAAGTTGTCGTGCGAGCGGTAGATGCTCAGGCCATCCCAGTAATGCCCCTGCGCCAGGGTGCGGATGTTGGCGACGTGCGCGGGCGCGAACGCGGGTGCCAGCTCGATGACCACGCGCCCGGCGTCGAGTTCCAGGTACACGGTGTCGTCCGGGTCCAGTGCGCGCCAGTCGGACGGCTGCGAGGCGTCCAGGATCTCCTGCATCGTGCGCGTCGTGGCGGGCTGGACAACGGGTTCGGCGGCAATGGTTTCCGGGGGCACCGTGGCGCAGGCGGCGAGCAACGCGGCGGACAGCAAGGATGCGGACAGCACGGATGCGGGCAGGCGAGGGCTGGGCATGGGGCGATTCCGGAGGAGTGTCGCCGTCGATTGTGCCGGGTTCGGCCCCGCCACCCGATCCAGTGACTAATGACAGGGGCGCTATACCTGACTTGATACTAGTATCCCGGCCATGGGCGATCCCGACCTCCAGTTGCGCAAGTTCCAGAAGGAACTCTCCGCCGGCACGGTGTCGCTGGCGCTGCTCGCGGTGCTCGCCGCCGGCGACGAGCCCATGTACGGCTACCTCATCGCCAAGCGCCTGGAGCGCGAGGGGGGCGGGGTGCTCTCCGGCAAGCAGAGCGCGCTGTATCCCGTGCTGCGCAACCTGGAGTCCGGCGGCCTGCTCGAAAGCCACCTGGCGCCGTCCGACAGCGGGCCGCCGCGCCGCTACTACCGCATCACCGCCGCGGGCCGCGCGGCGCTGGCCGAGTGGGCCGGCGCGTGGCGCGAGACCCGCGATTCCGTCGATTCCGTCCTGGAAGGAGTTTCACGATGACTGCCACGCTGCCGCGGACGATCCCCGCCTACCTGGACCAGCTGCGCGCTGCGCTGGCCGGCGCCGATCCGGCGCTGGTGCAGGACGCCCTGTACGACGCGGAGGAGTACCTGCGCTCCGAACTGGCCGAGCAGCGCGGACGCAGCGAGGCGGAGGTCATCGCCTCCGTCGCCTCCAGCTACGGGGCGCCGGACGAAGTCGCCGACATCTACCGCGACACCGAGGTGCGCGTGCAGACCGCCTTGCGCGCGCCGCCCGCGCCGGTGCGCCGCTCTCTCATCGGCCGCTTCTTCGGCGTCGCCGCGGAGCCGCGCACGTACGCCGCGCTCTTCTACATGCTGCTGTCGCTGGCGACCGGCATCTTCTATTTCACCTGGGTCGTCACCGGGCTGTCGCTGACCGCGGGGTTCGCGGTGCTGATCATCGGCATCCCGTTCCTGGTGCTGTTCTTCGGCTCGGTGCGCGTGCTGTCGCTGGTGGAGGGCCGCCTCGTGGAGGTCATGCTGGGCGAGCGGATGCCCCGCCGGCCGGTGTACGGATCGCCAGGCAAGCCGCTGCTGCAGCGCATCGCCGACATGTTCCTGGATCCGCGCAGCTGGTCGACGATGTTGTACATGCTGTTGATGCTGCCGCTGGGCATCGCGTACTTCGTGTTCGCGGTGGTCGGCCTCAGCGTGTCGCTGTCGTGCATGGCGGCGCCGATCCTGCTGGCACTGGGGTTCGACCAGTACGTCTCACTGGATTTCGGCGGGAATTCGTTCGGGCCGTTGCCCTGGGCGTGGCCACTGGTGTTCCTGGGCGGCGTCCTGCTGCTGTTCGCCACCTTGCACGTCGCACGCGGCGTGGCGCACGTGCATGGCCAGCTGGCCAAGCACCTGCTGGTCAAGGCGGCGCCTCCAGCGCCGTCGCATGACCTCGCAACGCCGGCGACAGCCAGCAGTGCGAGCCGAGTTGGGTGAAGCCCAGCGCCTCGAACCGGCGGCGGTAGAACGCGGCGGGGCGGTTGCGGAAGTCGTGCTCGTCGCCCTCGGCACGGTCCTCGCGCGCGAAGGTCTCCAGGAACGCGACGCCGCCGCAGAGTTCGGCGAGGCCGGGCAAGCCGCGGTCGATTTCCCGGACATCGAGGTAATGCAGCACGTCGCTGCACACCAGCAGGTCGACGGGCGGGCAGGGACGCAGCCGTGCGAAGTCGCCGAAGCGCGCCAGGTGCAGGTTGCGCCGGGCGCCGAAGCGCGCGATCGCGTACGCGCTGGCGTCGAAGCCCAGGTACTGCGCGTCGGGCCGCAGTTTCAGCAGCGGTGCGCGCCACGGACCTTCGCCGCAACCAATGTCGAGCACGGTGCGCAACGGGCGTTCGAGGTGGTATTCGGCGGTGGCGACGGCGAGCGCGACCTTGCGCGCGAGGCGCCGCGCGCCGCCGATGCCGCCCTTGCGGTACCAGCGGTCGAAGTAGGCGCGGTCGTATCGCTTGGGCATCGTGGCATCCTAGCGTGAGTCATTCGGAGCCCATCGCATGCAGGCCTATCTCTGGACCAAGACCGCACACCTGGTGTTCGTGTTCGCGTGGGTGGCGGCGGGCTTCTACCTGCCGCGCCTGCTGGTGAACCTGGCGGAAGCGGGCGACGAGCCCGCGGTGCGGGCGCGACTGGTGCTGATGGGACGCCGGCTGTATCGCTTCGGCCACGTGATGTTCGGGCTCGCGGTGGCGGCCGGACTCGGGCTGTGGTTCGGCTTCGGCATCGCCGGCGGCTGGCTGCACGCCAAGCTGGTGCTGGTTGCGTTGCTGCTGGCGCACTTCATCGTCGCGGGGCGCTGGCTCAAGGGCGTCGACGCCGGCCGTCCGTTGCCGTCGGCGAAGGCGCTGCGCCTGTTCAACGAGCTGCCGGTGCTGCTGCTGGTCGGGATCGTCTACCTGGTGCTGGCGAAGCCGTTCTAGCGGGCGGTGGGCACGACATCGACCGGCACGAACGCCTCGTGTTTGGGCAACTCGACGGGAACGCCGTCGGCATTGCACAACCCCCGGTCGCACAGCGCCTCGCGCAACCGCGGCGTGGCCTGCAGCATCAGGTGGAAGATCGCGTTCTGCTCGAGGCTGCCGCGCACCGCGGCGCTGCCCGGGCCGCGCGCCCACACGCCCACGTCGTCGCCGCCATGGGTCTCCGCGCGCATCGGCACCATCGCTTCCTGCAGGTAGTCCGGGTCGGTGGTGTCGACGACTGACAGGTCCGGACGGCCCGGGCCGGCGTAACCGGGGCCGTTCGCATACGCCAGCGTGGTGTAGGGCAGGCCGTTCGCATCGGTTTCCGGCGCACCGCCGGTCGTCTCGCGCACGAGCCCGAGGATCGGGTTGCCGCGCACCGGATAGCCGACGAAGCCGAGCGTGTGCGAGTGGTCCGCGGTCACGATCACCAGCGTGTCGGCTGCCGACGTCATGTCCACCGCCACCTGCACCGCATCGGCCATCGCGATGGTGTCGGTCAACGCGCGATAGGCGTTGCCGTCGTGGTGCGCGTGGTCGATGCGGCCGCCCTCGACCAGCAGCACGTAGCCGTCGGTGTCCCGCTCCAACCGGATGATGGCCGCGCGGGTCATGTCCGCGAGGCTGGGTTCGCCCGCGGGATCCGCGGGGCGGTCGTGCTCGTACTGCATGTCGGACGGCTGGAACAGGCCCAGCAGCGGACCGTCCAGCGGTGCGGCCGCGAGTTGCGTGGCGTTCCACACGTAGGTGCCGCCCAGGCGGCGTCGTTGCCATGCGTCGATGAGGTTGGCGCCATCGTCGCGCGCGCCATTGCGTTCCGGGTATTCGGGATCGGCCTGCGTCGACGGCAGGAAGAAGCTGCGACCG
>DASTUL010000038.1:0-3208 GCA_035759645.1 Lysobacteraceae bacterium | reverse complement strand
GGGCTCCGACGCGTCCGAGCCGGGCGCGCAGCGGGGTCATCGCGATGCCTCCTCCTCCCACTCAAGCGGCGTGTAGGTCGATCCGGGCAAGCCGGATCCGCCGGCGCGCACCACCGCGCGCAACACCGTCTCGCGACCATCGCGGAGCCGCGCGCGGCTGTCGATACTATACGTACCGCTGCCGGCCCCAACGAGCGACCCGATGCCGGGCAGCATCGGCGGCGGCAGGCCTGACGCGGGATCCCACGACCGGCGCAACGCCAGCACGCGTTCAGCCTCCAGGCCGAGCGCCGTGAGCACGGGCGCGGCGGCGAATGCCGGGTCCGGGCGCGGGCGCCCGCTGTGCACCGTGAGGTATGGCGCGAGCCGTGCGAATAGCGCGCTGTCGACGCCGAGCACCTGCTGCAGTTCCGACACGTCCTCGAACGGCGCGTCCTTCGCCCCGTAAGGCAACCGCGCGGCCTGGTACTGCGGGTCTTCCGCGCCGCCGGCCGGCTGGGTGAGTGGGTCCGGGTCGCGCCAGTCGAGGACCGCCGCGGCGATCGTGTCCGCGTCGCGACGCTCGCTGCCCGTCGCCCGCAGCAGTCCCGAGAGCAGCGGCATGTCCGCGAGGTTGAGGTCGACCTTGCCGTGCTCGTCGACGGCCGCCACCTCGATCGCCGCACCGTGGTACGTCCACGCGTAACGGCGGCCATCCGGGATCCAGATGAAGCGCGGATCCTGTTCCGCGAGTCGCCCCAACGCATGTTCCAGGCCCGCGCGCGCGACCTGGCGGGCGACCACCCCGCGGGACAGCACCTGGCCCTGCATGTGCTCCACCTGCGCGATCATCGCGAACGCGCCGACCAGCGCGGCGAGCAACGCCACCAGCCACAGCACCAGCAGCAGCGCCGCGCCCCTCACAGGCCTTCACCGAATGCCGAGGTGATCGTGCCGGCCAGCGGCAGCGCGACCACCTGCCGCGGCCAGTCGCGGCCTTCGGCGTCGCGGATCGTGATCTCCACCTGCAGCGGCAGGCGTTCGGACGCGCGCCATTCCTCGCGCCATTCGCCCGGACGGCCCTCGGCATCGAGCGCGCGATACCGGAAGCGCACCGCCTGCAGGCCGCGCGCCAACGGCTCCGGGGGTTCCGGATCGGCGGCCGTGCCGACGTCGAGCGGTTGCTGCACGGCCAGCGACAACATCAAGTCGACGGTGTCCCTGTCCGCGCCGTCGGCGACGTACAGCTCATGCACGTACGGGCCGCCATGCCCGAGGTAGTCCGGCAGGTCGGCGACGAAACGCATGCGATCGGCCTGGCCGACGAAGCGCAGCGGCAATCCCGTGTCCTGGTCGATCGCGAACGGCTGCGGCTTGGCGGCCACGAGACGGGCCCGCAGGAAACCGGCGACGGCGCGCATCCGTTCGTTGCGCTGCGCCGTGGCTTCGCCGCGCTGCGCGATGGTCGCGGCTGCACGGAGCGTGGTGAACGCGAGCGCGAGGCCGGCCGCGAGCAGGACGGTCGCGAGCAGCACTTCGATGAGGGTGAAGCCGCGCGCTTTCATCCTGGTACCTGCACCCGCCGCAACGACCGCACCACGAGCCGCTCGCGCTCGCCACCCTCGCCCCATGCGACGACGAGTTCGAGCTCCAGCAGCCGCGGCGCACGCAGGTCGCGCAGCGTGGCCGCGTGCGCGGCGGCGGCCGGATCCGGGTCCTGCCATTCCGCCACCTGCAGCGTCCAGCGATAGCGTCCGTCCTCGAGGACGCCTTCGCTCGTGCCCGGCACCAGCGGTTCGCCGACGCCTACCTGGTGCAGGAGCGTCTGCGCGTGCAGTGCCGCGCGGCCGGCGTGCTCGGCGTTGCGCACCTGCGTGGTGGCGCGGGTCATGGCGCCGAGCAGCAGGGTCAGCGCGAAGGCGAGCAGCGCGAACGCGACGACCACTTCGATGAGGGTGAAGCCGCGCAGGGACTGGACACGGACACGATTATTCCCAACGCGTCGCCACGCGTAGTGATCCCCGCTTGCAGCGGCTTTTCCCCTCACTCTTCCGTTTCCCCGCGCGACACCGTCACCTCGCCCGTCAGCCACGCCACGTCGATGTCCCACGCCGCATCGTCGAGCGCCAGGCGGATCCGGCCGCCAGTGGCCGCGCCGTCCGGGAAGAACAGGATCGCGCCGACGCCCTCCGCGGGTTGCACCTCGCGCGCGCCGGTGAACTCGACGGACAACCGTTCCGGGATCTCGCCATCGCGCCCGTTCGGCGCGGTCCAGGCATGCGCATCGAGATCGACGGTGAACGGTTGCGGCTGGCCGGTGGAGATCGCGCGTGCCCGGGTGTAGCGCAGGTTGGCGGCCATTTCCTTGGCCGTCGACCGCAACTCCATGCCGCGGAATCCACCGGTGACGGCGGCGGCCGCGAGCGCCGCGGCGAGCGCCAGGATCGCGACGACCAGCAGCGTTTCGAGCAACGTGAAGCCGCGCGCCCGTCGCATCATCTTGCCGTGCCGCGGGCGTTCACTCGTACGCGATGTCGGCGTCGACCGAGGTGCCGCCCGGCTGGCGGTCCGCGCCGAGGCTGAGCAGTCCGAACGGGCCGGACTCACCGGGCACCGTGTAGCGGATCGGCTCGTTCCAAGGGTCGTTCAGTTCCGGATCCCTGGCATACGGGCCAAGCCAGCCAATGGCGCCCGGATCGGTGACGAGGTCGGCCAGTTCGGCGGGCAGCACGCCGGTATCCATCTCGTAGGACTGCACCTTCTGCGCCAGCGTCTGCAGTTGCGACTTGGCGAGGTTCACCTTCGCGCGGTCGGACCCGCCGAGGATGCGGCTGGCCGCGAAGGCGACGATCGCGGCGATCAGCACCACGACGATGATGATCTCGATGAGGCTGAAGCCGCGCTGGCGCGCGGCGCGGGGCGGGCGGGTCACGGAACGTGAGTGCATCTGGATGTCCTCTTGGAGCGGCAGCGGCCGAGTATTGCCTACCCGATCGCTCCCGTCAGGTCGTAGAGCGGCATCAGCACCGCCATGATCACCACGCCGACCAGCAATGCCATCACCACGGTGACGACCGGCACCAGCGCCGCCAGCATGCGGTCCAGGGCCAGCCCGGTTTCCTGCTCGAAGGTGTCGGCGGTCTTGAGCAGCATGGCGTCCAGCGCGCCGGATTCCTCGCCCACCTGGATCATCTGCAACGCCAGCCGCGGGAAGCGCTTGCCGCGCGCG
>DASTUL010000037.1:0-2667 GCA_035759645.1 Lysobacteraceae bacterium | reverse complement strand
CGCGTCGCTCGGCACGCTGTGGTGCGTCGTCGATCTCGGCACGCGCCTGTGGACCCGCCGCGTCGGCTTGTATGCCGGGTGGGCATTGCTGTTTGCATTGCAGTTCACCTGGCAGGCGAAACGGGCGCAGATCGATCCGCTGGTGACGTTCTTCATCACGTTGGCCAACTACGGATTGTTGCGCCACGTGTTGCGCGGGCCGGACTGGCGGATGTGGGCGCTCGGCTGGGCAGCGGCTGGCCTTGGCACGATCACCAAGGGCGTCGGCATCATCGCGTTGTTCATGCTCTTGCCCGCAGGCATTGCCGCGATGCGTGGCTGGCCGGTGCGGCAGCACGTGCGTGACCTGCGCTGGTGGCTCGGCCCACTGGTATTCCTGGCTGCGTGCGCTATCTGGCTGGCGCCGATGTTGCTGGCGGTGTTCGCCCACGCGCCGGAATACAACGCTTACGCGCAAGACATCCTGTTCCGGCAGACCGCGATGCGCTACGCGGATGCGTGGCACCACCCCCAGCCGCCCTGGTACTTCCTGGAAGTGATGGCGACGACGTGGCTGCCGGCGATGCTGGCGTTGCCGTGGGCGATCCCGGCATGGCGCAGGCGATTGCGCCGGCGCGACGCGCGCTATCTGCTGCCATTGGCGTGGTGGGCACTGGTGCTGGCGTTCTTCACCTTGTCGTCGGGCAAGCGCGACATGTACATCCTCCCGGCGCTGCCGATGGCCTGCCTGGCGCTGGCGCCGTTGCTGCCGGGCATCGTCCGCACGCGTGCCGCGCGCATGCTCGCCTTCGGTTTTGCCGCGTTGCTGTCGATCGCGTTCCTCGGCGCGGGGCTGGCGATGTGGTGGGGCGACCCGGCGTTCGAGCAGCAACTGGTCGCGCAGCGGGGCCTGCAGGGTGGCGCCGAGCCCCTCGCGATGTTCCTCACCGCGGTCGGCGCCTGGGGCGCGGCGGCGATGGCCTGGGCGGGGCGGCGGCGCGCGATCGGCGGGATGCTGGCGATGCTCGCGGGCACCTGGGTGCTGTTCGGCCTGGTCGGTGCGCCGATCTGGAACGATTCGGCGTCTTCGCGCGGGTTGATGGTCGAGGTGGGCGCGACGATCGGCCCCGCAGCCGAACTCGGCCTGGTCGCCTGGCGCGAGCAGCAGTTGCTGATGGCGGATCGCCCGACCATCACGTTCGGATTCAAGGTACCGTTCGAGGCGCAGCTGCAACGCGCGTTGGCGTGGCAGGCGGCGGCGCCAGGGGGGCGCTGGCTGCTGGTGCAGGACGTCGCGATGGCGCCGTGCATCGATCGCGAACGCGCGCTGCGGATGGGGAGCGCGAACCGGCGGGCGTGGTGGCTGGTGCCGGGCCGGGCGGCAACGGCGTGCGATGCGACGGGGGGTCGCTGATGCAACTGCATTACTGCCGCATCCAGGGCGGCAATTTCGGGGACGACCTGAACCTGGATCTCTGGCCGCGGCTGTTCCCGGGCATCTCCGAGGTGCATCCGGAGACGCGGTTCTATGGCATCGGGACGATCCTCGGCGGCGACCAGCCCGCCGGGCCGAAGGTGATCCTCGGCTCGGGCGTTGGCTACCGCGGCAAGGCGCGGCCCGATCCGGAACGACGCGTGTACTGGGTGCGCGGGCCACGCACGGCGGCCTGCCTGGGGATCGACGAAGCATTGGGGCTCGGCGATCCGGCGCTGTTGTGGCCGGCACTGCAGGCGCCGCGCACGATTGTTCCCGGCCGCGTGGGACTGGTGCCGCATTTCCGGAGCCTGCAGGGTTTCGACTGGGCCGGCATGGCCAGCGAGGCCGGCCTGCACCTGGTCGACCCGCGGCTGTCCCCCGATGCCGTGGCGGCCGAACTGGCAACGTGCGAGCGCGCGCTCTGCGAGTCGCTGCACGGCGCCATCTGCGCCGATGCGATGGGCATTCCCTGGCGCGCGCTGGTGCTGGCGCGCCGGTTCAACGACTTCAAGTGGCGCGACTGGCTCGACGGGCTGGGCATGGAACTGCGGCTGGCCGAGATGCCGGTGGAGATGCTCGACCGGTTGTCGCGATCCAAAGCGATCGGCAACGCACTCATGCGGCTGGTCGACGTGGGTGGCCCCGAGGCGCGCCAGCAAATGCGTCCGTTGCGCGCCGCCGGACCGCGCGAGCGGCGGCTGGCGGTGCGCGCGCTCGGGTTGCTGGCCGCTGAGCACGATGCGTTCCAGCTCGGCGACCGGCAGCGGGTGGCCGCCCAGCGCGAGGCGATGCGCGCGCGTTGCCGCGACTTCGCCCGTGACCATGGATTGGCGTTCACCGGCTGATGGGGACGCCCGCTAACATTCGCGCATGACCACCCTGCCACTGACCCTGCTGGTCATCACCCACGACGAGGCCGCCAACATCGCGCGCTGCCTGGACAGCGTGCCGTTCGCGGCGGAGAAGGTCGTGGTCGACAGCGGGAGCAGCGACCACACCGTCGCGATCGCCCGTGCGCACGGTGCGAAGGTCGTGCACCAGGACTGGCTGGGGTTCGGCGCGCAGCGCAACTTCGCGACCACGCAGGCATCGCACGCGTGGATCCTGGTGCTGGACGCGGACGAGTTCCTGGACGACGGCATCGCCGGCGAGCTGCTACGCCGCCTGCCAGCGGTGATGGCGTCCGCGGCCTGCGTCGGCATCCTGCGCCG
>DASTUL010000036.1:0-5993 GCA_035759645.1 Lysobacteraceae bacterium | reverse complement strand
GATGTGGAAGACCTGTGCCGGCGCGCACGCCTGGACCGCCGCCACCAGTCCCTGCTGGCCGATGCGGGTGCATTGAAGGGATTGGCCGGGCACCGGCACCGCGCACGTTGGGCGGTGGCGGGGGTCGAACCGCAACTGGCTTTGTTCGAAGGCGCCGGTCCCGTCGCGGAAGCGGCGGTGGTGCTGCCGCCGCCGAGCCCCGCGCAGGACATGCAGGCCGACTACGCGATGGTCGGCACCACGCTGGGCCGGCACCCGCTCTCGTTCCTGCGCCGCGCGCTCGCGGCACGTCGGTGCCGGCGCTCGTCGGAGCTGGCGCTGATGCCGGACGGGCGCGCGGTGCGCATCGCCGGGCTGGTGCGCCTGCGCCAGCGGCCGCAGACCGCCAGCGGCGTGACCTTCCTGACCCTCGAGGACGAGGACGGCATGGTCAACGTGGTGGTCTGGCGCGACCTGGCCGAGCGGCAGCGGCGGGTGCTGCTGGAGTCGCGGTTGATGCAGGTCGAAGGACGCATCGAGCGCAAGGATGGCGTGCAGCACCTGCTGGCGCACCGGCTCGGCCAGCTGGATCCGTTGCTGGGCGGACTCTCCACGCCCTCGCGGGATTTCCGCTAGCTAGCGCCTGCGCCAGAAGCTCCAGCCCAGGCCCGCGGCGATGGCGACGACGCCCAGGCCGACCATCAGCGCCACGGACCACCAGAACCCCCGGTTCCCGGACTCGAAGAAATCCGCGGAGAAGTTCATGCCCAGCACGCCCGCGGCAACCGCGAGCGTGCCCAGCACCACGGTGACCACGGTCAGCACGCGCATCGTCTCGTTGGTGCCCTCGGCCACGCGCGAGGTGTAGACGTCGAAGCTGCCGTTGACCAGTTCGCGCGCGGATTCCACGGCGGCCATCGTGCGTGCGTAGCGGGCGCTGAGCAGTTGCCAGTGCTTCGCCGCCTGCTTCGGCTGCCCGGACCCGAAATCGGGCCGGGCCAACGCATCGAACATGTCGCGTTGCCCCGCGAGGTGCCGGCGCAGGCGTGACGCGTGCCGGCGCAGCTGCTGCAGCTCGGACAGGTGCGCGGGCTTCGGCCGGCGCAGCACCTGCAACTCGATCCGGTCGACCGCGGACTCGAACGCATCGCGCGCATCCAGGTAGTCGGTGAGCATCCGGTCCAGCAGCGACGCGCCGAAGCTGCCGGGATGCAGGAACCCGACGCGCAGGTGCTCGGCCTCGTTCTCGACCAGCGCCGAGAGGAACGCGACCGCGCGCGGATGGTAGGTGGCCACGATGTTGCAGGACTCCCCAACGGCCACGACGAGTGGCTCGGAGCGGGGCCTGCGGTTGGCGCTCGCGCACAGCGCCGCGGCATGCAGGTAGGTCCAGCCCTCGCTCGTCGCCACGCCGTCGCTGTCGGGCGGCGCCACGCGCAAGAGGTGAGGGTCGATGCCGGCGCGCTCGAGGACCGCCGGCAACGGCGCATCGCCCTGGATGTCGACCCAGAGCAGCTGGTCGTCGCGCAGTGGATCCCCGTTGAGGCTGGCCGGGTCGATCCGGTGGCCATCCAGTTCGGCGTTGAACAGCAACGCGGCCGCCTTGGGCGTGTCGTCGGGCTTGTCGTCTCGATCGGTCACCGCGACATTCTGCCCACATTCTTTTCATGCCGCCGTGAGACGATGGACGGATGACACGGAAGACGACAGGCAAGGCCGGTTCGACCGGCAAGGGTGGGCGCCGCGAGGGCGCCCCGAAGGCTGCCAAGCGGGGCGCGGGCAAGCCCGGCGGCGCCGGAAAAGGTGGTGGGCCGGGCGGCGGCAAGAAGCCCGCAAAGCGCCCGGGCTGGATGCCGGATCCGCCGCCGCGCGGGGGTGTGCGCCCTCCGGCGCATCGCTCGAAGGACGGCCGGGATCCGTTCGCCGACCGCGAAGCCGCGCGCTACGAGCAGCCGATCGCGAGCCGCGAATTGATCAGCGAGACGCTGGCCGCCCACGACGGCCCGATGGATGCGCAGGATCTCGCCGAGCGACTCGGCCTGGCCGCGCCGGACCGCTTCGAGGCCCTGTCCAAGCGGCTGTCGGCGATGCTCCGCGACGGGCAACTGCTGCAGAACCGCAAGGGTGAGTACGCGCCGGCCGAGCGCATGGACCTCATCGCCGGCAGCGTCATCGCCAATCCCGACGGCTTCGGCTTCCTGCGCCCCGACACAGGCGCCGGCGACGACCTGTTCCTGCCGCCGTACGAGATGCGCAAGGTGATGCACGGCGACCGCGTGCTCGCCAGCGTCACCGGCATGGACCGGCGCGGGCGGCGCGAGGGCGCGATCGTGGAGGTGCTCGAACGCCGGCTCACCCGGCTGATCGGGCGCTACACGATCGAGGCCGGCATCGGCTACGTGGTGCCGGACGACCGGCGCATCCAGCGCAACATCCTGGTCCCGCCCGACGATCGCGGCGAAGCGCAGCCGGGCCAGCTGGTCGTCGCGGAGATCGTGCACGCACCGGACCCACGCCGGCCGCCCATCGGCCGCGTGCTCACCGTGCTCGGCGAACGGTTGACTGCGTCGCTGGCAGTGCAGGCCGCGATCCACGGGCACGAATTGCCGCACGAATTCCCCGAGGCCGTGCTGGCCCAGGCCGCGGCGGTGCCGCTGGACGTCGATGCCGCCACCGCCGCGAAACGCCGCGATATCCGCAACCTGCCGCTGGTCACCATCGACGGCGAGGACGCGAAGGACTTCGACGACGCGGTGTACTGCGAGCCGAACCGCGGCGGCTTCCGGTTGCTCGTCGCCATTGCCGATGTTTCGCATTACGTGCGCCCCGGCACGCCGCTCGACGATGAGGCGCAGAAGCGCGCCACGTCCGTGTATTTCCCGGGCTTCGTCGTGCCGATGCTGCCGGAGACGCTGTCCAACGGCATCTGCTCGCTCAAGCCCAAGGTCGACCGGTTGTGCTTCGTCTGCGACATGCAGGTCGGGCGCGACGGGCTGGTGGAAAGCTCGGAGTTCTACGAAGCGGTGATGCACTCGCACGCGCGCCTGACCTACACCCAGGTCTGGAACGCGGTGGGCGAGGGCATCCCGGAGGACGACCACGACGCGGCGCTCGCGAAGATCGGCGGCCTGCTGCCGCAGATCGAACGGCTGCACCAGCTCTACCGGATCCTCGACAAGGCTCGGCAGAAGCGCGGCGCCATCGAGTTCGAGACCAGCGAGGTGCGCTTCGTGCTCGGCGCCCAGGGCGAGGTGACCCAGGCCGGCATGATCCAGCGCAACGATGCGCACAAGCTGATCGAGGAATGCATGATCGCGGCCAACGTGGAGGCCGCGAAATTCCTGCTCGCGTCGCACGTCCCGGCGCCGTACCGCGACCACGACAAGCCGCCGGAAGCGAAGTACGCCGACCTCGAGGAATTCCTGAAGGAGTTCAAGCTGAGGCTGCCGCCGCATGGTCGCGTGCACCCGCGGGACTTCCGCGCGTTGCTGGAAAAGATCCGCGACCGCCCGGATTCGGCGCTGCTCGAATCGGTGATCCTGCGCAGCCAGTCGCTGGCCGTGTACTCCCCGGAGAACATCGGCCACTTCGGCTTGGCGCTGGTGGCGTACGCGCACTTCACCTCGCCGATCCGGCGCTATCCGGACCTGCTGGTGCACCGCGCGATCAAGCACGCGCTGGCGGGGCGCAAGCCGGACCAGTTCGAGTATTCGCCGAGCGGCATGGCGGCGCTGTCGCTGCAGTGCTCGGAGCGTTCGCGTCGCGCCGACGAGGCGCAGCGCGAGGTCGACGAACGCTACCGGGCCGCGTGGATGGAGCAGCACGTCGGCGGCGAGTTCGACGGCACGATCAGCGGCGTGACCAGCTTCGGGCTGTTCATCGAGCTGGACGACTCGAAGGTCAACGGCCTGGTGCACGTGACCCAGCTGCCGAGCGACTACTACCACTTCGACCCGGTGCGCAAGACGCTGACCGGCGAGCGCCGCGGCAAGGAATACCGCCTGGGCGACCGCGTCCGCATCGTCGTGCTCAAGGCGAGCGTCGAAGACCGGCGCATCGACTTCCGCCTCGTCGAGGAAGGTCGCCCCACCGGCGCGACCCCGCCACCACCCCCGCGCGGCCAGCCGTCGAAGAAGAAGAAGCAGAAGTACTAGAATTCCCGCGATGAGCAAGGACAGCCAGTGGATTGCGGGGATCAACGCGGTGGCTTCTGCGGTCGAGCATGACGCGGGGAACGTGCGCGAGATCCTGGTCGAGGCCGGGGCGAAGAACCCGCGGCTGGTCGAGATCGAGGGCAACGCGCGGCGGATGGGCATCGACGTGCGCAAGGTCGCCCAGCAGGCGCTGGACGGCGTTGCCGGCGGGTTGCGGCACCAGGGCGTGGCGGCGCGGTATGCGGCGGCGAAGACATGGGACGAGCACGAGCTGGAGGGGCTGGTCGAAGCCGCGGCCGGCAAGGCGCTGGTCCTGGTGCTGGATGGCGTGCAGGATCCGCACAACCTCGGAGCATGCCTGCGCAGCGCGGCTGCGGCCGCGGTCACCGCGGTGATCATCCCGAAGGACAAGGCCGTGCAGGTCAACGCGACGGTGCGGAAGACCTCGTCCGGCGCGGCGGACACGATCCCGGTCATCCGCGCGACGAACCTTGCGCGCATCCTGCGCGACCTGCGGAAGCTCGGCGTGTGGATCCACGGGCTCGAAGGCAGCGCGGACGCGTCGCTCTACGACCTGGACATGACGGGCAACATCGCGCTGGTGCTGGGCGGCGAGGGCGACGGCATGCGGCGCCTGACGCGCGAGCATTGCGACAGCCTGGTGCGGATCCCGATGCCCGGCGATTTCGAGAGCCTGAACGTCTCGGTGGCGACCGGTGTCGCCCTGTTCGAGGCGGTTCGCCAACGACAGGGGAAGAAGCAATGAACCTCGAGTGGTTCGACTGGGTCGGCCTCGTCGGGACGGCGATGATCCTCGTCGCGTTCTTCCTCCTGCAGGCAGGGCGGCTCAACGGCAATGGCATTCCCTACCAGTTGCTCAACCTGTTTGGTGCAAGCGGCGTGCTCGTCTCGCTACTGGGTCAGTTCAACGTGTCCGTCTTCATCCTGGAAGCCGTCTGGGTCGCGATCAGCGCCTACGGCATCGCGCGGACGTTGAAGTTGCGGCGGCAATCGTCGGGTCGTTGACCCCGGATTCCGCTGCGCTACATCCGGGCTACCAGGACATGACGTAGCCCGGATGAAGCGAAGCGCAATCCGGGATGCAACTATCGGGGCCAGGCGTTGGCGATGCGGCAGAACAGGGCGGCGGTGCGCTCGGCGTCGTAGACGGCGGAGTGGGCGTCGGCCTGGTTCCAGTCCATGCCCGCGGCCTGGACAGCGCGCGCCAGCACGGTCTGGCCGTACGCGATGCCCGCGAGCGTGACGGTGTCGAACACGCTGAAAGGGTGGAACGGGTTGCGCTTGTGGGCGGTGCGCGCCACGGCGGCGTTGAGGAAGTTCAGGTCGAAGTGCGCGTTGTGGCCGACGAGGATCGCGCGCTGGCAGCCGTGCCGCTTGCATGCTGCGCGCACCGGGGCGAACACGTGGTCGAGCGCCGGGCGCTCCTCGAGCGCGGCGCGGAAAGGGTGGTCGATGTCGATGCCGGTGACTTCCAGCGACTTGGGGTCGATGGTGGTGCCGGGGGCGGGCATCACGTGCGTGGTGATCGTCTCGCCGGGGAACAGGTTGCCCGCGTCGTCGAGTTCGATCGGCACGGCGGCAATCTCGAGCAGCGCGTTGCGCGTCCAGTCGAAGCCGCCGGTTTCCACGTCCACCACGACGGGCAGGTAGCCGCGGAAGCGGCGGGCCATCGGCGTGGTGGGCGGCGGTTCGGGCAAGGGCGCCGGCGGCGCTTCCGCCAGCGGATCGATGGGGTGATCGGTCATCGCCCCAGCCTAGCAAAGGGCGCGGACGACGGTGCCTTCGTCGAGCAATCGCTGGAGCATGGCGAACCCTTCGGCACGGAATCCGTCGTCGTCC
>DASTUL010000035.1:0-2544 GCA_035759645.1 Lysobacteraceae bacterium | reverse complement strand
TCGCCGCTGAAGTCCTGGTCGACGCCGGCCATGATCCGGAGCACCGTCGACTTGCCCGAGCCGTTCAGGCCGAGCAGGCCGATCTTGGCGCCCGGGAAGAACGACAGCGAGATGTCCTTGATGATCTGGCGCTTCGGCGGGACCGTCTTGGACACGCCGTTCATGGTGTAGATGTATTGCATGGGGGCTCCGCAGGGGGTCGGCGGCAACCTGGCTGTGCAGGGCCGCGCTGGAGGTGCTGGAATCGGCGAATTATAGCGGTCGTCCGGCACGCGGGGTCGGCCGGAACCCCCGAGCGGCTAGAATTCGGGGCTCCCCCGCCGTCACCCGGAGCAGTCGAGATGTTCCCCCGAGACACCCGCATCGAAGGCTTCGACCCCGAGCTCGCCCAGGCCATCGCCGATGAGGCGCGGCGGCAGGAGGACCACGTCGAGCTGATCGCCTCGGAGAACTACGCCAGTCCGCGCGTGCTGGAAGCCCAGGGTTCGGTGCTGACCAACAAGTACGCCGAGGGGTATCCGGGCAAGCGTTACTACGGGGGTTGCGAATTCGTCGACGTCGCCGAGCGTCTCGCGATCGAACGGGCGAAGCAGTTGTTCGGCGCGGATTACGCGAACGTACAGCCGCACTCGGGCTCGCAGGCCAACCAGGCCGTCTACCTCGCGCTGCTGCAGCCGGGCGACACCATCCTCGGCATGTCGCTCGCGCATGGCGGGCACCTCACCCACGGCGCCAAGGTCAACATCAGCGGCAAGTTGTTCAACGCGGTGCAGTACGGCGTCGACGATGCAGGCTTCATCGACTACGACGAAGTCGAGCGGCTCGCGGTCGAGCACCGGCCGAAGATGGTCGTCGCCGGTTTCAGCGCGTATTCGCAGGTGGTCGACTGGGCGCGGTTCCGTGCGATCGCCGACAAGGTCGACGCGATCTTCTTCGTGGACATGGCCCACGTGGCCGGCCTCGTTGCCGCAGGCGTGTACCCGAACCCGGTGCCGCATGCGCACGTGGTGACATCGACCACGCACAAGACGTTGCGCGGCCCGCGCGGCGGCATCATCGTCGCGAAGGCCGACGAGGCGCTGGAGAAGAAGCTGCAGTCGATCGTCTTCCCGGGCATCCAGGGCGGCCCGCTGATGCACGTGATCGCCGCCAAGGCCGTCGCGTTCAAGGAGGCGCTGGAGCCGGAGTTCAAGGGTTACCAGCAGCAGGTCGTGAAGAATGCGCAGGCCATGGCGCGCACGATCATGCAGCGCGGCTACAAGATCGTGTCCGGCGGCACCGAGAACCACCTGATGCTGGTCGACATGATCGGGAAAGGCATCACCGGCAAGGACGCGGAAGCCGCCCTCGGCCGCGCGCACATCACGGTCAACAAGAACGCGGTGCCCAACGATCCGCAGAAGCCCTTCGTCACCTCGGGCCTGCGCATCGGCACCCCGGCGGTGACCACGCGCGGCTACGGGGAACAGGACTGCGTCGACCTCGCGGGCTGGCTGTGCGACGTGCTGGACGCACCGAAGGACGAGGCGGTCATCGCGCGGGTACGCGATGCCGTGGCCGCGCAGTGCGCCCGGTATCCGGTGTACGGATAAGCCTTGCACTGCCTGTTCTGCCAGCACGACGACACGCGCGTGATCGATTCGCGGGTGTCCGACGATGGCGCGACGATCCGGCGGCGACGTGAATGCGCCGCATGCGGGGAGCGTTTCTCCACGCTGGAAACCATCGAGCTGAAGTTGCCGGCGATCATCAAGGGCGACGGGCGCCGCGAGGCGTTCGACGCGCGCAAGCTGCGCGCCGGCTTCGACCGTGCGCTGCAGAAGCGGCCGGTCTCCGAGGAACAAGTGGAAGCGGCGGTGCGCGCCGTCGTCCACCGGCTGCGCATGACGACCGAGCGCGAGGTCGCCTCGCGCCAGGTCGGCGACTTCGTGATGGCGGAGCTGCGCAAGCTCGACCACGTCGGCTACGTGCGCTTTGCCTCGGTGTACCGCGCGTTCGAGGACGTCGCCGACTTCCGCGAGGAACTGGACCGGTTGGAGCGCGACATGCCCGTCGACAATCAGTTGCCCCTGCTCGAGGGCGAGACCGCTACGGTTACAGGAAGGAAGAAGCGCTGATGGCGACCCGCAAGGCCCGCGCGACCACGCCGGTTCCCGAACAGGTGTTCTCCGCCACCGACCACGCGATGATGGCGCGCGCGTTGCGCCTGGCCGCGCTCGGCGCGTACACGACGCGGCCCAATCCGATGGTCGGCTGCGTGCTGGCGCAAGGCGAAGCGGTGGTGGGCGAGGGCTGGCACCGGCGCGCCGGCGAGCCGCACGCCGAGGTGCATGCGCTCGAGGCGGCGGGCGACCGCGCGAAAGGGGCGACTGCTTACGTCACCCTGGAACCGTGTGCGCACACCGGCAAGACCGGGCCATGCGCGGACGCGTTGATCGCCGCGGGCGTGACGCGGGTCGTGGCCGCGATGCAGGATCCCTTTCCCCAGGTCGACGGCAGCGGGCTGGAGAAGCTGCGGGCCGCCGGCATCACCGTGGAAACCGG
>DASTUL010000034.1:0-14225 GCA_035759645.1 Lysobacteraceae bacterium | reverse complement strand
CCCACCGCCAACAAGCAGAAGTTCCTCGACCACGCGAACATGTTCGACGGACTCTTCCTCGAGTTCGGCGCGACGCGGGTGCTGGAGTGCTGGGGCGACGACGTGCCGGCGGGCAAGCAGACCGACTTCCAGCGCGCGGTGCAGGCGAAGGACGACGAGTCGATCGTGTTCTCGTGGGTCGAATGGCCGGACAAGGCCACGCGCGACACCGCCATGAAGAAGATGATGGACGATCCGCGCATGGACCCCGCGAAGAACCCGATGCCGTTCGATGGCATGCGGATGATCTACGGCGGGTTCCAGCCGATCCTGGAACTCAAGGCGTAGCGATGCGCGCCCGACTGTCCGCAGCCTGCGTCGTGTTACTGGCCGCCTGCACCACGGCCACTGCACCCGTGCCGCCGCCGGTCGAGGGCACGGATGCGCTCGCCCAGGTCGGCCGCTGGACCTTGCAGGGCGCAACCGACGCGCAAGGCGCGCGGATCGAAGCCGCGTTTCCGGGCGGCGCTCCGGTCCACGCGCTGGTCTTCGAAGACGGCAACGTCGGGCTGGAAGGCGGCTGCAACCACATCGGCGGCGCCTACCGGATCGACTCGAGCGGCCGCCTGGTCGTGGCCCCGCTCCATTCCACGCTGATGGCCTGTGCGGACACGGCGCGCATGGATGCGGACGCGGCCGTGTCGCGCCTGGTGGAGGGCACATCGGACTGGCGGATCGCCGAAAGTTGGCCGGAGCAGCTGTTCCTGGACCATGCGGACGGGCGTCGCAGCCAATGGGTGGCCGTCCGTTAGTTTCCACCCATTCAGGTAACTGACCACGCCTTTGCGCGGCGGCTACACGTCTCTGGTTCTTATGTGCGTTCCCGTACATACCGCCCTGAATGCGGCCCCGAGAATGCACGGGCCGACAGGGACGCCCGAGCGCATGAACAAGCTACAGGACTGGAAAACCACCAACCGCCTGCTCGACCAGTTGCCGGACGACGTCTGCGAGCGGGTTGGCCCGCACTTGCAACGCGTGCCCCTGGTGGCCGGCAAGGTGCTGTACGAATCCTCGGCGCAGCAGAGCCACATCTATTTTCCCAGGACCGGCGTCGTGTCGTTGCTTTACGTGATGGACGATGGCGTCACCGGCGAGATCGCGATGGTCGGCAACGAGGGCGCCGTTGGCATTGCGGTCCTCGTCGACAGCATGGCGACACCGACCCGCGCGGAAGTGCAGATCGACGGCGAAGCCTGGATGTTGAAGTCGGAGATGATCGATGCGGAGTTCAAGCGCGGCGGCCCGTTCCAGCTGATCCTGCTGCGCTACACGCAGTTGATGCTGAGCCAGATGGCGCAGGCGGTCATCTGCAACCGGCACCATTCGGTCGAAAAACAACTGTGCCGCTGGCTGCTGCTGGCATGCGACCGCGCGCACTCCGAGCGCCTGCAGCTGACCCAGGAAGCCATCTCGAACCTGCTCGGCGTCCGGCGCGAGGCCATTTCCGAAGCGGCCAGCCGGCTGCAGGACGCGAAGCTGATCAGTTACAGCCGCGGCAATATCCAGTTACTCGATCGCGACGGCCTGGAAGCGCGCAGTTGCGGCTGCTACCAGGCCGTGCGCGATGAACAGGCACGGATGATGAAGAGCCTGCGGGAGCTCTAGCCGCGCGCATTCATGTGTGCGTTTCCGAACGGAGCGCCACCCGGATCCGCCCTACTCTCGGCAGTCCGGGAGGGCGGGCATGCATGTAGCGATGTATCGGGGACGTGGCGCCGAGATCGTGCTGGTGCATGCGGCCATGCGCCCACCGCGCCGTGCGGAACAATGCCACGGGCCGCTGCGCTACCTGGACGCGGTCCACATCGATGGAAACACGCTGGCCCAGGCCTGCCCGGGACTCTCGGACCAGTTCGAGCGCAACGCCTATGCCGTGGTCGACGAGAGCGATGGCCTGCGCCTGCTCAGGGGCGGCATCACACCTTCGCCGCCTTCCACCCTCCCCGGCTGAAGAGCCACAGCGTGAACAGTCCGACGGCGGTCTCGGACACGAACACGCCCCAGAACACGCCCGTCTGCGCCCACCCGAGGTGCAACGCGAGGTACCAGCACAGCGGGATCTGGATCATCCAGAAGAACACCAGGTTGATCCAGGTCGGCGTGGCCGTGTCGCCGGCGCCGTTGAACGCCTGCACCGCCACCATCCACCAGCCGTAGACGAAGAACGAATACGACAGGATGCGCAGCCATTCCGCGCCCACGGCGATCACGGCCGGGTCCGTCGTGAACACCGCGACCAGTTCGGTCGGCCACAGGAAGAACAACAGCGACACGCCGACCAGGTAGGCCATGTTGTACCAGCCGACGCGCCACACGGAGGCTTCCGCGCGGTCCGGTTCGCCGGCACCCAGGTTCTGGCCGACCAGCGTGGCCGCGGCGTTCGCCATGCCCCAGGCCGGCATGATCATGAACATCATGATGCGGATGGCGATGGTCGCGCCGGCCACCGCCTCGCTGCCGATGCTGGCCAGGATCCGCACGAGGAAGATCCACGACGTCATCGCAACGATCATCTGGCCGATGCCACCCAGCGACGTGCGCACGATGTTGCGCAGCACGGCCCCGTCCCAGCCGAGTTGCGATGACAGCACGCGGATGTGCTCGCTGCCGCGGAACAGGATCCACAACTGCATCAGCACGCCCGCGCCGCGGCCGATGTTGGTGGCGATTGCCGCGCCTTCCACGCCCATCGCCGGGATCGGCCCGAGCCCGAAGATCAGGATCGGGTCGAGCACGATGTTCAGGCCGTTGGCGACCCAGAGCACGCGCATCGCGACGGCCGCGTCGCCCGCGCCGCGGAAGACCGCGTTGATCACGAACAGCAGCAGGATCACGACGTTGCCGCCGAGCATCCATTGCATGTAGCCGACGCCGTGCTCGAGCGTCCACGCGTCGGCGCCCATCAGTGCCAGCAACTCGCGCGCCCACACGATGCCGACCACCGCGAACGGCACCGAGACCAAGACGGCGATCCAGATCGCCTGCACCGCCGAAACAGCCGCGTCTTCGCGCCTGTGTTCGCCGATGCGGCGGGCGACCACCGCGGTGACCGCCATCGCCAGGCCCATCGCAACCGCGTACAGCAGGAACAGGTAGCTCTCCGTCAGCCCGACCGTCGCGACCGCGGACGCGCCGAGTTGCGCGACGAAGAAGATGTCGACCACCGCGAACGTGGATTCGAGCACCAGCTCGAGCACCATCGGCACGGCAAGCAGGAACACCGCCTTCCTGAGCGGGATTTTCGTGTAGTCGGCGCCGGTGCCACGGATGGCATCGCGGACTTCGGCCCAGAGGGAACTCAACCGAAGGCATCCCCGACCACGTCCGGCGACGGCTTCGAGAAGTGCTCCTGCAAGTACTTCTCGCCTTCGTCGCAGAACAGTGTCACCACTGTGCGCAGCTCCGGGTTCTGCTCGCGCACGCGGCGGGCCGCGACCAGGTGCGCGCCGGAACTCGGACCGCACAACAGCCCGTGTTCACGCGCCAGCCGCCGCATCTCTGCAACCGCTTCGCCACTGTCGACAGACAACGTCGAATCCACCAGTGACGCGTTGCGCGCGAAGATTCCGGGCACGAATCCGTCGGAAATGCCTTCGATCTCGTGCGTGCTGACCTCGCCGCACAGGATCGTCTGCGACTCGGACGGTTCCATCGCGAACAGTCGCACCGCCGGATTGACGGCGCGGAACGCCTGCCCCACCCCGATCAGCGTGCCGCCGGTACCCACGCCCATCACCAGCGCATCCGGCACCCTGTCGCCAAGCTGCGCCAGGATCTCCGGACCGAGGATCTCCCGGTTCTCTTCGATGTTGTATTCGGACTCGAACTGCGCGGGCGCGAAGTAGCCGGATTGCTCGCCCAGGCGCTTCGCTTCTTCCAGCGCGGCGTTGACGTGGAAGTGGCCGACGAACTTCACTTCGGCCCCATAGGCGCGCGAGATCGCCACGCGCTCGTTGGACAGTCCCTCCGGCATCACCACCAGCATCCTGTAACCCTTCACCGCCGCGACCATCGACAGCGCGTTGCCGGTGTTGCCGCTGGTGGCTTCCACGATCGTGTCGCCCGGCTTCAGCACGCCGGCCGCCTCCGCCTTCTCGAGCATGTACCAGGCGATGCGCGCCTTGATCGAGCCCGACGGATTCATGAACTCGAGCTTGGCGAAGACGCCGTCGATCTCCAGCAGCGGTGTGTCGCCGATCGCGTCGAGGATGGATTGCGAGATACCCGCGTAGCGCATGCCGTCACTCCTTCGGGGCTGGCGCACCCGCCGCGATTTCCCGCAAGGCGCGTTCGAACACCTCGACCGGTTGCCCGCCTGAAATCAGGTGCCGCCGCTCGATGATGACCGCCGGCACTGCACGGATGCCGTTCTGCTGCCAGAAGCCCTCGATGGTGCGCACTTCCTTCGCGTACTCGTCCGACGCCAGGATCTCGCGCGCACGGTCAGCAGGCAGCCCGGCCTTGCCGGCGATCGCGGCCAGCGTTTCATGATCCGACACGTCCAACCCGTCGGTGAAGTAAGCACGCAACAGCGCGTGCTTGAGCTCCCGCTGCCGACCCTCCGCGTCGGCCCAGTGCAGCAACCGGTGCGCATCGAACGTGTTGTAGATGCGCCGCCGCCGATCCATGTCGAAGGTGAAGCCGAGCGCAGCGCCCCGCTCCACGATTGCATCCTGGTTGGCTGCGAGCTGTTCCGCCGGCATGCCGTACTTCCGCAGCAGGTGCTCGGCCGCGTCCTCGCCTTCAGGGCCGAGCTGTGGGTTCAATTCGAATGGATGGATGTGGATGTCGGCCTCGACGTCGCCGCGCGTGCGCTCCAGCGCCTGCTCCAGCGACGCCAGGCCGACGGCGCACCACGGGCAGACCACGTCCGAGACGAAGTCGATGCGCAGGCGGGTGGGAGCCGCGTCGCTATCAGCCATTGGCCGGTTCCTTGTCCTGGCCCAGCGTCCAACTGGGCGGGTCGCTGGCCGGGAAGCTCTGCTCGCTCTCGAAGTCGACCAGGGCCTCCTGCTCGGACCGTTCTTCCGCGGTCTGCGGCGCCCTGTCGTGCGGCTTGCGGGCTGGCTTTCCTGTCGTCGTGGTCATGCGCATTCCCCTCGGTGGGTCCTCCGGCCTTTTTACGCCCGCGGTCGTTAAACGGGGGCGAGTCCTGGCCCGAGATACTTGTCCGGCGAGCCGGTGTTGACGACCACGACGCGCTCCCCACGCTTCACCAGGCGCCGGTCGAGCAACTGCGGCAAGGCCGCCAGGCAGGCGGCGCCTTCGGGCCCGATGCCGTCGCCTGCCGCTTGGTGGCGAGCGGATTCGGCCACGATTTCGGCCTCGGGAACCGCCACCGCCGCGCCGCCGCTCGCGCGGATCACCTGCAGCACGCGGAAATGACCGACGCCACCGGGGACGTTGAGGCCGACCGCGATCGTCTCGCCCGCCTCGACGGCCGTGGTGTCTTCATCGCCGGAGTCGAACGCGCGCACCAGCGGCATCGTCGCGTCCGACTGCACGCAGACCATGCGCGGGCGACGCGCGTCGACAAGCCCGAGCGCCTCGAGTTCGTCCCATGCCTTCCGCATGCCGAGCACGCCGGTGCCGCCGCCGGTGGGATAGACGACGACGTCGGGCAATGACCACCGCGTTTCGCCCGGCGCCGGTTCCGCGAGTTCGAGGCCAAGCGACTTCTTGCCCTCGATGCGCCAGCCTGGTTCCTGGAACGTGGCGACGGAAAACCAGCCTTCCGGGATGTATCGCTCCTTCAACAGCGCGCCCGCCTCGCGGATGGTCGGGCCGGCGAGCTCCAGCACGACGCGGTCCGGATGCGCACGCGCGGCAGCGGCCACGCCATCGCGGATCGGCGCCGGTGTGTCTGGCGGCATCGCCACCACCACGCGTAAACCGCCCGCCAGCGCATAGCGCACGAGCGAATCGCCGGCATTGCCCTGCGTGGGCACGGCCAGGCGCGCTATCCCGAGCCGCCGCGCCTGCGCCACCACCATCGCCATGCCGCGGTCCTTGAAGCTGCCGGTCGGGTTCGCGCCGAACCCTGCATGGACGCGACCCTCGTCCTTGATCGCCAGATGGAAGCCGGCCGCCCTGGCGAGCGGATGATCCGGCTGGGGCAGCAGCGGTGTCGCGCCGCCGCCCAGCGGCACGATGTGCGCCGCGTCGCGCGGGTCCGTCGCATCCAGCGCCATCAGTCCGCCGAAGCGCCACAGGTCCCGCCGATGCGGGTCGTACCAACCGGCGGCGGGGCGTTCGGCGGCGAGGCGTTCCAGGTCCAGCACCATCTCGACCGGCCGGCTGTCGACCGGATCCAGGTTCATCGCGCGGTCGGCCGGGTACTCGACCCCGGAGGCCAGGCCGCGCAGGCATCGGACGTAGGACATGACGGGAACTTAGCCGATCCAGCCGTACCCTTGTCGATTCCGGGCAAGCCCGTTCGTCATACCGGGTGAGGACCCCTCCTCTTCCACGAGAACCGACCATGGCCAACAACACCGTCCGCCTCCACCGCGTACTCACCGCCCCGCCCGAGCGCATCTACCGCGCCTTCCTCGACGCCGACGCCCTCGCCAAGTGGCTGCCGCCCAATGGCTTCACCGGCAAGGTGCACCAACTCGACGCGAAGGTCGGCGGCACCTACCGCATGTCCTTCACCAATTTCTCCACCGGCAACGGCCACACCTTCGGCGGCAGCTACCTGGAACTGGTGCCCAACGAGCGCATCAGGCACGACGACCGGTTCGAGGATCCGAACCTGCCGGGCACGATGATCACCACGATCACGCTGAAGGCAGTGTCGGTCGGGACCGACGTGCAGATCGTGCAGGAAGGGATTCCGGATGCGATTCCGGTCGAGGCTTGCTACCTGGGGTGGCAGGAGTCGCTGGTGCTGCTCGGGAAGCTGGTGGAGCCGGAGATTCCCGACGAGTAGGTGATGCGCGAGCAAAGGCGCGGGCTCCCTAACGGTTGGCCCGGCGCCTCGCGTGCGCGTAGACACCGGACTTGTCGCGCTTCCCGACCGCGATCACCGTGACCAGCACGACCTTGGGGACCGGCGGCGCGAGCTTCCGCCATTCCTTCAACGCCGATTCGACGAAAGCAAGCTCATAGATCATCGATCGCGACCTTCACCCGGCGTTCCTTCGCGCGGGCGCGGACAAGTTCGGCGAGCTCGAGGTCTTCCAGACGCTCCATGAGCCGTTCGTACGTAGCTGCCGGCAACAGGTATGCCGAGGGCTTGTTGTGGACGAGCACGGCTACCGGCGCGTCATCTGCAGCCTCGATGACCGCGCTGGGGTTCCGCTTGAGCTCGGTAATGCTGACGCTCGTATCGGAGAGGATCCGCTGCATATATTTGGCCCTAAATTAGGAGCCAATTATCGCTCCGAATTAGGGCCCCGTCAACCAGTAGCGGTCTCGGCAATCCCAGCCAGGATCCGGCCGACGTTGGCGAGCACCGCGTCGCGCTGCGCCTGCGTCGTGTCCTCGGTCTCGGCGTAGTACGCAGTGACCAGCAGCGGCGCGCAGCCGGGCGGCCAGGCAAGTTTCGGGTCGATCGTCATGCGGGCTTGTCCGAACCAGGGGGCCTCAGGATAGGCCGGCGCGCCGCCGCACCGGTAGCATGGCCGCCTGGCGAATGGGGGCCCATGCGATGCGAACCGGACTGCTGCTTTCCTTCCTGATGTGCGCCTGGGCCGCGACGCCCTCGATCGCCCAGGAGACGACGTTCGACCAGGGCCGCGTCGTCGATGCCCCCGGTCCGGTGCTGGCGACACGCGACCGCGTAGAACCAGAGAACCGGATCCTGCGCGAACGGCTCGACACCCTGCTGCCACGGTTGATGCGCGAAGCCGACCTGGACATGTGGCTGGTCATCGCCCGCGAGTACGCGGAGGACCCGGTGTACTTCACCCTGGTGCCGCAGCCCAGCCATGCCGCGCGGCGCACCACCATGCTGGTGTTCCATCGCCAGCCGGACGGCAGCGTGCGGCGGTTGTCGATCAACCGTTATCCGTTCGGCGAACCCTACGAGACCGCGTGGTCGGGCGGTGACGAGGAAACGCAGTGGAAGGCATTGGCCAACCTCGTTGTCGAGGCGGATCCGCAGCGAATCGGCATCAATGTTTCCGAACAATGGCCTGTCGCCGACGGCCTCACCCATGGCCTGTTTGAAATGTTGCAGGCGTCGCTGCCGGCGGACTTCGCCGAGCGCCTCGTCCCCGCCGAGGACCTCGTGGTGCGCTGGCTGGAAACGCGCACTGACGCCGAGCGCGCCCTCTACCCGGACATCGTCGCCCTCGCCCGCGGCGTAATCAGCGAAGCGTTCTCCAACCGCGTGATCGCGCCCGGCGAGACCACCACGGAGGACGTGGCGTGGTACATCCGCGAACGGTTCGAGGGCCTGGGCCTGCCGGTGTGGTTCATGCCCGACGTCAACCTGCAGCGCGCCGGCATCGCCTGCGCCGCCGACGCCCCGTTCTGCGGCGAACAGGGTGTGATCCAGCCCGGCGACGTGCTGCACACCGACGTCGGCATCTGCTATCTCAAGCTCTGCACGGATACGCAGGAAATGGGCTACGTGCTGGGGCCGAACGAAGACGAAGTCCCGGAGGGCCTGCGCGCGGCGCTCGCCACGGGCAATCGCTGGCAGGATCTCCTTGCCACGAACTTCGCCACAGGCCGCACCGGCAACGAGGTGCTTGCGCGCACCCGCGAAGCTGCGCAGGCGGCTGGCATCGATTCATCCACGTACTCGCACCCGATCGGCTTCTTCGGCCATGCCCCCGGCCCCACCATCGGCATGTGGGACGACCAGGACGGCACGCCCGGCAACGGCGACTGGCCGCTGCATCCGATGACGGCCTATGCCATCGAAGGCAACGTCAAGGCGCCGGTGCCGGAGTGGGACGGGAACCACGTGCAGGTCAAGCTGGAGCAGAGCGCGTTGTTCGATGGAGAACGCGTGCAATATCTCGCCGGCCGGCAGGTGCGCTGGCACGTCATTCGCTGAAGGGAGGCCGCCGCGGACTCACAACGCGTCGTTCCAGCTGTTGAACGCCTCTAGCGCGAAGACAAGCCCGAGCAGCGCCGCCTGCAACCGCCGCGAACGCACGGACACCAGCGCGACGTAGATCGCCAACGGCGCCAGCACGAAGCGCAGCAAGGCTGCGAACGGGATGCCTTGACCCGCGAACGCCTGGGTGAAATAGAGCGCGTGTCCAAGGTAGGAGAGCTGGAACAACACGAACAGGCCCCAGATGTAGCGGCGGTGCCGGTCGTAGTAGGCGCGCAGGTCCCAGCGCTCATGCACGGGATCGGACTCGTCCGGCAGCGTCGCCGCCGCGGCCAGGAACACCAGGAACATCTCCAGGATCAGCCCCAGGTAGAAGAACAGGCTGGTGACCTCCGTCAGGTCACGCACGGTCCAGAGCTGGTACCACATGCGCACCAGGGTGAAGGCCGCATAGATAGCCGTGCCCACCGCCAATCCGTCCCACTTCACCTGCATGCGGTGCTTCAGCAACCGGTGCAGGCTCATCGCCAGGTCGGCCAACCCCAGGCCGACGATGATCGACATCAGGCCGATCGCGTATTCGAACCGATCCATGCGCGCTCCCCCGGCGCCGTTGATGGCTCCAATGTAACCCGCGGGCGATAATGCGCGGCGCGCTCCCGCCGTCCCCGGAACCCCATGACCGCTTCCCCCGATGCCCCGCCACCGGACGGCGCTGATCGACTGCACGCCGCGCTCGCCTTGCTCGAGGCGATCGTCGCCGACCGCAGCGTGCTGCAGCAGCTCGACGCCGCCGACCGCGAGCGCCTGCTGCAGGCCGTCGCGCTGGTCCACCATCCGGAACCGCGCGCGCGCCGCCGGCAGGCCAAGGCGGATGCGCGCGAACGTGCGCTCGAGAAGGCGCGGCAGACCGAAGAACTGTTGAACCAGACCGGCATCCGCACCCTGCGTCGCAAGCCGGTGTTCACCACGCCGAACTACTTCCCGCCGCAGGCGCCGGGCCAGCACGACCCGCACAACCGCGCGTCGGACCCGGTCTCGCACAACGAAGCGCCGGAGTTGCTGCACTGCTACGTGTGCAAGCAGAAGTACACCCGCGTGCACCACTTCTACGATCAGCTGTGCCCGGTATGCGCGGAGCTGAACTTCTTCAAGCGCACCGAGACCGCCGACCTGCGCGGGCGCGTCGCGTTGCTGACCGGCGGCCGCGTCAAGATCGGCTACCAGGCGGGACTCAAGCTGCTGCGTGCCGGCGCCGAACTGATCGTCACCACCCGCTTCCCACGCGACTCCGCCGCCCGGTATGCCGCCGAGCCCGACTTCGGCGACTGGGGCCAACGGCTGGAAGTGTTCGGCCTGGACCTGCGGCACACGCCCAGCGTGGAGGCGTTCTGTGCGGAACTGGTGGCCACCCGTCCACGCCTGGACTTCATCATCAACAACGCCTGCCAGACCGTGCGCCGTCCGCCCGCGTTCTACGCGCACATGATGGAAGGCGAGCGCGCACTGCAAGGCAATGCGCACGCCAGGCAGCTCGTCCACGCCGCCGGAGTCGTCAACGCCGCCGAGCTGTCGCAGGTGGCGCTGCTTCCCGATGAACTGGTGGCGCAGGCCCACCTGTTCCCCGAAGGCCGGCTCGACCAGGACCTGCAGCAGGTGGACCTGCGCGGGCGCAACTCATGGCGCCTGCAGATGGACGAAGTGCCCGCGGTCGAGTTGCTGGAAACGCAGCTGGTCAACGCCGTCGCGCCGTTCATCATCAACGCACGGCTGAAGCCGCTGATGCTGCGCACGCCGAACGACGAAGCGCCGACGCGCGACAAGCACATCGTCAATGTCTCGGCGGTCGAGGGCCAGTTCTACCGCAACTTCAAGACCACCAAGCACCCGCACACCAACATGGCCAAGGCCGCGCTCAACATGATGACGCGCACCTCGGCCGCCGATTACCACGGCGACGGCATC
Organism: Lysobacteraceae bacterium; assembly: GCA_035759645.1. Classification (GTDB taxonomy): domain Bacteria; phylum Pseudomonadota; class Gammaproteobacteria; order Xanthomonadales; family Xanthomonadaceae; genus CAMPJU01. Next base: position 3,205 of record DASTUL010000034.1, on the reverse strand, counting down.
CACATGAACCGCGTCGACACCGGCTGGGTGACCGACGAGGACCCCGCCGAGATCGCCGCCCGCAAGGTCATCGAGGAACGCTTCCACCCCCCGCTGGACATCGTCGACGGCGCCGCACGGATCGTCGACCCGATCATCCACGGGTTCAACACCGGCGAGCATGTGTGGGGGCAGTTCCTGAAGGATTACGCGCCTACGGATTGGTGAGCAACGCCTCCAGCCCGCGCGAGGCATGCCATACCCGGATGACTTCGACGTGTCCCGGCAGGTCGATGTAGTAGACGAGATGGTGGTCGAAGCGCTTGAGCGGCTTGAAACGCAGCGGCGAAGGCAGGCCCGGCACATGTTCGGCATGACGGATGGAGCCGGCGCCAGGGTGACGCTGGATCAGTTCGTATGCCGCTTGCAGCGCATCGACAAAAGCCAGTTCCAATGCCAGGCCACCTTGTTCGGCATACCGGGTCGCCGCTTCGTCTGCATCTGTCCTGGCCTGTTCCCTCAGGCTCAGTGGTTTCACTTGCCTGCCCGCTTCCTGGCGCGCTCACGCATGCGGTCGAAATACTTCGGCCCCACGGGTTCTGCAGGGCCCGATGCCAGCCCTTCCGCAATCAGCTGGCGCAGGAATTCGGCCGACTTGGAGCGCTGTCGCTGGCGGATCAGGTCCCGCATGTAATCGGACGTGCTGGCGTAACCGCCTTCCCGGACCTCTTCGTCGACGAAATCCTTGAGTTGATCGGGCAGCGACATGTTCATCGTGGCCATGGTGCGGTCCTATGGCAAAGTTTGCCATCGGAGTTTGGGCCTGGATGCTGTCGGATGCAAGGCGGCATTGCGCCACTAGCGGAAGGGGATCCGCGGCGACTCGTCGAGCTCGCCGTCCTCCCCGAGGACGGCGTACTTGCGGACGTCGGGGTCGAACAGCACCGCGATCTTGCCCCCCGGCTCGCGGCGGATGAACTTGATCTCCCAGCCGAAGCGCTCGAGCGTATTCAGCGTGGCCAGCTGCGCGTCGTTGAGCTGCCGCTTAAGCGCGGTCGACCGTTCCTTTTCGGCGCGACGGCGGTCCTGGGCCTCGTTCATGGGCCGAAGATTACCCCTGAATTTCTAAAATTTCCCGGAGACCGTGAACTGGAAGATCGGCCCGATCCTGCGGTCGCGGTCCTCGTAATAATCCACCGGCCCGTCGCGGCGATCCACGTACACGGTGCGCTGCCACATGCTGCGCGCGCCGACCAGGTTCGTGACCCCCGCCCGCACGGTCATCCCGGCCACGTCCTTGTGCTCGACGAACCAGGAATCCCAGACCGGGCCTTCCCACATCCGCCCGACTTCGGTCAGCCGGTAGTCGCGCGCGGCGTAGACGTAGCTCAGGTTGCCGCCCCACGCCCAATCCGTCCCCGGGACGTCGTGGCGCAGCGACACCTCCGCCAGCTCCTGCAGGTAGTTGCTGATCGGGCGCTCCTCGCCGGTGAGCGGGTCGCGCACGCTGCTGCGCTGCACCTGCAGCCGCGTGTCCAGCCGCGCGCCCGCCCAGCCGATCGGCTCCAGGCGCAGCGTGCTCTTCCATTCGATGCCGTGCACCCGCGCGCTGTCGATGTTCCCGGGGCTCTCGCCGGTCGCGCCGATCGGCACGGTGTCGACGATGTCGTCGATGCGCTGGGCATAGCCGCGCACGCTGGTCGATCCCCAGTCGCCCAGGTCGCGGATGGCCTCCACCTCCAGCACCCAGAGTTGCGGCGGCACCAGGTCCGGGTTGCCGGCGTTGACCTGGTCGTCGGCGAGGTCGACCGACGCCAGGAAGTCGTAGAAGTCGAGCTGGCCCACGCGGCGCTGCAGCTTCGTGTTGACGTCCAGCGCATCGCTGGCCTCCCAGGCCAGCGAGACCTGCCCCTTCGGCCGGCGGAAGGAGCGGCGCAGCCCGCCGCCGCCCGCCTGCTCGATGGTCGAGTCTTCCGCGCCGGCCGCGACCTGGAGTGTGAGGTCGGGAGTCAGCGTCCTGCCGTAGCTGCCCATCAGTTCGTAGCGATCCTCCTGCACGGTCGCGGTGCCGCCGGGCAACGGCACGGGCTGGTAACTCCCGTCGGCGGCGCGCTGGAACAGGGCGGAGATGCTGTCCAGCCGGTTGAACGCGTACTCGCCGGAGACCTGCCAGTCGCCGCCAGCCGTCCATCGGTACTCTGCGCGCGCAATGCGCTCGGTCGTCTCGCCGTCGCGGGTAAAACGAAATCCCTCGGTTGGGCTCCCGTCCGCATACGCCACCTCGACCGTGTCCACCGTCGGGGTATGGTCGAACTGCGACAAGCCGATCAACTTCAGCCGACCCGTGCCCAGCCCGAACTCGTAGTCGCCACCGACTTCGTAGTTGTGGCCGCCCTGCTCGCTACGCACGCTGCGGATGCGATCGGGCAAGCCAGGTCCGGCGCGGGTGCCGTCCTCGACGTAGTCGTAGAACACCTTCTGCCAGGACGCATTGAGGTTGCCCACCGCGCCGGTCGCCCCTTTCCACGCGAGCTGCGTGCTCAGGCGCGGCGCGTCGACTTCCCCGGTCCACGCCTCGTCGCGGTGTTCGCGCACGCTGCCATCGGCGTTGTACAGCGTCGTCGGGCCGCCGGCGCCGCTGTGGTTGGCGCCGTTCTCGAAGCCCAGCGTGTAGTCCAGCCGGCCGCGCGATCCGCTGACCGACGCGCTGGTCCGCGTGAACTGCGGGTTGGTGTAGTAGCTGCGGAAGTCCGGCTTCCATTCCCACTGCCCGCTCAGCCCCTCGGCATCCGTAACCACGTTGGCGACCTGCCCCGACAGGCCCGGGATCTCGAGCGTGGCGCCGTCGACGATCTCGATGCGCACCACGTCGTCGGCCGGCACCTGCGACAGCTGGGTGATCACGTCGTTCGACTTGCCGGACAGGCGCTGCCCGTTCAGGAGCACGTTGCCGGTGGCCTGCCCGAGCCCGCGCTCGACCACGGCTTCGCGGATCACGAACCCCGGCACCTGCTCGAGCATGTCCAGTGCGTTGCGCGGCGCGTAGCGGGCGAAGTCGGCCGGGACGTAGGTGCGCGCGTCACTGGCGGGGACTGGCGTCGCCGGCGCGGCGGCTTCCTGGCCCAGCGCGAACGGAGGGCACGCGAGCAGCGCGGCCGCAAGGGAGAGGCGGCGCAGGGATGGGTGCATGGAAGGCGGGTCCGGGTCGGTCTACCGCATGGATGCT
>DASTUL010000033.1:0-13149 GCA_035759645.1 Lysobacteraceae bacterium | reverse complement strand
GCCTCCACCGTCACCCGCACCACGGGCTCGGTGCCGGACGGCCGCAGGAACGCGCGGCCCCTGCCCTGCACCGCCGCCTGCGCATCGGCCAGCGCGGCCTGCACCGGCCCGGCTTCGGTCGGGCGCGCACCGTTGGTGTAGCGCACGTTGATGGTCTGCTGCGGCACCTTCTCCATGCCCTGCAGGAGCTCGGGCAGCGACTTTCCGGTGCGCTGCAGCACGTGCAGCACCTGCAGCGCGCTGACGATGGCATCGCCGGTGTTCGCCCGGTCCAGGCACAGCAGGTGCCCGGAGGCCTCGCCGCCGAGCACGCCGCCCTGCTCGTGCAACGCCTGGTGCACGTAGCGGTCGCCGACCTTCGCGCGGATGAACGGGATGTCCTTCTCCTGCAGTGCGCGCTCGAAACCGTAGTTGGTCATCAGCGTGCCGACGACCGGGCCCTTGAGGCGGCCGCTGGCCTGCCAGTCGCAGGCGAGCACGTAAAGCAGGTCGTCGCCGTCGCGCACCCGGCCCTCGCGGTCGACGAACAGCACGCGGTCGCCGTCGCCGTCGAACGCGATGCCCAGGTCCGCGCCCACCGAGCGCACGTGCGCGGCCAGCGCCTGCGGATGGGTCGAGCCGACGCCGTCGTTGATGTTCAGGCCGTTGGGGTCGATGCCGATCGCGTCGACCTGCGCACCGAGCTCGCGCAGCACGATCGGTCCGATCTGGAACGTCGCGCCGTGGCCGCAGTCCAGCGCGATGCGCAGGCCGTCGAGGCTGAAGCCGCGCGGCACGGAATTCTTGCAGTGCTCGACGTAGCGGCCGACCGCATCGCGCGTGCGCACGGCCTTGCCGAGCTGCTCGGACGGGACGGTGCGGAACGGCTCCTCCAGCGCGGCCTCGATGGCGAGTTCGGTGGCGTCGTCGAGCTTCTCGCCCTCTGCCGAGAAGAACTTGATGCCGTTGTCGTGGTGCGGGTTGTGCGAGGCGCTGATGACGATGCCGCCGTCGGCGCGCAGCGAGTGCGTGAGGTGCGAGACCGCGGGCGTGGGCATCGGGCCCATCAGCTGCACGTCCACGCCCGCGGCGACCAGGCCGGCCTCGAGCGCGGCCTCGAACATGTAGTTCGAGATCCGGGTGTCCTTGCCGATGATCACCTGCGGCTTGCGCCACTGGTTGCGCGGCAGCGCGTGGCCGTAGGCGTTGCCCAGGCGCAGCACGAAGTCCGCGGAGATGGGCGCCGTGCCCACCCGCCCCCGGATGCCGTCGGTCCCGAACCAGCGACGCGTCACGCCGTCACCTCGATGTCTTCGGCCGGGGTCGGCTGGCGCATCAGCAGCGCGAACAGGTGCGCCAGGCGCTCGCGCAGTTCGCGGCGGTCGCAGATCTGGTCGATGGCGCCGTGCTCGAGCAGGAACTCGCTGCGCTGGAAGCCTTCCGGCAGCGTCTCGCGCACGGTCTGCTCGATCACGCGCGGGCCGGCGAAGCCGATCAGCGCCTCGGGTTCGGCCAGGTTGATGTCGCCCAGCATCGCCAGCGACGCGGACACGCCGCCGGTGGTCGGATGGGTCATCACCGAGATGTAGGGCAGGCCCGCGTCGCGCAGCCGGTCGAGCACCGCCGCGGTCTTGGCCATCTGCATCAGCGAGAACAGGCTTTCCTGCATGCGCGCGCCGCCGGTGGCCGAGAAACACACCAGCGGGCAGCGCAACGCCAGCGCGCGCTCGGCGGCCAGCGCGAACCGCTCGCCGACCACCGAACCCATCGAGCCGCCCATGAACGCGAAGTCGAAGGCGCAGGCGACCAGGTCGCGGCCGGCCAGCTTGCCTTCCATGGCGATCAGCGCATCGCGCTCGCCGGAGGATTTCTGCGCCGCCTTGATCCGGTCGGAGTACTTCTTCTGATCCTTGAACTTCAGGACGTCGGTGGGACCGAGGGCGGCGCCGATTTCCCGGGTCGTGTCGGGGTCGAACAACGCCAGCAGGCGGATCCTGGCGCGGATCGCCATGTGGTGGTTGCACTTGGGGCAGACCTCGAGGTTCTCCTCGAGCTCGGGGCGGTACAGGACCGCACCGCACTTGCCGCACTTTTCCCACAGCCCCTCGGGCACGCTGCGCTTGCGCCCGGCACCGGAGTCGGTGCGGATGCGTGCAGGCATGAGTTTCTTCAGCCAGCTCATTCGTTGGGCGTCTCCGGGGAACCCCGGAATTGTAATCCCTGGGTCTGGTAGGAGCGGCGTGAGCCGCGAAAGGCCCGGTCGCGGCTTATGCCGCTCCTACAGGTCCAGCGCCTCGCGGAGCGGGCGGAGGAACGTGATGGCCCTGGCAACCGCGTCCTCCGCATCGGTCGCCTCGGCCAGCGCCGCCACCAGCGCGCTGCCGACGACGACGCCATCGGCTTCGCGCGCCATCGCCGCGGCACTCGCTGCGTCGCGGATGCCGAAGCCGGCCACGACCGGTACCGGGCTGTGGCGGCGCACTTCGCGCAGGCGCGTGCCGGCTGCCCCGGCATCCAGTCGGTCGGCACCGGTGACGCCGGCGAAGCTGACGTAGTAGAGGTAGCCCGCGGCCAGCTCGCCGAGCAGCGCCAGCCGCGCGTCGCCCGTGGTCGGCGCGGCAAGCAGGATCAGCGCCAGGCCTGCGTCGGCGAACGCCACGCGCAACTCGACGGCCTCCTCCGGCGGCAGGTCGACCAGCAGCACCCCGTCGACGCCCGCCTCCGCCGCCTGCGCCGCGAACGCCGCATGCCCGCGGATCTCCACGGGGTTCAGGTAGCCCATCAGCACGACGGGCGTGTCGGCATCGCGCGCGCGGAACGTGCGCACGCTGTCGAACACGTGCGCCAGCCCGGCGCCGCGTGCCAGCGCGCGCTCCGAGCTGCGCTGGATCACCGGGCCGTCCGCCATCGGGTCGGAGAACGGCATGCCCAGTTCGATCACGTCCGCGCCGGCGTCGACCAGCGCGTGCATGACCGGCACGGTCGCGTCGAGCGACGGATCGCCGGCCGTGATGAAGGGCACCAGCGCCTTGCGACCTGCGGCCGCGAGCGCGGCGAAACGGGTGTCGATGCGGTTGTCGTTGTTCACAGGCGCTCCGTCGGTTCCAGGGCGGCCGGGGCGACCGGCGCCTCGGGCAGGTTTTCGCCGGTACCGATTTCCCAGCGCCAGAACGCCCAGCCCAGGGCGGTCGCCATCGCGGCGCCGAGCGCGAGCCACATCGCGTCATTGCTGAGCAGAGGTGAGATCACGCCGGCCACCAGCGAATGCAGCACCAGGCCGGTGAAGGCCTGCAGCGACGAGGCCGAACCTCGCTGGCGCGGGTACATGTCCAGGATCGCCAGGGTGAGGATCGGGAACACCAGGGCGATGCCGAATGCGTTCAGCGCCATCGGTATGACCGCCCACGGCAGCGTCGGGACATCCACCGCCAGGTTGTAGGCGACGTTCAACACGGCGGCCGCGCCGCAGACCAGGAACCCGAGGTTCGCCAGCCGCGCACCACTGATCCGCCCGGCCGCGCGGCCCGACAGGAACGCGCCGAGCATCATCCCGCCGATGGTCGGCACGAAGAACCAGCCGAAGTCGTTCGCCCCCAGGCGCTCGCCATCGAACCCACGCAACAGGTCCAGCACGAACGCCGGCGCCGACGCGATGTACAGGAACAGCGCCGCGAAGTTGAAGGCACCGGCTGCGGCCAGGCGCTGGAAGCGCGGGTTGACGAGGATCCTGAAGTAGTCGCGCACCATCGACTTCGGATGCAGGGCGATGCGGTCTGCCGGCGGGTGGGTCTCCGGGAGGCCGAACCAGACCGCCGCCAGCAGCACCAGCGCGAAGAGCACCAGGAACCAGAAGATGGTCGGCCAGGCGCTCCAGCCCAGGATCCAGCCGCCGATGATCGGCGCGATCGCCGGGGCGATGCCGAAGATCATCGAGACCTGGCTCATCAGGCGTTGCGCGTCGTCGCCTTGCAGCACGTCGCGGATCACCGCGCGGCCGACGATCAGGCCGACACCCGCCGACAGCCCCTGCAACGCGCGGTACGCCAGCAGCGTGCCGAGGTCGGTGGCCAAGGCGCAGCCCACCGAGGCCAGCGCGAACACCGCCAGCCCCGTCAGGATCACCCGACGGCGCCCGACCGCATCGGACAGCGGCCCGTGGACGATGCTCATCAGCGCGTAGGCGATCAGATAGACGCTGATCGTCTGCTGCATCGCCACCTTGTCCGCGCCCAGCTGCGCCCCGATCGCCGGGAACGCCGGGAAGATCGTGTCGATCGAGAACGGCCCGAACATGGCCAGCCCGCCCAGCAGCAGCGCCAGGCGGCGGATGTTCGGTGAATGGGGCGGCGTCATGCCCACATTGTGACGGCACCCATGTGGGAGCCGCCATGGCGGCGAAGCTCTTCTGTGGGAGCCGGCATGCCGGCGAAGCTCTTCGCCGCCATGGCGGCTCCCACCAGGCACGGGCATGATCGGTCCATGACCTCGACCTTCGTCCTGCTCCTCGATTTCCTGGGGACTTTCGCCTTTGCGATCAGCGGCGCGCTCGTCGCGGTGCGCCATCGCCTCGACCTGTTCGGCGTCCTGGTGCTGTCGTTCGCCGCCGCCGCGGCGGGCGGGATCTTGCGCGACGTGCTCCTGGGAGCAACGCCACCTGTGGCGCTGGTTGATTGGCGCTATCTCAGCGCATCCACCGTGGCTGGCCTCATCACGTTCTACCGCCACGCCGATGTCGAACGATTCCGAAACCCGGTCCAGGTTTCCGACGCCGTCGGGCTCGCCTTGTTCGCGGTCGTGGGTGCAAGCAAGGCATTGACCGCGGGCGTCGGACCGCTTGGCGCCGTGCTGCTTGGCGTCCTGACCGGCGTTGGCGGTGGCATGGTCCGCGACGTACTGGTTGCCCAGGTGCCGGCCGTGCTGCAACGGGAGCTCTATGCCGTTGCTGCGCTGGCCGGCGCAATCGTGTTCGTCACCGCGCGGTCCTTGGAGTTGCCGCCTGCGGCAGCCGCGATCGCTGGTGCCCTGGTCTGTTTCGGGCTGAGGTGGATGGCAATCCGACGCGGGTGGCGCCTGCCAGTCGCCAGGTAAGCCGTCGCCCCATTCCTGAGGGGCATCGCCTGCCTGTGGGAGCCGCCATGGCGGCGAAGCCGTTCGGCGGCATGCCGGCTCCCACAGCGACTAGATCGGAGTCGCGTCAGCCAGCCAGGCGGCATTCCAGTACGGGTAAGCGCCCACGTCAGTGACCAGCCCGGCACGAAGTGGATTCGCGATGGTGTACCTGGCGGCGGCCACGATGTTGTCTTCGCGCCGCATCGCGCGTTCGTGGAAACCCCGCGCCCAGACGGCGCCGGCCAGGCCGCAGTCGCGAAGCGCCCTCGTTGCATGATGCTTCGCCCTCCCGACGTTCCGGGAAAGCGTGTCGGTCGATCCAAGCTCGACCAAGCCGTGGAAGTGGTCCGGCATCAGGATCCAGCAGAGCAGGCGTGAATCGGCCCAGGCACCTGCTGAACAAAGCGCGCGGGACGCGGCAGCACCCAGCGTCCACTCGTCGAAAAACCGCTGCCGGAGATGCGTGGTGAAGGTCACGAGGTAGATCCTGCCTGGCTCCGAGTGCCGGCCGGTGCGGAGCCGGTTGGATTGGGCGCGGCGCATACGCGCAGCGTCGGGAAGGTGGAATCCTGCCGCTATCGGTGAATGGCCGGAATCCCTGTGGGAGCCGCCACGGCGGCGAAGCCCTTCGCCGGCATGCCGGCTCCCACAGAGGGGCATTCCCCCCCCGGTCCCATGCCCCACCCTCTATAATTCGCGGGCAGCACGCGGTGGGAGAAGCGGTCGGCCATGTCCCTGCATGGCGCCGCTGCCGAAGGCGCAACGCCCGGAATCGCTCAGGCCCCACGACCGCCGCGGTGCACACACTCTGGAGAGACCGGCTTCGCGCCGGCGCCGAAGGGGCAAGAAGCCGGATCCTCCCCCGCGGCTTCCAAACTCTCAGGCAAAAGGACAGAGGGGCTTGCTTCACCACACGCCCCCGCGGCGAAGGCCGCGCCATCGACGTCCTTGCCATGCCCAAGACCAGCGCTGCCTCCCTTCGCGAGCTCGAGTACCACGCCGCCTTCGTCGAACGCCACATCGGCCCCAACGATGCGGAGATCGCGACCATGCTGTCGGCCATCGGCCACGACTCGCTGGAATCGATGACCGATGCCATCGTGCCGGCGTCGATCCGCGCGCAGTCGCCGCTGGCCCTACCCGGCGCGATGACCGAGGTCGAGGCGCTGGCGAAGATCCGCGAGCGTGCCGACCGCAACCAGGTGTTCCGCAGCTTCATCGGCCAGGGCTACTACGGCACGCACACGCCGAACGTCATCCTGCGCAACATCCTGGAGAACCCTGCCTGGTACACCGCGTACACGCCCTACCAGGCCGAAATCTCGCAGGGGCGGATGGAAGCGTTGATCAACTTCCAGACGATGTGCGCGGACCTGACCGGGATGGAGATCGCCAACGCGTCGCTGCTGGACGAGGCAACGGCGGCGGCTGAAGCCATGACGCTGGCGAAGCGCTCGGCGAAATCGAAGTCGAACGTGTTCGGCGTCTCGCGCGGCGTGCACCCGCAGTCGATCGAAGTGGTTCGCACGCGCGCCGAGCCGCTGGGCATCGAGGTGGTGGTCGTGGACGACGCGGACCTCTCCACGCTCGATGCGTTCGGCGTGTTGCTGCAATACCCCGACACGTTCGGCACGGCGAACGACTACGCCGCACTGGCCGATGCCGTGCACGCCCGTGGCGCCGTGGTGTGCGCCGCGACCGACCTGCTGGCGCTCGCACTGCTGAAGGCGCCGGGCGAATGGGGCGCGGACATCGTGGTCGGCAACACCCAGCGTTTCGGCGTGCCGTTCGGTTTCGGCGGTCCGCATGCGGCGTTCATGGCGTGCCGCGATGCGTACAAGCGCTCGATGCCGGGCCGGCTGATCGGCGTGTCCGTCGACACCGAGGGCAACCCCGCCTATCGCCTGACCCTGCAGACCCGCGAACAACACATCCGCCGCGAGAAGGCGACGTCCAACATCTGCACCGCGCAGGTGCTGCTGGCGGTGATGGCCTCGATGTACGCGGTCTACCACGGGCCCGAAGGCCTGGTCCGCATCGCGCGGCGCACCCACCGCCTGGCGGCGATCCTGGCCGCGGCGTTGCGCAAGGCCGGCACACGCGTCGCGGAAGGGTTCTTCGACACGCTGCACGTGACCAACGTCGATGCGGCCGCGATCCATGCGAAGGCACGCGCGCTGCGGATCAACCTGCGCATGTTCGGCCCGCTGGAGGAAGGCGACCGGCACCTGGGCATCAGCCTGGACGAGACGACGACGCGCGGCGACGTGGTGGCCATCGCATCGCTGTTCGGCGCGGACGTCGGCGACATCGACGCGCTGGACCGCGATACCGCCGACGCGTTGCCGGCGACGCTGGTGCGCACCTCGAAGTTCCTGGCGCATCCGGTGTTCAACACGCACCACAGCGAGCACGAGCTGCTGCGCTACATGCGCGCGCTGGCCGACAAGGACCTGGCGATGGATCGCACCATGATCCCGCTGGGCTCGTGCACGATGAAGCTCAACGCCACGGCCGAGATGATCCCGGTCACGTGGCCGGAGTTCGGCAACATCCATCCGCTTGCGCCGGACGACCAGGTCGCCGGCTATCACCAGCTGATCGACGAACTCGAGGCAATGCTGTCCGAGATCACCGGTTACGACGCCGTCAGCCTGCAGCCGAACTCGGGCGCGCAGGGCGAGTACGCCGGCCTCCTTGCGATCCGCGCCTACCATCGCTCGCGCGGCGACGACCGGCGCGACATCTGCCTGATCCCCGAGTCCGCGCACGGCACCAACCCCGCCTCGGCGCAGCTGTGCGGCATGCAGGTGGTGGTCACGCGCTGCGACAAGGACGGCAACGTCGACATCGACGACATCCGCGCCAAGGCGGAAAAGTACTCCGACCGCCTCGCCGCGATCATGCTCACCTACCCGTCCACGCATGGCGTGTTCGAGGAGGACGTGGTCGGCATCTGCGAGATCGTCCACGCGCATGGCGGCCAGGTGTACACCGACGGCGCCAACATGAACGCGCTGGTCGGCGTCGCGCGCCCCGGCAAGTGGGGCTCGGACGTCTCGCACCTGAACCTGCACAAGACCTTCTGCATCCCGCATGGCGGCGGCGGTCCCGGTGTCGGGCCGTGCGCGGTGAAGTCCCACCTGGCGCCGTTCCTGCCGTCGGCGGTGCCGCGCGACGAAGGCGTGGCCGAGGCCGGCGTGGGCATGGTCAGCGCCGCGCCGTTCGGCTCCGCCTCGATCCTGCCGATCAGCTGGATGTACATCACCCTGATGGGCGGCGAGGGCTTGCGCCGCGCGACCCAGGTCGCACTGCTCAACGCGAACTACATCGCCAAGCGCCTGGCGCCGCATTACAGGACGCTCTACACCGGCCGCAACGGGCTCGTCGCGCACGAATGCATCCTCGACGTGCGCCCGCTGGAGAAGACCAGCGGCATCGGCGCCGAGGACGTGGCCAAGCGGCTGATCGACTTCGGCTTCCACGCGCCGACGCTGAGCTTCCCGGTGGCCGGCACGTTGATGGTCGAGCCGACCGAGTCCGAGAGCCTGCACGAACTCGACCGCTTCATCGACGCGATGATCCAGATCCGCGAGGAGATCCGCGCGATCGAGGAAGGCCGCATGGACCGCGAAGACAACCCGCTCAAGCACGCGCCGCACACGGCCGCGCAGGCAACGTCCGCGCAGTGGAAGCACGGCTACTCGCGCGAGCTCGCCGTGTTCCCGCTGGAGACGTTGCGCCGGCAGAAGTACTGGCCGCCGGTGGCGCGCGTGGACAACGTGTACGGCGACAAGAACGTGTTCTGCAGCTGCGTGCCGATCAACGCCTTCCAGGGCGAGATCGAGGCCTTCAGCGAGCCGAACGTGATGTAGGAGCGACGTTATGGCCTTCGTCGACCGCTACGCCACGACCGCTCCCGACCGCGCCGACGTCGACGCGATCGCAGGCGCGGTCGTCGTCGAGTTCGGCACCGACTGGTGCGGGCATTGCCAGGCCGCGCGGCCGTGGGTCCAGGCGGCTTTCGCCGCCCATCCGGACGTGCACCACATCAAGGTCGAGGACGGTCGCGGCCGCCGCCTGGGACGCTCGTTCGGCGTGAAGCTCTGGCCGACGCTGGTGTTCCTGAGCGACGGCGTGGAAGTCGCCCGCGTCGTGCGTCCCACCGAGGGCGATGCGCTTTCGCGCGCATTCAAGTTGGTCACGCCCTGCTGAATGGAAGCAGGGGCTGAACGCTTCAGCCGGCAGTTGAAAAAACCCGTGTTGCTTGCACTTTCCCGTAACGCATCCGCGGGGAAGCTGGGCGCGTCCGATCCCATCCGTGCGGACCGGGCACCTTCCCCAACAGGAGCAGCTCCCATGGCGAACAACCAGAACAAGAACCAGGGCAACAACCAGGGTAACCAGGGCAACAACCAGGGCACCCGCAACCAGCAGCAGGGCCAGCAGGCGCAGGGCCAGCAGAACCAGTCCCGCACCGCGGGCAGCCGTTCGGGCCAGTCCGAGACCATGCAGGGCCAGTCGGGCCGCAACCAGGGCTCGCAGTCCTCGCAGTCCGGACGCAACCAGGGTTCGCAGGGCCAGTCGGGCCGCGGCCAGGGTGAAAGCGACCGCTGAATCGCAACGACATGCGAATGGACGGGCCGCCTCGCGCGGCCCGTTTTCCTTCCCCAAGACGGAACCCATCCCATGAAGAAGTCCGAATTCGATGCCGCGCAGGTCAACGAACTGCTGTACCAGGCGCTCGAGACCGAGATCGGTGGCGTGCAGGTCTACGAGACGGCACTGCGTTGCGCGGTCAACGACGACCTGCGCAAGGAATGGAACGAGTACCTCGATGAAACCCGCCGGCACGTGCAGGTCCTGACCCGCGTCTTCGAGACGCTGGGCATGGACACCGACACCATGACGCCCGGCCGCAAGGTCGTGAAGCACCAGGGCGAATCGCTGGTGGAAGCCATGGAAATGGCGCTATCGGCGGGTGACCCCACCGCGGCCGAACTCGTCGCGTGCGAATGCGTCGTGCTCGCCGAGACCAAGGACCACAGCAACTGGGAACTGATCGGCGTGGTCGGCGAGAAGGGCCAGGGCGACACCGCGAAGGTCCTCAAGGCCGCGTACGACTCGGTCGAACAGGACGAAGACCATCACCTGTACCACACGATGGGTTGGTGCCGTGAACTGTGGATCCAGTCGCTGGGCTTCCCCGCCGTGCTGCCGCCGCCCGAGGAAGTGCGCCAGGTCGAGACCGCCATCGGGGCGTCGCGCGCCGAACAGGCGCGCGACCAGATGTCGAAGCACTAGCCTCCGATGTGGCGGTCGAAGAACGCGAGCATCTCCGTGTAGAGGTGCTCGTTGTTCTCTTCCTTGTAGAACCCGTGCATCTCGCCAGACTGGATGATCATCCCTTCGGGCTCGTTGCCGGCCGCCTTCAGGGCGGCGTACATCGCCTCGGTGTTCTCGGGTGGGCAGCGCGGGTCGCGCGCGCCGGCCGCCAGGTACACGGGGATGTCGATCTGGTCCGCGTAGGTGACGGGTGACACAGCGGCCCACTCGGCTGGCGTGTCGCCCAGCGCCTTCTCCAGGTAGCGACGGCCTGCCTCGCTCTGGCCGGTGTCGCTCTCCTCGAACTGGATGCCGACGTCGTATGCGCCCACGTAGCCGAACGCGCACTTGTACAGCCCCGGCGCGCGGGCCGGCGCCATCATCGCGGCGTAGCCGCCGAAGCTGCCACCGTAGATGCAGATGCGCTCGGGGTCGGCATGACCCTCGGCGATCATGTGCTTGGTCGCATCGATGATGTCGTACATGAGTTCGTCGGCCCAGTTGCCCCAGGCCATGTCCTCGAACTTCTCGCCGAAGCCGCCGGAACCCCGGAAGTTGACCTGCATGACCGCATAGCCGCGGCTGGCCATCAACTGCGCTTCCGTGTTGAAGCCCCAGTTGTCGCGCGGACCCATCGGGCCGCCGTGCGGGTTGACGATCATCGGCAGGTGCTTGCCATCCGAGCCGTGCGGGATGGTGAGGTAGCCGTGCAGCGTGAGGCCGTCGCGCGACTTGAAGGAGAACGGCTTGACCGAGGCCATCGTCTCCGGGTCGAGCCACTGTCGCTGCTGCATCAGGAACCGCGCCTTCTTGGTCGCGCGGTCGTACAGGTACAGCTGTCCCGGGTTGCGGTCGCTGTACACCGACACGACGATCTTCGAGCCATCGGCGGTGGCGCTGGAGAAGTCGACCATCTGGCCCGGAAATGATGCCGCGAGCGACTGGTAGAGCGCCGCGTCGGGGTGCGACTCGTTGGTCATCGTGACGCGCGGTGCGCCGGCCTCCGTGGCCACGCCGATGACGGTGTCCATGTCCGAGGCGTGGATGTAGCCGGACGGATCCGACACCGGGTCGTGGAACAGCAGCTCGAACTCGCCGGTCACCGGGTCGAACGTACCGAACTGGGTCGTCCCCTTGTCCACCGCGCGGGTGGCATAGACCGTGCCGTCGCCGGCGGTACCCCCGGCCGACAGCTTGGCGCCTGTGTCGGTCGACTTGTTGAGCAGCGTCCAGTTGCCGTCGTCGCCGCGCTTGTAGAGCTCGGTCTCGCTGGCGTAGTTGCCCGCTTCGTCCTCATCGTCGTAGCAGATGGCGAAGCGCGGCTCGCTGTCGGCACCCAGCGCGATCTGGCAGTTCTCGCGTGGCGCCTCGGCCAGCGTCCGCCACCGGCCGGCGGTGGTGTCGAACAGCACCACCTCGGTCTTGGTGCCCTCGCGGGAACTGCGCTTGCTGACCTGCATCAGCACGTTCTCGTCGTCCTCCTCCAGCGTGTCGAGCAGGCTGAAGCGGCGGTTGCCGACGGTCTTGCCGCGCTGGGTAACGTCGCGCGTCCCGTAGAACACCAGCGGACGCGGCATGCTGCCGTCGGCGTTGACGCCGTACCACTCGCCCGTGCCGAACGGCTGGGCGTAGTGGCCGATCTTGCGGATCGCGGTGAAGATCAGCCGCTCGGGGCTGGTCCAGTGGAAGCTGCCGACGCTCTTCTCGTCGGGCAGCTGGTTGATCTTGAGGAGCTCGAGGTCCTCGGTGCGCAGCACCACCAGCACGTCCTGCTCGTCCTTCTCGACGGTCATGGCCAGGTACTCGCCGGTGGGCGAGATCCTGACGCTGCTGTAGGTCGCGTGCCGCACGAAGTCGGCGATGGTCGGCCTGGCGGCCGTGGCGTTGGGTTCCGCGGCGTGCGCTGGGCCGGCGCCGGCCATGGCGGTCGCCATCAGGGCGGCCGCGGCCAGGCCCTGGACAATGATCTTCATCTCGGTGTTCCCCCGGAAATCCTGCTGGAATGTGCCCCGACGGGTCGTGCCCGTTACCCTATGATGCCCCGCTTATCCCCCGGAAACGACCCCGATGACCATCAGGACCCTCGCCAGGCTGTTCGGCATTTCCCTGCTCGTGGCCGGTTTCGCCGCTGCCGCGCAGACCCCCGGGGGGCGCTGGAAGACCATCGACGACGACACCGGCAAGGTGAAGTCGATCGTCGAGATCACCCGCGGACAGGACGGAACCCTGCAGGGCAAGGTCGTCGAGATCCTGCAGTCGGACAGGGGTCCCAACCCGACCTGCGACAAGTGCGAGGGCGCCAACAAGGGCAAGCCCATCAAGGGCATGACCATCCTCTGGGACATGCGGGACGAAGGCGGCGGCGAGTACGCCGGCGGCCGCATCCTGGACCCGTCCAAGGGCAAGACCTACAAGTCCAAGCTCGAGATGCTCGGTGACGACCGCCTGGGCGTGTCCGGCTGCATCGCGTTCTTCTGCCGCCAGCAGGAATGGGTCCGCGAATAGCGGGAGCCATTCCCGCAGGAGCCGCTTCAGCGGCGACGGATGCGATAATTTCCCGATGCCCCGCGAACTCGTAGTTTCCTGCGCCCTCCCCTACGCCAACGGCCCCCTCCACCTCGGGCACCTGGTGGGCTACATCCAGGGCGACATCTGGGTCCGCGCGCAGCGCCTCGCGGGGCACACCGCCTGGTTCGTCTGTGCGGACGACACCCATGGCACGCCGATCATGCTGGC